>JAQUKQ010000065.1 GCA_028718985.1 Desulfobulbaceae bacterium | reverse complement strand
GTCCCTTGCCTTGCCGCTTGGCGTAGGGCAAGGGCCAGCATCGGTGCTTCATTCACCGGATCAGCGCCGACAACCAGGATGAAATCGGCGTGCTCGACTTCCCCCAAGGTGATTGCCAACGTGCCATCAAGTCTGGCAATCGCCCTCTGTATCTTACGCTCCAAACCGGGATCGACAAAACAGGAGGGCGCACTCCAACGGAGCTCTCGGCAGCAACGGTGGAGCATCGCCATGGTTTCCATGCTTGCCCGTGTCGAACCGAGCACGGCAACAGCACCTGGGCCTGATGTCTCTACTATCTGCTGTAACCTCGCCACGGCGGCATCAAGGGCTTGCTGCCACTGGGCATCTCCCCCGTCAACTTTCGGTGTTCGGGGACGCTCAGCATGATTGGGGTAAAGGCCACCGAATCGCCCGCGATCACAGATGAACGAGCCGTTGATGGCACTATTCTCTCTGGCTTCCTGGCGGACAATGGCCTGATGGAAGGCACTGACGGTAGTGTTGCAGCCCAGGCAGCAGTGGAGGCACAGGGTCGCGGCGCGTTGCATGTCCCAGCGTCTCGCCTTGTACCTGGCCGGTTTGTCGGTAAAAACCCCGGTAGGGCAGATATCCACCAGATTACCGGCAAATGGATTCTCGAGGGCGCCGTCTGAAAAACGACCGTAATATACCCGATTGCCAAGCCGCATCACTCCGAAATCTCGATATCCAGCATACTCCTGATAAAAACGGGCGCACCGGTAGCAATGGATGCAGCGGTTCATCTCGTGCTGGATGAAAGGACCAAGATCCTGATCAGGATAGGTCCTCTTCTTGCCGGGGAATCGTCTGCTCTGATGGCCGCCGGAAATGGTTTCGTCTTGGAGCAGACACTGGCCGCCTTCGTCACAAACTGGGCAGTCGTGCGGGTGATTGACCATGAGCCATTCAATCATCTGCCGCCTGAAAGCGACCGCTTCGTTGTCAGTTGTTGAAATGACCATGCCGTCCACGGCCTTCACCATGCAGCTCATTTCAATGCCTTTTACTGGTCCGGCCAAGAAACTTACCGCACACATTCGGCAGGCGCCCACGCTCCCCAAGGCCTTGAGATAGCAGAAGCGGGGAATCATGATCCCGGCCTGCTCAGCAGCCTCGATGACCGTTGTCCCCTCCGGGACATCAACGGGGATGTCGTCAATGATCAGATGGGGCATGATGCAAATTTATCCTTGGTGTTGGCGGCGCCAGGGTATAAGCCATTGCCACGGTTTGCCCATACTGTCTGACAGCTTCCCTGCGGAACAACGCCGAACGGGCATTTTTTCTGGCTGATGTGTTCGCGGATTTCTTCCTCGAAATAGTTTAACAGCCCATATACCGGTTGCACCGCACCAGGGGCGAAGGCGCAGTATGCGTGGTTCATGTGGCCTGCCATCCGTCGCAGCAGAGGAATATATTCTTCCTTGCCTTCACCGCACTCGATGGCTCGTAAAAGTTCGAGGATGAACGGCAGACCTTCCCGACAGGGGGTGCACCAGCCGCAGGATTCCCGGGCAAAGTATTCGATGAGATTGATGGTGGCAGCGACAAGGCAGGTATTCTGGTCGAAAACCATGATCGCGCCTGTTCCCAGCCGATGACCGATCTTCTTCAGCGGATCGAAGTCCATCTCCACATCGATAAACTGTTTGGGCATGAAACTCGTAGAGGCGCCACCCGGAAGACAGGCTTTGAAGGTGGAGCCAGGAGACAGGCCGCCAGCACTGCCATCAATGATCTCACTCAACCTGGTGCCAATGGGCAGTTCATAACAATCTGGCCGCTGCACCATGCCGCTGACACAATAGAGTTTGGTGCCGGCCCCCGTTGGAGTTGCAGACAAACCTTTAAACCAGGCGGCGCCGTGGCGGATGATGCCTGGCACGCAGGCCAAGGTCTCCACGTTGTTGACAATGGTGGGTTTTTTCCACAAACCTTGTTCTGCCATGTGAGGCCCGCCTTTTCGAGGATTTGGTCTCCTCCCCTGAATGGCATTGATCTGGGCCGAGGCCTCACCGCAAATATAACGTCCTCCGCTTCGGTGAACGACAAGATCAAATGAGAATGTGCTGCCTAAAATGTTTTTTCCCAGAAAGTTTGCCTGCCTGGCAACCTCGAGTTCCTGTTCGATCAGTTCCGCATCATGTTCGTAGGAAGGCCGGATGAAAAAAATTCCCTTTTCAGCCGAAACCGCATACGCAGTCAAAATGATCCCCTCAAGCACAAGATGCGGGTCCGCATTGACCAGTATGCGGTCTTTGAACGTGCCGGGCTCCATTTCATCGGTATTCGGCAAAATATAGCGAGGGAAATGTCCTGTTTCAGGGACGCCGGCCCACTTGCGTCCTGCCGGGAAACCAGCACCGCCCCGTCCCTTCAGACCAGCGTCCAGGACCTGCTGCTGAACATCTTTTGGCGAAAGTTTACCGACAACAGCCGTCAGGGCCTCATAGCCGCCGCTCTGCCGGTATTCTTCGAAGGTTGCCGCCTTGTCGGGCCGTCGATTTTTAAAGAGTACCAGCTCCGACATGTCAGTCATCTGGTCAGGACAGGGTTGCAAGATTCACACACCAGTTGTTCAAGAATTACGTCTATCTTTTCCGGAGTTAACAAGCCGTAGAACTTGCCATTTATCAGCATGGATGGAGCCTGGTGACAGTCGCCGATACAGGCGGTGGGCAGAAGGGTGAACAAACCATCCGCAGTCGTCTCGCCAAGGCCAACGCCCAGTTTTCGGCACAGATACTCAAAAACAGCCTGTTCATGATGCATCCAGCAGACAACGCCATCGCAGACATGGATGACATATTCCCCCACCGGCTCCCGGTAAATGAAATCATAGAAGGTCGCCAGCTCCTCCAGTTCCAGGGGCGTCATGCTCAAAAGGCCGGCAGCCTCGTGAACCGCTTCATCGGACAAATACCCGTAATGCCGCTGCAGGATATACATGACATCGATGGCCTTTTCTCTGGCATGTTCGCAGGCAGCTATCTCCAGAGTCAGTTTTTGTCGTATTTCGTGGGGGAGCATGGCGGTAGTCCTATCTGTCGATATCGGGCATGATGTAGTCAAGGGAAGGGAGAATGGCAATCAGATCACTGAGGGTAACCCCCTGCGCCAGCTTGGGCAATAGCTGCAGGTTGGCAAATCCCGGCGAGCGGACACGCAAACGGTAGGCCCTGTTCAATCCGTCACTGACCAGGTAATAGCCTTGTTCGCCGCGCGGTGCCTCAGTAGCGAAATACGTCTCCCCTTGAGGAATTTTTGGCCCTCGAGAAACAGTTACAAAATGATGAATAAGGCTATCGATATCTTGCAGGGTATCACCCTTTTCAGGAAGCGTGTATCGGCAATCTTCGCAGAGATAGCGCCCGCCGGGCATCCCTCTAGCGGCTTGAGCAATGATGCTGAGGCTTTGCCGCATCTCTTCCATTCTGACCAGGTAGCGGCTATAACAATCGCCGTCAGTGCCGGTCGGGATGTCGAAGGTAAAGGCTTCATAGGCGGCATAGGGTATTTTTTTGCGTAAATCCCATTCCATCCCGCAGGCCCGTAAGTTTGGGCCGCTAACCCCCCAGTCAATGGCATCCTTGAGGGCGATGGCGCCTATCCCCTTGGTGCGGGCCTTGAAGATGGGATTGTTGGTGGTTAAGGCCTCGTACTCTTGTAGACGTTTTGGGAAGATCTGGACAAAGGCCGCAACCTTCTCTTGCCAACCATCCGGCAGATCCTGGGCGACACCACCGATTCTGAACCAAGCGGGGTGCAGGCGAGCCCCGGTAATAAACTCAACGATGTCCATGATCATCTCCCGTTCCCGGAAGGCATAAAACACGGCGCTCATCATGCCGAGATCCTGGGCAAACGTGCCGAACCAGAGCAGATGGTTGCTGATCCGGAAAAATTCGCTGAGCATAACTCTGATGTATTGGGCTCGATCCGGAAGAGTTATTCCGGTCATGGCCTCAATAGCGGAGAGATAGGTGAGGTTGTTGGCCACACCACTCAAATAATCAACCCGGTCGGTATAGGGAATGAATTGATGCCAGGATTGATGTTCACCGATTTTTTCGACGCCACGGTGATGATACCCAATATCGATGCCCATGTCCTGGATTTCCTCGCCATGGAGGGCAAGGAGAAAGCGGATAACGCCATGGGTCGAATAATGGTGAGGTCCCAAGTTTAAGAGATAGTCAGTGTCATTTTTTGAGCGGAAGAAAGATCCTGCGTCGAGTGGCTGATGCTTCCTGGCCTCCTCAAGACCATAAGGCGCCATGCCCGTGCCTCTGAATACATGGCTTTTCAGCAGGGGGTGCCCTTCCCAGTCATGGGGCATGAGCAGTCGTCGCAGATCGGGATGGCCTGCAAAGCGAATCCCGAACATGTCATAGACTTCACGCTCATACCAGTTAGCCGCGGGCCAGAGATCGCAAATACTTGTAGCTATCGGACTCGGGGACTTTAGAGCTGTTTTCAGGCGCACTCTACTCGCCGACCCAAAAGAGAGCAGGGTGTAGACCAAGGTAAAATCAAGGAAATCGTGACGCTGATGACGGGCAGATTCATCAATGGCGGTAAGATCTTCAAGTCGCTCGAAACGTGGTGATGCTTCATGTTTTAAATACCGCAAAACAGCAGGCAGGATCTCCCTGTCGACTTGAAAAGTAAGCATGTCCGAGGTGGCAGACTCAAAGACAACACGGTTGGCAAAAAGGGCAGGTAATGATGCCGTGAGGAGTGTGTCCCGAGGATTCAACTCAATTTTCCTAGCCGGCGGCGTCCACATCTGATTGGCTCGATTCCCTGAAAACAGTGGCGGAGAAACCGAGGAACCCCGAAGGGAAGTCCCTTCATAGCCCGGCCCGCGTGGGTCCCTGGATTTTGAGATATTGTCTGCGAGAATTGACTTGGTGGTTCCTTGGACTCCCTGGCCTAGATGAAAAACAGCACGGCTTGGTCGCTCCCCCAAAACAATTTTCTCTTGGAGCATAATCAGGCCCTGAAGCAGGGCCTCCGGGCGGGGTGGACAGCCTGGGACATAGACATCCACTGGCAGAATCTGATCCACCCCTTGGACTACGCTGTAGACATCATACATTCCCCCTGAATTGGCGCAAGAGCCCATGGAGATGACCCATTTTGGCTCCGCCATCTGTTCGTACAAACGGAGGACCACAGGCGCCATTTTCTTAAAGACCGTGCCTGAAATAATGAGCAGATCGCCCTGCCGCGGAGAGCCGCGAAAGACTTCCGCGCCAAAGCGGCCAATGTCATAGCGGGAGGTAAAGGCGGTGGCCTCTTCGATAAAGCAACACGACAACCCGAAGAAAAACGGCCAGAGACTGTTCTTCCGAGACCAGTTGATGATGGTATCCAGGTTTGGCAGAACACCCTTTTCTGGCTGCCTCATTTCTGCTGTCGTGCCGTTGCCCAATCAAGTCCTCCTTTTTGCCAGAGGTACAAAAGGCTGCCAAGCAATATGAAGATAAAAAAGGTTATCTGGAACCAGCCCTTCCAGCCAAGTTGGTCAAAGGCAATGGCCCATGAAAAGATGTACGCCGCTTCCACATCGAAAATGAGAAAAAAAATGGCGACCAGATAAAAAGGGGCAGGATAGGAAAATCGGGCTGTCCCCGTGGGGGTGATGCCGCTTTCATAGGCTGAAAGCTTAACGTCGGTTGTCTTCTTTTCTCCAAGGCGGCTGGTCAGGAACAGGATCACTCCCATGAGGCCAAAGACCATTAGGGTATAGAGCGTCATTGCCAGTAAATCAGGTGGGGCGGAAGAAAAAGCCCCATGTTCAATTGGAAGCATCGTTTTCCTTGGTCAGGGGGGTGTTGTCAGTGACTCTCGACATTTACTTTTACTTGTTTTTTCAAATAGTTTCAATCTTTCAGTCCTCTAAGTCCGTGCCATGGGGTAACACAGAACGGCTCCGGTCAACAGCCCCGATAGCAGGTGGGGGGGAATTGGCACCTTCTCTCAGCAGTAAAGATTTCTAAGCAGTTGTGCCGACTTTATGGGGCGCAATTTGCTTTATAACTTGAGCTGGACTCCTACTTCAATTGCCTGGTTTGAAGGGATGTCAAAGAATCCGGTAGCATCCATGGCATTGCGCGAGAGAAAGAGGAACAGTTTTGAACGCCATCTGCCCATGCGCGGATGATCGCTTATTGAAAGTTTTTCACGACCAAGGAAAAAGCTAGCGTCTTTCAGCGCAATATTTACTCCATGGTCACGAGAGAGAGCGAAGATGGTGGCTATTTTCGGCTCTTCCATAAAGCCATAATGGGCGATGATGCGATAAAGACCAGAGCCCAATTTCTCAAGCTCGATTTTTTCGAAATTACGGACCCAAGGAATGGGTTCGGTACGAATGTTTAGAAGAAAAACCTCTTCATGAAGAATTTTATTGTGTTTCAGATTGTGCATCATGGCCGCCGGCACGACATTCCGCCCTCCAGTCAGAAAAATAGCCTGGCCATTAATTCTCTGTGGTGGATTGCTAGAGATCATTTCCAAAAACTTTTCAGTATTCGGTGTTAATTCCCTTATTTTTGAAGCGAGGATATGGCGACCCTGCTCCCAAGTCAGCATCACGAGGTAGAAGATGCCGCCGATGGCCAGGGGGAACCAGGCACCATGGAAAATTTTTATCATGTTGGCGCCGAAAAATGTCAGATCAACCGCATAGAATAGGCCAACAAGGAGGCTGGCCGTCAAAAGGCTCCACCTCCAACGTTTGCGGGCGACCACAAAAAAAAGAGTCGTGGTGATCAGCATGGTGGCGGTAACCGCCACGCCATAGGCGGCGGCCAGCTTGCTTGATGATTGAAAACCGATAACCAGGCCGACGGTGCATATCATCAGGAGCCAGTTAACCGGACCTACATATATCTGACCGATATGGGAGGAAGAGGTATGTGTGATCCTCAAGCGAGGCAGATATCCCAATTGAATTGCCTGGTTGGTCAGGGAGAAGGCCCCGGTAATCACGGCCTGAGACGCGATGATGGTGGACAGGGTGGCCAGGATGACCATGGGGATCATGGCCCATTCCGGCACGAGGGCGTAGAATGGATGGTTGGAAGCCTCTGGTTTCAGCAGGAGGACAGCCCCCTGTCCGAAATAATTAAGAACCAGGGCTGGAAAGGCGACCAGAAACCAGGTCAATCGGATGGGACGTCTGCCAAAATGTCCCATGTCGGCATAGATTGCTTCGGCACCGGTGACTACCAGAAAAACAGCGCCCAACACCACAAAACCGTGCGTCCTGTTTTTGATCAGGAAGACAAGGCCATGCCAGGGGAAAACGGCGGAGAGAACCTGTGGGTGATGCACGATTTGTACAAGTCCCAGGCCGGCCAGCACGCAGAACCAGAGGAAGATAATCGGCCCGAACATGCTTCCCACCCTGGCTGTTCCGGTTTTCTGCAGGAGAAAAAGTCCAACTAGAATCGCAATCGTGACATGGATAATGTAGGGCTCAAAGAGCGGTGTGATGAGTTTTAGCCCTTCAACGGCGCTCAGCACAGAGATGGCCGGGGTGATCATGCCATCACCATAGAGCAGGCAGGCGGCAAAGAGGCCGAGACCGACCAGGATCCAGCGGATGGTGCCCGGCTGTACATTTTTTGGCTTGACCAAGGCGGTTAGGGCAAGCACTCCACCTTCTCCATCATTGTCGGCCTGAAGGATGAAGGTGAGGTATTTCAGGGAGACGATCAGCACTAAGGACCAGAAGATGAGTGAGAGGACGCCGAGCACATTGCCGTTGTTGACCGCGATGCCATATTCACCGTGGAAACACTCCCGGATGGCATAAAGAGGACTCGTCCCGATATCGCCAAAGACAACCCCCATTGCTGCCAGCGACAGCCCGACTAATTTTTTGCCCTGTAGCTCTTCAGGATTATTCATACCGCACCTAGCAGATATAGTGCTGCAGGAAATGAATGGGAGAGTCGGCACAGCCGCGTTACCCTGAGGATAAAAGACATTAAGAATACGTTTAATCTCATTTGGCCGGGGGAGGATTCTGGCATGGTGGGCACCAGGGCCGCTTCGGATCTTCCGCAGGGAGTGGCCAACTGTGCCCTGGATGCAGGAGAAGGCCTTGTGCGGCTTCCGGTCCCCAGGTGCCAGGAGCGTAATTTGGGAAATCACTGGGCGGCGCCACCGCCCATACCTCGAGCACCGGCATCAGTAACCGCCACGCAGCCTCGATCTGGTCGGCACGCATGAACAAGGTGGCATCGTTTTTCATCACATCCCAGAGCAAGGTCTCATAGGCATCGGGCGACGGGGCGGAAAACGTTTCCTGGTAGTTGAACTTCATCTCAACCGTGCGTAGGTGCATTTGCGGCCCCGGGTGTTTGGCCTGAATACGAAGCACAATCCCTTCGTTGGGGTGGATTGAGATGACGAGACGGGACGCCTGCCAATCGATACTGGCCTCAGGCGGAAACGACTGATGCGGCACCGACCGAAATTGGATCACTACCTCGGAGGCCTGCCGGGTCAGACGTTTGCCGGTACGGAGATAGAATGGCACGTCCTGCCAGCGCCAGTTGTCCACGAACAGCTTTAAGGCCACAAAGGTCTCGGTCTGAGATTCGAGCGCTACTCCGTCCTCCTCGCGATAGCCGCACACCTCGTTGCCGCTGAGCCATCCCTTGCCGTATTGCCCCCGCACCGCACTCTGATGAACCGCATCATGGTGAATCGGCCGCACTGCGTGGAGCACATCCACTTTCTTGTTGCGAATCTCGTTGGCATCGAATGATACCATCGGTTCCATTGCCACCAGGCAGAGCAGTTGCATCAGGTGATTCTGCACCATGTCGCGGAGCGCCCCGGCCCCATCGTAATAGCCGCCGCGGGTTCCCACACCTACTTCTTCGGCGACGGTAATGGCCACATAATCAATATAATGACGGTTCCAGATGGGTTCGAAGAGGGGATTGGCGAAACGAAAGGCAAGGATGTTCTGCACCGTTTCTTTGCCCAGATAATGGTCGATCCGGAAGATCTGGGATTCATCGAAGGCATCGGCTAAACTATTGTTTAAGGCGATAGCGGAGGAGAGGTTGTAGCCGATAGGTTTCTCAATGACAATACGCGTCCGTTTGCGGTCCCGTGCCAATTTGGCTTCCCCGAGACATTTCGAGATCTCGCCAAACATCGACGGCGGTGTAGCCAGGTAAAAAATACGCTGAGCTTTGCTCCCCCACTCCTTGTCCCGTCTCGTACATTGGTTCTCAAGAGTCGAATAGGTCTCGGGTTTATCGTAATCGCCTTGCAGGTATTGAAGCTGATCCGCGAACTGCTTCCACTGTCCGATTTCCACTTTGCCAAGGCGGGAGAATTGACTGACCCCCTCGCGAAGATGATGCCGCAGTTCATCGTCGGCGAGTTTTCCCCGGCCCAAGACAATGACCGAAAACAGCTGCGGCAATCTGCGATCTAGAAAGAGATCAAACAAGGCAGGCATCAATTTACGCCAAGCCAGGTCACCTGTGCCGCCGAAGATGACAAATACGGTCGGTTCAAGTTGTTCATTGATCTTCATCGCTCTTACTCCTACTCCTATTTTCCGGAGAAGTCTCTTTCGCGGTCGAGCCGTTCTCTGGCGCGCGCTAGCACACGCACCACACGGGGGCTGGGTCTGCCTCCTGGGCCAGAGTTTTTGCCAGCATGCGGGCAGTCGCCTTGCTTGTGGAGTACTCGCTGTAACCCGATCAGGCGATTGCTTTGTGCACTGAACTTGTGCTAAGCGAGACGCTACTCTTCGTGCGGCGCTATCCTGTCATAGCCTCTCGGACACAGGAGAATGTGCCGAGCGGATTTGCCTCAATCACTTTCTTCCACGCCACCGGCAACGTCAGTCTGGATGGAGATAGCTTCCCCTACTGACTGTCACAAAAGGCCCGCCTTGTCCAAGGCCAAGACCGCGCCTTTATAGGAAACAAAGACTAAGGCAATCCAGGTAATAATCAAAACAACAGTCATCGTCCTACCTCCTTAACCAAAAACAATCAACGTAATAATATTTCTTACACAATTCCGGCAGTTCACATCAATGTCAAACCCGGCCTCGGTCGTCTGAAGCCTGTTTCCTGAGATCAGTACCCCTCCTCAGTGGCTATCTCATGGGCCGTCAGTTTTCTGGAATCCATTTGACTCCAGACATAGGCCACATAGGCCAGGACAAAGGGGATACCGAGAGCCACATAGGTCATCGCCATCAGGGTATAGCGACTTGATGAGGCATTGATGATAGTCAGACTGGACTGCAGGTCAGCCTTTGACGGGTAAAATGGGGTATGATTGAATCCCGCCGTAAAAAAGAGGGCAAGGCCAACAAATACAGTCCCCAATCCAGCAAGCCAGATCCCCTTAGTGCCTGCCTTGAAAACGGTACCAAATACGGCAAGTACCACCAGAATCAGGCCAACAAGTAACAAGCATAGCACCATAGGCATGGCCAGCAGGTTCTGGAGATACTTATTGGCAACCATGGAAACCACACCTGTCGCATCGACACTGAACCCTTGCATCATAAGCAGAGAGACCAGCAGGTAGAGAAGAAAAGGCAGGGCGCAGAGGAAATTGATCCACACCGCCTTGCGCAGCCGTGCCTCAAAACCATTCATGGCCGTAAAATCAATATTATTCAACAGATACATGGCGCCAAGAACCCTTGCATTAAAGACGAGAAAGAGGCCCATGGAGAGATTAAAAAGTGAAAAGGCGGCTTCAAGGCCACGCAGGGGGTGCGTCCATGTGACTTGATTGTAGGCATTGAGGGAAAAGTTCGAACCAGTGAAAAAAGTTCCAACTGCAGCACCGATCAGCAGGACACCAACGGTGCCGTTAATCAGGAGAAAGAACTCATAGGTCTTGGCCCCCAGCAAATTTCCTGGTTTTTTTCGGAATTCAAAACTGACCGCCTGCAAAATAAAAGTAAAGAGTATCAACATCCATACCCAGTACGCACCGCCAAAACTGGTGGCATAGAATTTGGGGAAGGCCGCAAACAGGGCGCCGCCGAACAGAACCAGAGTGGTAAAGGTCAGCTCCCATTTACGTCCCAGTGAATTGATTATCAGAGCGTTTTCCGCGTCATTTTTCGCCATCTGCCAGAGCAGAGTGTTGCCTCCCTGGACAAAAGTCAGGAATAGAAACAGTGAGCCAACCACACTGCATAGAATCCACCAGATATGCTGCAAGGTTCCATAATCAAGATTTGAGATCATTTTGTAAACCCTCCGGTCCTATGGCGATCTGCTTCACCATGATTTTAATTTCAGCAAGCAAGAGCAGAGTAAACACTGCGAGAAACATAAAGAAAGTTGCCTGCACATTACCAGCACCGAGATTGGTGGTGGCCATCTTGACTGGCAGCAGTCCCTGAATGGCCCAAGGTTGCCGACCGACTTCCGCTAAAATCCAACCCGTTTGTTGGGCCACATGGCCTAGGAAGAAGGAAAGAAGGCCAAAGGGCAGGAGCCATCGTTGTTTGGCAATCGTCCCTTTTATCGTAAAATACAGAAAAGCAAGAAACAGAGCAGGAAAGAAGGTGCCAAGAATTACCATGATATGAAAGGAATAGAAGGCAATACTAACCGACGGGACTGCCTCTTCCGGTTTACTGAGATAGCCATACCCGAGAAACTCTTTATTTGTCGAAAATTGGGTCAAGGCTGCACTTGCCGCAGCGTCATCCTTCTCTTGACGAGCCTGTTTGAAAGAGGCCAGATTCGCCACCGCCTGTTGCCCAAGCTTCATTTTCTCGGCAACCCCCATGACCTTCTGCGTACTGTTGCCATAGACGAGGTCGTCAATTCCGGGCACAAAGGAATCGGGATCACGATTGGCGAGCAGAGAAAGAAGGCCTGGAATTTTTATTGCATAATGAAAAGGGCTCTGGTCGTCATCGGGTTCCTTTTCGGTATTGATCATGCCAAGGACGACAAGATCGGCACTCTGTTGGCCTTTATACAAGCCTTCAAACGCCGCCAGTTTCATAGGTTGCTTTTGCGCATCTTCAAAGGCTGCTTCGTCACCGGTAAAACCGACATAGGCGGAGGCCAGCAGACCAAAGACTGAGGCAACCATGATGGATTTCTTGGCCAGCTCGATATGCCGGTTTTTCAACAGATACCAGGAAGAAATGGCAACCACAAAAAGGGAGGCCAGGACAAACCCTGAACTGGTGGCATGGGTAAATTTCGACATTGCCACCGGCGAAAAGAGGACCGCCCAAAAATTCTCCATCTCAAAACGGGCTGTCTCCGGGTTGAAGGCCATGCCTGTCGGATATTGCATCCAGGCATTGGCTACCAGAATCCACAGGGCCGAAAGATTGGAGCCAAAGGCCACCATCCAGGTAGAAAAGAGATGAAACTTTTTGGATACCCTCTCCCATCCAAAAAACATCACAGCAAAGAAGGTTGCCTCCAAGAAAAAGGCAAAAATCCCTTCCACGGCCAGTGGCGCACCGAAGATATCTCCCACCATCCAGGAGTAGTTAGACCAGTTGGTGCCAAATTCAAACTCAAGGATAATACCCGTGGCAACCCCGATCGCGAAGTTGATCCCAAACAAGGTCATCCAGAACCTGGTCAGCACCTTCCATTTTTCTTCACCAGTCCGCACATAGATGGATTCAAACATGGCGCACAAAACAGACAACCCCAGGGTCAGTGGCACAAAGATCCAGTGATACATGGCGGTCAGGGCAAATTGCGCCCGAGACCAATTCACCAGACTAAGATCGACATCAATCATTGATCACCCCTCCTCAGTATTAATGGTTTGGACCCGTGTGTCTGGAGAGTTGTTCCAGGACATGGTTGGCCCGTTGTTCATCGGTTTGGAAATTCGTTTGCAGGTAATTGGGGAAATAAAACAATTTGAGGACAGCAAAGAGGACAATGAGTTTGATCAGGAGGATCTTCCACAACGTCCGACCCAGAGTCATACTCTTGAACCCATTTCGATAAAAGTTGTAGACATCAGTTAATAACCTAGTCAAAGACATCTCCCAGATCAATTATTTTGACTAATCACTGACATTCAGCGTACGCTAATGTCCCATTTATTGGTATGAAAAAATGAATGAAAGGATGCACTAATTTTTCAAAAGAGCATCAGCTTCAGTTCAATATCTCCCTGAATCGACGACACTCTTTAGTCAAGAGTGCGCCGATAGCGCTTGAATCCTATGGAAAGGGCAACTACCAAGAAAATGGCCATGGGCCACATATTGGGAGTGATCTCGTGAATTCCATTTCCTTTGAGAAGGATGCCCCGCACGATACGCAGGTAATGGGTAAGGGGTAAGACCTCGCCGACACGCTGCGCCCAAGGCGGCATGCCCCGAAAGGGGAACATGAAGCCTGAGAGCAGGATCGAAGGGAGAAAGAAAAAAAACGCCATCTGGACAGCCTGCAACTGATTCCTGGCCAGGGTCGAGAAGGTGAGGCCAACGCCGAGATTGGCGGCAATAAAGAGTAGTGAAACCACCAGCAGCAAGAGGAGATTTCCGGCTAACGGCACATGGAAGAGGTAGCGGGCGGCAAGGACGATGAAGCACATCTGAATGTAGCCGACAATGATATAGGGGATGATTTTGCCGATCATCACCTCTATGGGGTGGACCGGCGTTGACAGCAGATTTTCCATGGTGCCGCGTTCCCGTTCACGCGTCATGGCCAGGGCGGTGATAATGACCAGGGTCATGGTTAAAACCACCCCCATCAAACCTGGGACGATATTGTACTGGGTAATTCCCTCAGGGTTGAAGCGGGTATGGATTATGCTCTGCAGCGGTGCCGGTGGACGGCGGAGATGGCTCAAGGGCCCTTCAAGATCCCTGGCCAAGACAGACTCCGTTAAGCTCCGAAAAGCCGAGAGGGCGTTACTGGTGGCGGCCGGATCGGTAGCGTCAGCAGTCAACAACAGGGCGGGACGTTCCCCCCGGAGCAATTTCCTGGAAAATTGCTCCGGGATGTTCAGCACGAACTGGACATCTCCCTCGTCGATCAAGAGTGCCGCTTCGGCCTCGCTTTGAACGACCTTAACCACCCTGAAATAACCGCTGTTCTCCATCGCCTGGATAATGCTGCGCGAGAAGGTACTGTTGTCGGCAGAAAGGACAGCCGTAGGCAGGTGTTTGGGATCCGAGTTGATGGCAAAGCCGAACAGGATCATCTGCATGAAAGGGATGCCGATCATCATGGCAAAGGTGATGCGATCGCGCCGCATCTGCACGAACTCCTTGATGACAATGGCCAAAAATCGCCTCAATGATAAGGATGGTAAGCCTAGCATGTCAACTGTCCCCCTGGTCTTGCATCAGGCTGATAAAGACCTCCTCCAGTCCGGTGGCTATCTTTTCCAGGCGGTATTCGCTGTTCTTCATGGCGTGCAGACTTTGTGAAAGCAGCAATTCATCATGGCCGCAGACATGCAGGGTGTTGCCGAAGGGGATTACCAACTCCACCCCTGGCAACGCCTTGATCTGCGCCGACAGTTCGTGCATTTTCTTACCTGAAATCGACCAGGTAGCAAGTCCTGAGGAGGCCGTCACTTCGTCTGCGGTGCCCACGGCCAAAAGGTTGCCGTAGGAGAGATAGGCCAGGCGGTGGCAGCGTTCGGCCTCGTCCATATAATGGGTGCTGATCAAGGCGGTAATGCCAAGGGCTGCCATACTATAGACATCATCCCAAAAGTCGCGCCTGGCCTTCGGATCGACGCCGGCGGTAGGTTCATCGAGCAGCAACAGTTTCGGTTTATGGAGCAGACACGAGGCCAGGGCCAGCCGTTGTTTCCAGCCACCAGACAACGTGCCTGCCAACTGCTCTGCAAAACGGCTCAGACCCATGTGCTCCATAATCTCCGCTACCGCCAGACGCTGTCGGGGTATACCGTACATCCGGCCCATGAAGTTAAGGTTCTCACGAACGCTGAGATCTTCATAGAGGCTGAATTTTTGCGACATATAGCCGATGTTGGGTTTGATTTTAGCAGATTCGGAAACGATGTTGTACCCTAAACAGATGCCGCTGCCGGAATCAGGTCGCAGCAAACCGCAGAGCATGCGGATAAAGGTGGTCTTGCCGCTGCCGTTTGGTCCGAGAAAGCCAAATATCTCACCCTGCTCAACCTGCAACGAGAGTTTCTTGACCACCACCTTGTCACCAAAGGACTTGGTCAGGTCCTTGACGCTGATGGCCGGGGAGAAGCCCTCACTCATGGGTCGGTTCCAGTCTGACATCGACCGGTTGGCCAGGATGAAACTTGGTCGCCTCCTCAGGGCGGGGGCGGGCCTCTACCATGAAGACTAACTTGGCACGGGTGTTGCGGCTGTAGATGACCGGCGGCGTAAATTCGGCCTGGGAAGAGATGTAAGAAATGGTGGCGCTGAAGGGTTTGCTCTCCCCATCGAAACTGACAGCAATTGATTGGCCGATGGCAAGATTGCCAACGATCAACTCCGGCACAAAGAAACGGATCTTGATGTTTTCCGGCGGCAGCAAACTGGCAATGGGGTAGGTGGCCGGGACAAATTCGCCTTCCTCATAAAAAGTGTCGTTGATAAAACCAGACTTCGAGGCCAGGATGGTTTTCTGGTCGAGACGCCAGCTGGCTTGAACCAGGTGCTCCTGGGCGGCGGCAACCTCAGCCTGCATAGCTGTTATTTGATCATCCCGCCCTCCAAGTTTGGCTGTAGATAATTTTGCCTCGATTTCGGCAACCTCAGCAGAGGAGCGCTCTTTGAGAGACCTCGCCTGGTCAAGCGTCTCAAGGGAGATGTTTTTTTCACTGTATAATTTCTGCCGTCGATCGAACTCCCTTTGAGATTGCCCAAGAGCAATCCGCGCCCTGTCCAGTTGTGCGGCGATTGCCGAAAGTTCGGACGGACGCTGTCCTTTACTCAGGTCAGCCAAGCGATTTTCGGCCTGAATCAGGACCTGTTCCGCCTCGGACACAGCCGCCAACTCGAGACCACGCTCGAGAACGGCCAGTGTATCGCCCTCTTTCACCTGCTGCCCACGCCGCACGAAAAGTTTTTCTAAACTCCCCCCCAATGATGAAGAGAGATGGATGTACTCTCCTTCGGCGTAGCCTTGAAACGAGTCTGACGGTTCCTGCGAGCAGCCAACGACCAGGGCCGACAGGAACAACACGATGCCTTGCACCAAGAGATGCCTGAGATGTTGATTCATGAAATTTCTACTCTACTTTGTCTCGATTACCCTTGAGGATAGAACACCTGGTGGGGAGTTTGCCGGAGAATATCCGCAAACAGAAGGCAGGGAAGTAAGTCCTCGGGACCTTGTCGTAACGCTCATGGGTTCTTTTGCTGAAACAACTCTGCATCCCATCTCTTTTTGTTGAACTTTCAAATTCAGCTTATCACTTTACCAGTTTTTTTAAAAGCCCCGAGGGCGACAATTGATAGAGCTGAAGTCCCACGAGTTCTCAGGGGTGAAAAGCGTTGGGCAGGGAGAATTTGGGCTCAAACGGCGGGGAGAGTGAGCGTAAAGGTAGTGCCGTGGTTCGGATTGGAGGCACAGGAGAGGTTCCCTCCATGTTCAATGATGATATTGCGGGAAATGGCGAGGCCAAGACCTGTGCCATGCTTTTTGGTTGTGAAAAATGGTGTGAATATATTTTCTAGAACGACCTCAGGAATTCCTGGACCGTCATCCATCACCAGGACTTCCACACTTTCGTCCTGGGGCCGGGTGCAGACGGTGACAGTCCCTGAAGACGCTGATTCTAGGGCTTCAACAGCGTTACGGATAAGGTTGACGACCACTTGCTCCAGGCGTTCGGCATCTACTCGCACTTGCAGAGGTGTTGGATGCAAGGAGGCTTTAATGGTAACGCCTTTGGCTAAGCCTACTTGCATCCTCTGGATCAGTTCCGCGAGCAAGTCATTGATGGAACATTCCTCGAAGCGTAGCTGAATAGGCTTTGAAAAATCGGTGATATGGCGAAGCAAGTGTTCTAGTTTGTTCACCTCTTGTGAGATGATATGTGCTTTCTCTCTTGCCTTTTCTGGATTGTCGGCACGCTTTTCGATAGCACTGGCGAACCCACCGAGGGGGATTAGGCGATTTTTGATTTCGTGTGCCACTTGCGCGACTGTATTTCCAAGAGCAGCAAGACGTTGGGCCTGATGGAGTTCGTTTCGGCTGCTGGCCAGATCGGATCGAATTCCGGCACCTTCCGACACAAAAAGCTTCAAGCCATCAACAAGGAGTTCCAGATCATCTTCGTGAGATGCGCCGCCAGTCTGCCTGCTGCTTTGTGGGAACCCTTGCAGTTCACGCGCTAATTGCCTGAGTGGTTCAAAAACACTGTGGAACAGAACCCATATCAGCAGGAATCCCAGCAGGCCGGTAAGCATGATGCTTGCGGCAATTATTTTTTGGAAACGCTGGATTTCTTCATCCCCCTGGCGGAGTGCCTCACGGATGTCTTTGTTGTTCATTGCCACAAGGAGATCACTGGCTCCAGCGCTCTCATGGTAGAGGGCGTCGAGTTCGTCGATGGCAAGTGCTTTGGCCTTGGCGGGATCTCCCGCACGGAAAAGGGTCAGTATTTTGTCCCGCAGCGCGTCATAGCGGCTAAAAGTGCTCCCCAGTTTATCGACAAGGGCTCTCTCCTTTGGGTCGACTGTGCTGTTAGCAAAGCGCGAGAGTGTTTCTCTGGTGGCGTCAGCCAAGTTGGTGGCAGGGGGCGATTCTCTCTGGTTATTGCCGGCGAGGACACGCGAAACTATTTCATGCTGTTGTTTGAGAAGAGCGATATCGAGTTCCGCGGCAGCCATCATCTCCATGGAATTTTTTGAAATCACCGTCGCCATAGTTTTCCGCATCTGCCATGCATAACCAAGAGCTGCCATGGAACTGATTACGCCGATGGCGAGCAAAGCGGAGAAAAGCATCAGTCTTTTGGTTGTCAGTTTCAATCGCATGGGCTTCTGATCCTATCGTTTTCAAAAAAATGGAAAAGAGCTATCGCTAGAATTGGAGCGGACGTTGTAAACCTGGGTCTAAAGATATGCGTAATCGCCTTTCTCCCCAGGCAATAAGGGAAGGGGAGCAAGGCCAGAATTTTCCGAGAAATTTCGCCGCCAGGATAGTTGCATTGATGGGGGAGGCCCCACAGGCCTGTCCGTGATCAGGCTCAGGGGAAGCCGGACCTGGCGGAAAAGCCGGAAAGTTCTCCGGAGGCGCATGGGCTGCTTGAGAGATGGGCAGTGTGGTAGCCAGGGGCTGAAATTTTTTTCTGAACTTGGGCGTTGCCGTGGTGGCCAAAGATGATAATCGCTGGAGATCCAATGAATGAGGGAATTTTTCCAAACGCGGTATTACTGTCGTGGTGTTGGGATTCGCAAATCGGCATAATAGTCACCGGAGGCAGAGTTTTGCCAGGGGAAAGCTATGTCTGACTGGCACCAATATAGGCCTGATTTGCCAAAACACAAGAGGGAGATTGGAATTTCTCATTTTTAGGACTGTTTCCGTGTGGCCGAGTGAGTACCGGCCAGGTTGGAGAGCGCACCGTGGGCTCATGCGGTTCCTTGCCTACTGAGATGGTGGTTGCCGCCCCTGATGCCTCCCTGATCTCGGGTTTCTCTTTGTACTTCTATGAACTGCCGACATCGCTGTTGCCCGCCCTGCATTCTGCAGGACGTCAATGGCTATGTCGGCTATCCGCTTTACCCCTCACTCTTCGGCGGCATGATTACCGGGCTCGGCACAGGAGGCATCGCTTTTTTCAGCAAGATCAAGAGCCTTAAGGGGATCATTCCATTAGGTCAACGGCGTCTCGCCTTGGTCTCGGTGATTTGTTACGTGATCTTTGCCGGAATCAACATTGTAACAATGATGACCTCGAATCTGATTATGGAGGGGTGATGGTCGATGATACGTGACGAGCCGCAAAAAAAATCTCTCTGGATGAAGGTTGCTCAGG
>JAQUKQ010000064.1 GCA_028718985.1 Desulfobulbaceae bacterium | reverse complement strand
CGATGTTTTTGATGCATTGACCTCGCACCGGGTGTACAAGGCCGCCATGACGGCTGAAGAGGCGATCGATATTCTAACGATGGGTCGGGGGAAGCATTTTGACCCTGAACTGCTTGATGCCTTTTTCGCTTGTGTAGGCGAGATTCTGCTGATGAAGACCAAGTTTGCCGATGGTTGACACCTTTTTTCGCAAAGGGAACAGTGTTGTGCAATGTCTTCTCTTGAGCGAAGACAAAGCAGACAAGATTGCCTGACAGCCTAGCTGCCAATAGTGAACATCGGCGTTTATTGATTGCGGTTTCTTCTGGCTGCCTTCCGAATTCTCTCCTGTGCCGCCCGAGCGACAACGCTTTTTCTCGGTGGCACTCGCTTCTCTTCCACTCTCTTCAGTGTGTCAGTTGTCTGGCCCGCCAGGTGCCTTTTCCCCGTCAGTATGAATTTTTGAGCCTCTTTTTTGTTTTTATCTGTCTCGACAAAAATGGGGGAGCCGTCAAACGGATCGTGCTTTGTCCAATACATTAAGGACGAGTAGGTCGACGGGGTTGGCGTGAATATCTGTACCTGTTCCGGGTTGGCACTAAGTTTCTGGCGGCAGAATGTGTGTAGCCTGGCCATGTCCTCTGCAGCACAACCAGGGTGGGCGGCGATAAAGTAATAGGTAAGGTACTGTTCTTTCGCCGCTTCTTTGGTGCAGCGCTCAAAGAGTTTTTTGAACTCCAGCAGGAGCTCTGCGCTTGGTTTCCCCATTTTAGCAAGCACGTTTGTCTCCGAATGCTCCGGGGCCACCTTCATTTGACCGGAGATGTGCTTGTTGACGATTGCTTTCAGGTAGTGAATTCCCTTGGGGTCTGCCAGAATCAGGTCGTAGCGGATGCCTGAGGCAACGAAAACCCGCTTGACGCCGGGCAGTGCTTGCAGACTCTGCAGCAGGCCGAGTTGTCGGCGATGGTCGATTTTCAGGCTGGGGCAGATGCTTGGGGTCAGGCAACGCCGATGAGCACAGACTCCCTTGGCGAGCTTCTTGGCACATTCAAAGCCATACATGTTGGCGGTGGGGCCGCCGACATCGAGAATATTGCCTTTGAAGTCGGCATGCAGGGTAAGGCCACGTGCTTCGCGGAGGATTGAGGCCTCGCTTCGACTACAGACTGTTCGACCCTGATGAATGGCGATGGCGCAAAAATTACACTCGCCATAGCAGCCACGATGACTGCTCAGGGCAAATTGAATGGTATCCTGGGCCCTGACCTTGCCCTGACGTTGGTAATAGGGGTGCACCGAGCGACTAAAGGGAAGCTCGTGGATATGGTCGAGCTCGGCAGGGGTCAATGCCGCTGATGGCGGGTTTTGCACCAGGTAACGGATGGCGTCCTGACGTTGCGTTAGGCCCTTGGCGGTCAGTGGGTCATTATTTTGATAGAAGGTGTGAAACATTTTGGTCATGGCTTCCGGGTTTGTCGCTACCTCGTCGAAGCTGGGAAGTTCGATAAAATCATGCGGTGGCGAGCTGGCAGCGTAGCAGAGTCCCGGGATTGACTTGAAATCCCCACTTCTTTTGAGCTGTTCTGCTAAGGCCAGAACACTTTTTTCCGCCATGCCATAGAGCAGGATGTCGGCCTTGGCGTCGAACAGGATCGATTTTCTGATTTTATTCGACCAAAAATCATAGTGGGCCAGGCGGCGGAGGCTGGCCTCGATGCCACCCAGGACGATAGGCTTTGTGTTTTTGAAGGAACGGCGGATGAGATTACTATAGGCGATGACCGCCCGATCAGGGCGTTTGCTGTTTAAGCCGCCTGGTGTAAAGTCGTCTGTGTTGCGATGTTTGTTGGAGGCGGTGAAGTTTGCTACCATGGAGTCAACGCTGCCTCCACTGACTCCCCAGAAGAGCCGTGGTTCGCCGAGGCGTTTGATGTCGTTATCCGTGTCGAGTGCAGGTTGGGCGATGATGCCTACTTTGAATCCGGCGTCGGTCAGTACCCGGCCGATGAGCGCTACCCCGATAAAGGGACTGTCGATATAGGTGTCGCCGCTGACCAGGATAATGTCTGCCTGCGACCAACCAAGCTCTTTGAATTCTTCAGGGGTGGTGGGGAGAAATTTCATGTGGTGAGGTGAATGCGTGTTTGGCAGATATTGGACAACTATGCCGCGAGACAGCCGGGACCTGAGATTGGAAAAAAATAAAACAGATCAGGAACGGCAACGACTTGGCAGAATTACATCATAACCTCTAAATTCGTGGGTGGATATGGAAAAAATTTCAATTAGGGATCAATCGATCAGGCTTGGCCAATTTTTGAAACTGGCTGCTGTTGTCTCAACTGGCGGTGAGGCCAAGGCCCGTATTCAATCGGGTGAAGTCAAGGTGAATGGAACTGTCGAACTCAGACGTGGGGCGCAACTGCATGTGGGGGATCGGGTAGAGATAGCGGGATGTTTTTTCGAGGTGGAACAAAGCGGATAATATCGAAAAAACTCTCTGGGTTGCTTGGCTTTTCTTGAGATGTCCTTCTTACTGCTGGGTTAGAAGTGGGATGTTGAACCAGTAACCCAGGAACTCCTTTGGAGTGGCTGGAATGCAATGATTACTTTCGAAGCATAAATTCAACATGTGGGGGTCGTTGTCACCGAAATAGTTTAAGCGGGAGTAGCTGTCTGGCGGCCAAGCGGATGTGTCGGGAAGGCATTATTCCCACCCCCCACTTAAAAATGGGTCTTTGTTTATATCATTATTCAACCTTCTCGCAACCGTGATAGATAGGGAGAAGGTTGAATAGGTTCATAACCTCAGAAAGCTATTTTTGCTTTTGACGTCTCGCACCGATGAGTCCTACGAGGCCCGAGCCAAGCAACATGAGCGTTCCGGGCTCAGGGACGGGAGAGGGCCCGCTTGGAAGTGCAACAGCGCCTGTCACCGCCGCTGAGTACATGGAGTAATAGGTATCAGGGATTGAAGGAGTGTAGGTGAATATTGGTGAGTTGCCGTCGCCATCACTGTCAAAACCCCAGAAGCTTGTTAGGGTGGCATCGACAGTTCCAACGGCAATATTTCCTAGTTCGAGGCTAAAACTGACGGGGATTTCTTTTGGATAGGGGGAGCCCCAACCACCGGCCCAGAAGATATACCAGTCGTTCCCCGAGTTCAGTGGATTCTCCGGCGCATTCCCAATTGAGCCATCAGCATGATAAAGTGCTGAGCTGAGATCGGTCACGCGGTAATTTGCCCAGTGGGAAGAGCCGTCGTTGACGTATGGCGCAGGATTCGTAGCGGAAACGAAGATCGCACTTTGAGGTATCTCAACATGAAATCCGGCAAATCCTTGCGAGTATCCATAGTAGTTACGCCCATCACTCCAGTAGTTAAGGCCTGTGTTTTCATGATTGGTAACCGTATAATCAAAACGCCACTGATTCGTACCTGTTTGTGTCGTCGCCACTGATACAGAATATTCTGGGGAGCCTGCATTGATAGGGACTGCCAAGGCTTGCGTTGTCAAAGAAGTTGAAAGAATTGCTCCCGCCAACATCATCCGTAGAAATTTCATAAAACCTCCTTTTTCATTTAGTTTTAACGATTATTGCAAACGTACTTTGTTTCAGCCAACTCCGCAAATGTCCGTATCGGTATCACCAATTATTGCCGCTTTTGCGCTTCGTTGCATACCTGCTACTCAACCTTGGTGCCGATACTTGCTTTTACCGTCTCCTCACTTTCCTCCTTTCATTTCGCTTGATGTGTCTCACTGAGGCAAACACGCAAGGGGAAGCGCAATATGGTGCGACCCGAAAACCTAGCAATGTTTATGCCGCAAAGATCAATTGTGGAGACGTTAAAATGATAACATGATGAATCTAATGCTTTTTATTCTTTGTCGACGGCTCATTGAAAACGGAGAAAGAGGTCAGGCGATCAAGTGCTTTTAGGTTAAATCCTTGGCCGATCTCCGTTTTCTAGACTTTTATTCCTTTTTTTCGGAAAAAATAATAAAAAATGAACAATATCAGTAAGAAGATTGGTAAGTGATGTTTGATGGACAAGAAAATCGGTGGCTAAAGATCGCCCTGTACGTAAGAACGGCCAATCATGGCTTGTCCGAGGGCGATGCAGCCATCGCCTGGTGGCAGAAGTGAGTGACTGAGCACTGTAAATCCTTCTGCTGAGAGTGTTTCATAGAGGCTACTTGCCAGCAGGTGATTTGCGAAAACCCCGCCAGAGAGGGCTACGACCTTGATCCCGGAATGGCGGGCGGCTTCTCTAGCGGCCAAGGTCAGTAAGGTGACCAAGGCCCTGTGAAAGCGTTGACTGATCGTCTTGAGCGAGGCCCCTGCCTGGATGTCGGTGACAATTTGTTTTAGCAGTTGGGTGATTATCATCACTTTGCCCTTGGCAGTATCCTGCAACTCTACCTCATACCCATAATCTGTTAATTCCCCAGCCGCATACATGAACTCAATGGCGGCCTGTCCTTCGTAGGCAATCGTTTGCTGTCCTCCTGCCATGGCGGCCACGGCGTCAAAGAGTCTGCCACAACTGCTTGTTTTTGGAGAACGGATTCCTCGCTTGCTTATCTCCGCAACCGGCTGCCAATCGTGTGGTGTCAGAAACTCTAGAGCCGGCATCTCGTCGATGTAGACTTCGGCAAGGTAGCCGACGGCGGTACGCCATGGTTCATGGATGGCAGCCTCACCACCTGGTAACGGCATTGGTTCGAGAAAGGCAAAACGCTCGCAGGTTGTAAAGTCGCCAATCAGGATTTCACCTCCCCAAATTGTGCCATCGGTGCCAAGCCCGGTGCCGTCAAGGATGATGCCGATGGCGGGCCCATGTTGTTGGTTCTCGGCAAGGCAGGCGGCGAGATGGGCGTGGTGGTGTTGAACAGCAAGGGTTGGCAGGTTACTTTCGTTGACGGCCCAGCGCGTGGAGAGGTATTCCGGGTGCAGGTCGTGTGCCACCAGCTCTGGTTCAGCTTGGAAGATGGTGAGGAAGTGTTGGATTGTCTCCTTGAAAAAGCTGAAAGCAGAGAGGTTTTTCAGATCTCCCAGGTGCTGACTGAGAAAGGCGTTTCTCTCTTTGAGCAGGCAGATGGCATTTTTAAGCTCTGCACCAATGGCGAGAATTTGCGGGCCGTTCTCTTCAAGCATGATTGGTGTCGGAGACTGGCCCCGACTGCGTCTGAGCAGGCGAGGTTTTCCCTGATGCATTGTGGCGACTGAATCATCGGCTCGGCAGACGATATCACGATTATGGAGCAGAAAGGCATCGGCGATATTTGCCAGGCGGCTTATGGCTTCCTGGTTGTCGATACAGAGAGGTTCTTCACTTAAGTTGGCACTGGTCATCACTAGAGGGCGCCCAAAAGAGTGAAAGAGCAGTGAGTGCAATGGCGTATAGGGCAGCATCAGGCCAAAATCATCTACCCCTGGCGCCACGGCCGGGCTTATACGATTTGGTGAATTTTTGGGCGCGAGCAGGATGGGGCGCTGCGGGGAGGCCAGAAAAATTTCGGCTGCAGGTGTCAGGAGGCATAACTCTCTAGCGGTAACCAGGTCTGGAATCATGATGGCAAAAGGTTTTTCGGCCCGTCCTTTCCGTTGACGGAGTCGATGAACCGCTTCGTCATTGCCGGCATCAACTGCTAGATGAAAGCCGCCAAGGCCTTTTATTGCGAGAATTTTGCCGCCCTCTAACAGCAGGGCTGCGACAGAAAAAACATCTTTTGTGACTGGGGTTGTGTCTTGCTGGCAGAGCATAATCTGCGGTCCGCAGACAGGGCAGGCATTCGGTTGGGCATGAAAGCGCCGGTCGCTTTGGTCGTCGTATTCTGCTTGACAGAGAGGGCACATCGGGAACGCGGCCATGCTGGTATTGGGCCGGTCATAGGGGATGTCACGAATGATTGTAAAGCGCGGCCCGCAGAAGGTGCAATTGATGAAGGGGTAGTGGTAACGGCGGTTTTGCGGATCAAAAAGTTCTTGCAGGCAGGCATCACAGGTGCAGAGGTCTGGGGCAATGAGGGTGGTGACCGGGCCGCTGGCATCTGACAGAATAATGAAAAAACCGGACTCGTTTGTTGTGGGAATGTTACTTAATGCGAGTTCGGTAATAAGGGCGTTGGTAGGCGCTTGCTTAGCTAATAAGTCAATGAATGTTGCTAACGCCATAGCATCACCCTGGACTTCAATCTTTACCCCGCCGCTGTTGTTGGCGACAAAGCCGGTCAGCCCGAGGGTGGTGGCCAGGCGGTGGATAAAGGGGCGGAAGCCAACCCCTTGGACAATACCGTTAACCTCGATCCGCTGGCGCGTGTGTTGTTTCAATGGTGATGGCAATGGGAGAATTCGTGACGAAGCCATTGATACCAGGCCCCGAGACCTTCGCCGCTCTTAGCTGAAACCTCGAAAAATTGGAGGGCGGGATTGACTTGAAGTGCCAATTCTTTGCAGAGGGCGAGATCAAAATCGAGATAGGGCAGGAGGTCGATCTTGTTGATCAGGCAGATGCTGGCGGCGCGGAACATATGGGGATATTTCTGCGGCTTGTCTTCACCTTCGGTAACGCTGATGATCGCCACCTTGGCGGCCTCGCCCAGATCGAAAAGGGCAGGGCAGACCAGGTTGCCGACGTTTTCGATGAATAGAAGCGAGTGGGGAGGGGGATTCAGTTGCGGCAAGGCGCGTCGGATCATCTCGGCGTCCAGGTGGCAACCGGTGCCGGTGTTGATTTGAATGGCTGGAGCTCCGGTGGCTTGAATACGCTCAGCGTCGCGGGCGGTCTGTTGGTCCCCTTCGATCACGCTGATCGCCAGTTCTTGATGGAGGTCACGCACTGTCCGTTCCAGGATCGAGGTCTTGCCTGAGCCCGGTGAGCTGACCAAGTTGAGGGTAAGGATTTGTTGCTGCTGGAAAAATTTGCGGTTGTTCTCGCCCTGAGAGTTGTTTTTACACAAGATGTCCTGTTCGACAACGATTTTTCGTGAACTGGAATGGTTGCTATGCGGACCTGTTTTTTGGATGGTCACGGTAGGTGGAGTGTTGCCACCACAATTGCATGAATCGCACATTATTCTTCTCTCCCGTTGTTGTCACCATTAATACTGATAGACCTGATTTTCAGTTCAGTTCCGGCCGTGATGCTTACCCCAAAGCCTTGGCACACATCGCATTGGGCGGGGAATTCCGTGATTGCAACATCTCGCTGGCAGGCCAGACAATGGCCGTGCCCTGGTATGTTGATAAGGGTAAAGGTTGCAGTTTCGGTCAAGGTGCCTTTGGCTGCGGCCTCCAGGCAAAAGCGCAAAGACTCAAGCATGACAGCAGCCAGCTGCCCAACTTCGACCTCAATTTCATCGATCGTTTGTGCCCCTGCCTTCTCTGCTTCACTGAGGGCGATATCAATGATACTCATGGCGATTGACATTTCATGCATGCGGGAGAAACTCCATGGCAGTTGCGGTGGTCTTAATGCGAAGGCGTATTCAAGGGGGCCTTCCGGCAAGCATTCACAAAGCGGGCCTATGAGTGGTGGAGCGTAGCCGATTCAATTCAATCCCTTCTGGAGTGGGATAACGGTATCGTTTTGAATGCGAACTGTGTTATTCGCAGGATCAATTGTCGAGCAGGGCCTGCAAGGCATGCTGCTCGGGTTGCTGCGGGATGAAAACTGTCAGGTTGTTGCGCCAGCGGCAGACCTCATGTTTAGTCAGCAGGACACGGAGAGCATTCTTGTATTGCGTGATTGTCTCATAATCGTGGAGAAAATACTCGCCATAACTGTTGGTCGATATGATGCTTGATTGGATATTTTTTGCCCCTCGGACAGGTGCTTTGGCAAAATTGATGACAGCCATGGCGCGCGTGATGACTTCGCTTTGCAGGAGGTCGTGTGCTGAGATATGTGTGAAATTGATTAACGGGAAGGTGTCAAGCATTGTTCGCGTAAGATTTGTGATGTCGGTCAGGTTCATCGACAGTGAGTTCTTCGCCAGATCGAGATGAGTTTTATGGGTCAAAATACCGTTGGCTATCATCCAGATCAGGAGCCGAATGAGGTGGTCGTCACGTTTAATCAAAAGAGCGGGGTTTGCTATGATGTCGTCGTCTCCGTGTGAGGCGAGGTAGGTGTCTCGTCCATCGACTACGGCAAGGTGCAGCGTGATATCCGGCAGGAACATCATTTTGCGCGACAGGCTTGGTATGTATTCTATCTTGTTTGGTTTTTTAGAGTAGAAGGAGGAGAGCTTACGCCCCAGGATGGCGATATCTTCTTCGGTGATTGTCAGTGCCTGCTTTTCGTTTTGGAAGGAGTGTAGATACCAACTCAAGCGTTTGTAAGTGTCACCCAAGTATTGATGCACAGTAGAACCGGCAGTGATTCGATCCTGGTGACTCCAGTGTTGAAAGTTCAGGTAATGGTTGATTTCTTTGGGTAGAAGATTCCAGCGTTTCATCTGGGCGGTGACGGCCTCGAGGCGGGGATTTGATACGTTTCCCTCAACGGCAAAATTCTGCTCACCTGGGGGGGGTGTTAATGGGAGAGCACCGGAACGTGGCTTTTTTTTCAGCGTCATGTCTTCCAAGGTCTTCATAAATAGACAGGCGCGAATGATTTCCCCCTGTTTTTTGGAGGTCTCTTCACGTTGGTAAAAGCCAACCAGTTCTTTCGCCAGCAGGAGGTATGGGTCGATATCGTCGAAGGCTAACTGCTCTTCTGGCTTCAGTGCTTCCGGGAAGGTTACCAACTGTTTGATGCGGTCAGAAAAAAGATTCAGCGTCTGTTGGTTGTTCATCAAGAGTTCCAGGTAGGCGAATTTTAGTACCGACTTAAAGGGGCTGTCGAGCGCCTTGTTCATCTGCCACAAACAGGCACCAAAAATTTCGGATTTCGGCAGGTTAGAGATATAACCCAGGTCGACAAAGCTCTCCATGTCGATTTTTTCTTTAACTTGCAGGGAAACAACGAAATTTTGATATTCTGTTTCGCTGAGGCCAGGTGGACACAGCCACCAGATTGGCATCTTGCCGGCCACTAGGATATGGCTTCTAAAGAGTTCGTCTTTTAGCAGGAGCTTGAGGGAAGAACCCGCCGACTCGTCATCAGCGCGGGACTCGAAACTGTTGTCTCTGGTCTGGTCGAGATCCATCAAGAAAAAATGGATTTCGTGGCCTATGCTCAGGGCCCATTCCTCGATGCTTTTGCACTTTTGGCTTAAGAGGGAAAGGCCATTCTCCGGAAAATCAGTAAGTTGGACGCTGATCCAGTAATCGCAATCAGATTTTTCAGTTTGGGCAATGGTGCCTATGCTGCCGATGGTTTTCAGTGAGTGTATGAAGGCTTGCTTCGGCAAGACTTGCGTTGATCCGGGATTGAGCGCCGAGGAGTTTGGAAAATAGCGAGTGAAAATTGCTCGGCTTAGGGTCTTGGTGGGGTTGAATTTGATGATGCCGTAGGGGCAAGATAGATCAGGAGAAAATCCGGGAAGGTCGGGGCTGTTGACATGCAAGAGGAATGGGACGATCTTGAAGAAGAAAACAGCATTTTCCTCATTGGACCTGACGGCCTTGAGCATCCTGCTTTTGTTGTAGGCAAGGTAGCGGCTGATTCTCTCTTTAACAAGCATGGTGGTCTGGCGTTACAGTTGAGCCTTGAGGCGTATCGGTGGAGGCTACCTGGCTTGAGCGATTGCTTCTGACAAACGAAGGGCTTGCGCCGTTCCCAAAACATCATGCACACGTAAAATAGCAACTTGTCGTTGGGCAAGGAGACCGGAAATAATGGCGGTAGGCAGGTCGCGATCTATCAGACTTTGGCCGAGCAGTGTGGCGAGAAATGATTTTCTGGAGTGGCCGATCAGAATGGGACATGCCAAAGTTTGATACTCTGCCGCACGGTTGAGAATGGCCAGGTTGTGCCCCAGGGTCTTGCCAAACCCTATGCCAGGGTCAAGGATGATTTTTTGGCGGTTGATCCCCTGTGAGACGAGGGATTGGAGCCGTTCCTTAAAAAAATCGATGGTTTCTGAGATGACATCGGTATATTTGGGGCGGATCTGCATGTCTGCAGGTGTCCCCTGCATGTGCATGATAACGACAGGGCATTGGCGCTTGGCGGCAAGATCTACCATGGCTGTGTCAAAACGCATTGCACTGATATCGTTGATAATATCTGCTCCGGCATCAAGGGCGCGTTCTGCAACTTCGGCCTTGCTCGTGTCGATTGAAATGGGGATGCTGTGCCGTTGTCTGAGAGCAGAAATGGCAGGTATAACACGTCGCAACTCTTCGGCGACGGGAACAGGCTGGGCGTAAGGACGGGTCGATTCGCCACCGATATCGATGATGTCGGCACCATCGGTAATCATGCGCTCAGCGGCCTGTAGAACGGCTTTTTCCGAGGTGAATTGCCCTCCATCGGAAAAAGAGTCCGGCGTCACATTGAGGATCCCCATGATGTGTACCCGGCTTGAGAGGTCAAGGTTATGGTTGCGAAAGGTAAGTTTCACCAGTTGTGTTGCCCTTTGTCCCATAAGGGGTATTGAGCAGAGTTCATCGCCGATTGAAAATGTTATGCGGGGGTGCTGCTTGAGGATTTGCTCGAATGTTTGTCGCGATTCAGCAGCACATCCGCTGTGATAAAAGCCTACTCTTCACTCTCAACGGGTTTTGTGGTGGTATCCTTTTGATTTTTTAAAAGAATTGCTTCAATGTCCTCTAAGACTAACGTCTCTCTGTCGAGCAAGGCATGTGAGATGTCGTTCAAATCAGCTAGGTGCTCTGTAAGAAGATCTTTGACTTTGATATTGGCGTTGATAATGATATCACGCACCTCTTTGTCAATTTGGTTGGCTGTGGTTTCGCTGTAGTCCCTGTGTTGGGAAATTTCGCGACCTAAGAAGATCTGCTCTTCCTTTTTGCCAAAGGTTAAAGGCCCAAGGGCGTCGCTCATCCCCCACTCGCAAACCATTTTCCGGGCCAAATCAGATGCCCGTTCGATATCGTTACCTGAGCCGGTAGTAATTTCATTGAAGATCAACTCTTCCGCGACGCGTCCTCCGAGCAGGACACAGATGTTGTTCAACAAGTACGATTTAGAGTGGGTATATTTGTCGTCCGTCGGTAACTGCTGGGTAAGGCCCAGCGCACGGCCACGCGGGATAATGGTGACTTTGTGCAAGGGGTCGGTGCCGGGAAGAAGTTGGGCGATAAGGGCGTGACCAGCTTCATGGAAGGCGGTGATGTTTTTTTCTTTTTCGGTAATGATCATGCTGCGACGCTCTGCCCCCATCATGACCTTGTCCTTGGCTTTATCCAAATCAGACATGGTGACTTTGACCTGGCCATTTCTGGCGGCGAGCAGGGCGGCTTCATTGACCATGTTCTCCAGATCGGCGCCCGTGAACCCCGGCGTGCCACGAGCGATAATTTTCCAGTCAATGTGATCGGCCAAGGGGACTTTTTGGGCGTGGACCAGCAGGATGGCCTCCCGACCTTTGACATCGGGAGCTGGCACCACCACCTGGCGGTCAAAACGGCCGGGGCGCAGGAGAGCCGGATCGAGAACGTCTGGGCGATTAGTCGCAGCGACGATGATAACGCCTTCGTTGGCCTCAAAACCATCCATCTCGACCAGTAACTGATTTAAAGTCTGTTCCCGTTCGTCATGGCCTCCGCCGACACCGGCACCACGATGACGACCAACGGCATCGATCTCATCAATGAAAATAATGCAAGGGGCGTTTTTCTTGCCTTGAGTGAATAGGTCGCGAACTCGGGACGCTCCAACACCAACGAACATTTCGACAAAATCGGAGCCGGAAATTGAGAAGAAGGGGACACCTGCTTCACCAGCAATGGCCTTGGCAAGCAAAGTCTTACCGGTGCCTGGCGATCCCGCAAGCAACACCCCCTTTGGGATTCTGGCCCCAAGGTCGGTGAATTTTTTTGGGTCTTTAAGAAAATCGATGATCTCAGAAAGTTCCTCTTTAGCCTCCTCGACCCCTGCAACATCTTTAAATGTTACTTTGACACTGTTTTCGCCATCTTGCAGCCTGGCCCTGCTCTTGCCGAAACTCATCGCTTTGCCGCCACCGGCCTGCATCTGCCGCATAAAGAATATCCAAACGCCTATCAGAAGGAGCATCGGGAACCAGGAGACCATGATGGTGATATACCAGGGGGTGTCTTCCTGCTGCTTTGCCTGGATATTAACATCCGCCTCTCTGAGGGTTGAGATAAGTTCAAGATCGGGCGGGGCGATGGCCTTGAAACTGGTGCCACCTTGAATGATGCCGGTAATGACATTGCCCTGGATTACGACTTTGTTGACAGCCCCCGATTCGACATTGGCGAGGAAATCGGTGTAACTCATCTCGGTGACCTGGCTCTGGGGTTTGTTAAAAAGGTTGAAGAGCAGGATCATGGTGAGGCCGATGACCAGCCACATGGAGAGGTTTTTATAGAACATGTTTGTCAGGTTGTGCCCATTGATGGTTGATAAAAAGTTTTGGTATGGCTTGGGTTCTCTTGTGCCGTGAGATTCTTATGTCTCATGCCAAGAGAGTGAACACTAGAATAAGACCTAGTCCGCTGAATGTCCAGCAAGGAATTGGGCCGGCATGCGACTCATTTCACGACAACGGTGCGTTACTGCTTAAGAAAGTAATCCTGCAGGGCCTGGACCTCCATGGTCTTTTCGCTTAGTGCGGCTATGGCCATGGTCATCGCTTCGGCACCGGCTGTCGTTGTAGTGTATGGAATGTGGTAATCGAGCGCACTGCGCCTGATTGTGTATGAGTCCTCGGTAGTTCTGGTACCCATCGAGGTGTTGATGATCCACTGGATTTTTTTGTCCTTGATCATGTCGAGAATATGCGGACGTCCTTCGGATATTTTATTGACTTTAGTGCAGAGGACACCATTATCGGCCAGAAACTGGGCAGTGTTGTGGGTGGCGAGCAGTTTGAAGCCAAGGGCAGAAAGTTTTTTGGCGGTAGACACAATGGCCGGTTTGTCACTATGACGGACGGAGACAAGTACACTGCCCCCAGGAGTTGGTATCTTTTGTCCCGCGGCCACCTGGGCTTTGGCGAAAGCGAGGCCTAAGGAGTAGTCAACCCCCATGACCTCACCAGTTGACTTCATCTCCGGGCCGAGCAGGGTGTCGACATTGGCAAAGCGGTCAAAGGGAAAAACTGCTTCCTTGACTGCGTAGTGGGAGATTTCAACCTCTTTGGTTAGGCCAAGATCAGGGAGTTTCATCCCCATCATCACCTTGGTAGCGAGTTTGGCAAGCGGTACGCCGGTGGCTTTGCTGACAAAGGGTGCTGTCCGTGAGGCCCTGGGGTTGACCTCCAACACGTAGAGGGTGTCATCTTTTACGGCGTACTGGATGTTCATCAGGCCAATCACCTTGAGTTCAAGCGCCATGGCCTTCGTCGCTGCCTTGATGCGTTCGAGCAAGGACGGTGAGAGGGTGTAGGGCGGCAGGACGCAGGCCGAGTCGCCAGAGTGGATGCCAGCTTCCTCAATATGCTCCATGATCGCACCGAGCACGGTGTTCTCGCCATCGGAGATGGCATCCACGTCAATTTCGACGGCGTCTTTTAAAAATTTATCGATCAGGATGGGGTGCTCGGATGAGACATCGATAGCAGTCCGCATGTACTCTTTGAGGTCATTCTGATTGTAGACGATACGCATGGCGCGGCCGCCGAGGACATAGGAGGGCCGGACGACTACTGGGTAGTGAATTTTATCAGCAATGATCAATGCCTCGTCAGGGGTACGCGCCGTGCCGTTTTCTGGTTGGAGGAGGCCGAGTTTCTGCAGAAACTGTTGGAATCGCTCGCGGTCTTCTGCCCGGTCAATGCTGTCAACCGAGGTGCCGAGGATCTTGACACCTGCCTTATGCAAGCCATTGGCCAAGTTTAGTGGGGTTTGACCACCAAACTGGACGATCACGCCTTCCGGTTTCTCGGTCTGGATGATGTTTAAGACGTCTTCAATGGTCAGTGGCTCAAAGTAGAGTTTGTCCGAGGTGTCATAGTCGGTGCTCACCGTCTCTGGGTTGCTGTTGACCATGATGCTCTCAATCCCAAGCTCTGCCAAGGCAAAGGCGGCGTGGACGCAGCAGTAGTCGAATTCGATGCCCTGCCCAATGCGATTGGGACCACCGCCCAGGATCATCACTTTTCGCTTGTCACTGGGGCGGGCCTCATTCTCTTCCTCGTAGGTCGAGTAGTAGTATGGGGTAAAGGCCTCGAACTCGGCGGCGCAGGTGTCAACAAGCTTGTAGACTGCCTGAACGCCCTGCTGGCCCCGAAGTTCCCGAATGTCATCCGGCGAGGTGCCGGTGAGGAAGGCGAGTTGCTGATCGGAAAAGCCGTATTGCTTTGCCTTGAGGAGGAAATCATGATCCAATCCCGAAAAACCGGTCTTGCTTATCAGCAGTTCCAGGTCGGTGACCTGTTTTAGTTGACGGAGAAACCACGGGTCGATAGCTGACAGGCGGTATATTTCGTCGATTGGGGTGTCTCGCTTCAGAGCTTCATAGAGGAAAAAAAGTCTCTTTGAACTGGGGGTTTGCAGGCCTTTGTCTAGATCTCTTTGTGACGTGTTGCTGAGGTTGAATTTTTTGTCTGCGCCAAAACCGGAGCAGCCAATTTCGAGTGAGCGCATTCCTTTCTGGAAGGCCTCTTTGAAGGTACGCCCGATGGCCATGGTCTCGCCCACAGATTTCATGGCAGTGGTCAGGATATCCTCGGCCTCAGGGAATTTCTCAAAAGTCCAGCGCGGGATCTTTACAACGCAATAATCGATGCTTGGTTCAAAAGAGGCATAGGTCTCTCGGGTTATATCGTTGGTGATTTCGTCTAGAGTGTAGCCAACCGCGAGTTTTGCAGCGATTTTGGCGATGGGAAAGCCGGTGGCTTTGGAAGCTAAGGCTGAACTGCGTGATACGCGTGGGTTCATCTCGATGATGACCAACTCTCCATCAGCAGGATTTACGGCGAATTGGACATTTGAGCCGCCGGTTTCAACTCCGATTTCACGCATGATGGCGATGGCCGCATCACGCATATTCTGGTACTCCCGGTCGGTCAGGGTTTGGGCCGGGGCCACGGTGATTGAGTCCCCGGTGTGCACTCCCATGGCGTCAAAGTTTTCAATAGAACAGATGATGACCACATTGTCCTTCTTGTCTCGCATGACCTCCAGCTCATACTCTTTCCAGCCAAGAAGACTGCGCTCTAGCATGAGCTCTGAGTTCATGCTCAGATCGAGGCCTGAGGTGCAAAGAGCCTCAAGTTCATCGTTGTTGTAGGCGACGCCGCCGCCGGTGCCGCCCAAGGTGAAACTTGGGCGGACGATGATCGGAAAGCCAATCTCTTCGCCGGCTTTTTTGACCTCTTCGATGGTGTGGACGATAACGCTTTCAGGGACGTTTAAGCCAATTTTACGCATGGCGCTTCGAAAGAGATCTCTGCCCTCTGCCTTACGGATAACATCAACATTGGCAGCCAGCATCTCGACCCCGAATTTTTTGAGAATGCCCATCTCGGCGACTTTTAAGGCGGTGTTGAGGCCGGTTTGGCCACCAAGGGTGGGCAGAAGTGCATCGGGGCGCTCTTTTTCGATGATCTTGGCGACCATTTCCGGGGTGATAGGCTCGACGTAAGTCTTGTCGGCAATTTCCGGATCGGTCATGATGGTAGCCGGATTGGAGTTGATGAGCACCACTTCGTACCCTTCTTCCTTGAGAGCCTTGACGGCTTGAGTGCCGGAGTAATCAAATTCACAGGCCTGGCTGATGATGATTGGGCCGGAGCCGATGATGAGTATTTTTTTTATGTCGGTTCGTTTAGGCATGGTTGTATGGGCAAAAGGTTAAGGGTAAATGGTGAAAGGTCTTATGGAGAAGGGGTAACGGCAGGGAAAGGCGAAAGTAGAGAGGTTCTCTCATTGTATCTGGCCCTGCTCCTTTTCCCTTGTGCCTATTTTTTCATCATTTCAATGAAACGGTCAAAGAGGTAGATGGAGTCGTGTGGGCCAGGGGCATTTTCAGGGTGGTACTGAACTGAAAACGCGGCATATTTTTTGTGACGCATGCCCTCGACACTGTTGTCGTTCAAGTTGATGTGGGTCAGTTCGACATCGTTTGGGTCAAGGCTTTTCATGTCCACGCAGAAGCCGTGATTCTGGGCGGTGATTTCAACTTTGCCGGTGAGCAAATCCTTGACCGGCTGGTTGGAACCACGATGGCCGAATTTCAATTTGTAGGTACTACCACCATAGGCCAGACCCAATATCTGATGACCGAGACAGATGCCGAAGATCGGTTTCTTGCCGAGCAGGGATTGAATTGTCTCTACAACGCCAGGGACACCGGCAGGGTCGCCAGGGCCGTTGGATAAAAAAATACCGTCCGGGTTCATGCTCAGAATTTCGTCTGCGCTTGTCTGGGCCGGGACCACCTGTACCTGACAGCCTCGCTCGCTGAGGAGACGGAGCTGATTGAATTTCAGGCCGAAATCGAAGGCAATAACTTTGTATTGCCCAGACATGGCAGTGGTGAAATTCGATCCAGGAGCAACACCCTGTGCTGCCCAGCCATAGGGGGCGCGACAGGTGACTTGACTCACCATGTCGTGTCCAACCAGGCCAGACCAGGATTTTGCTTTTTGGATAAGGGAGGCCTTGTCGAGATCAAGGGTGGAGACGATACCCTTCAAGGCACCTCTCTGCCGGATATGCTTGGTCAGGGCGCGGGTGTCGAAACCCTCTACGCCGAGAACTTGATGATTACGCAGAAAATCGGCCAGTGTGCCTTGTGAGCGAAAATTACTGGGAACGGCATTGTATTCCTTGACGAGAAAGGCCCCTGGGTGGATGGAGGTTGACTCCATGTCCTCCTCGTTGACCCCGTAGTTGCCAATCAAGGGGTACGTCATGGTAACGATTTGACCCTTGTATGAAGGGTCAGTCAGGACCTCCTGGTAGCCAGACATGCCGGTATTAAAGACAATTTCGCCGATGGCCTCGCCTGGTCCGGTAAATGATCTGCCGGTAAACGTCCTGCCGTCTTCAAGAGCAATGAGTGCTTTCATAAAATTTTCCGTTAAGAGTAGTGATGAACTTGCCAGTGGTTTTCACTTGGTAAGAGTCAATTTGATGCTTGTCTGAATGTAGTGCCTATCTGCAAATTACCTTCATTCAAGGGTTTGACAGATCAGCTCGGCTTGTCTGATTGCTGACCCCTGTTGGGCCAATGCTACGGCGAGAGATCGCCGTGACGTTTGTTGATATTCTTCTGAGTGGCGGTGAAAGTACCATATTTTATCAATCAATTCTTGCACATTATGAATGGTGAAACCGGCTTCGGCGCTTTCCAGTAGGGCACGAGCATCGGAAAAGTCACTCATGTACGGCCCATAGAAGGGGCTTTTCCCTAAGATAGCCGGCTCGATAATGTTGTGACCGCCACGGGGCACTAGACTACCGCCACAGAAGACATAGGTTGCCACAGCGTAGAGTTTTGCTAATTCGCCCATGCTGTCGACTAAAATAATATGTGAGGTTCGCTGGTTCGCAAGCACTTGGCTAAAAGTCTGGAAGGCAATCTCTTTGCGCTGCCAGGTTGCCTTAATCAGCTCAAGGCGTTCAAGATGCCGTGGCGCGACGATCAAGACGAGATTAGGGATTTTGGTCGCCAGAGTCTCGTAAACGTCGAGCATCATTTCTTCCTCTCCAGAGTGCGTGCTGCCGGCGAGGAGTACCGGGATGCTCTGGCCCAGCATGAGTGCGCATCGATAGTGTCTGTTAAGAGCTTCTCCTGGTGTTATGTCTGGCGTGTTAAGCCAAGAACTGTCAGGGGAAGAGAGGGGCTCGATGCGCAGATCGTATTTTGCGTTTCCGTGGACGGCAATTTTTTCTGGATCTAAACCAAGTGAGATGTAACGATCTCGGTCAATAGCCTGAATGACAGAAGCAGCATCGAAACATCGCAAGACTTGGGATATAAAGGGTGCGATCCTTTTGTATCTTTCAAAGGCCCGTTCGGAGAGCCGGCCGTTCAGCAGGATTGTCGTCACCCCATGGCTTTTGGCAAAACGGAGCATGTTCGGCCAAAGTTCTGTCTCAAGGCAAACGTAAACAGAAGGTTGGAGCTTTCGGATGAAACGGTTCACTGTCCACGGCAGATCAACGGGTGCGAGCAGGCAAAGCGCCGTCCCTTCTGTCTGTCTCGTTGCCGCTATCCACCCCTGCTCGGTGACGGTGGTGATGATGATGTCTGCCCAGGCTTTTTTTTGCTTGAAAGCAGAGATGATCGATATGGCTGCTTGAACTTCTCCCACTGACGCAGCATGGAACCAGATACGTTTTTTGTGCTGCCAAGAATGGACAGGGGTAAAAAAACCGAAACGTTGCCGGAGAGTGGAGACAGGCTTTCCAGATAAGAGGCAATAAGGCACAAAAAAAGGCATGGCCACAGCAACTAACAGCCAGCCTAAAACAGTATACAGTTTGTGGTACAAGTAAGAAGCCTCGGAGCTTGCCGATGTAAAAAATGTAGTAGGATTGTTAACGCAAATCAACGTGTGTCAAACAGTTCGTTGAAAACCAGCCAATCTAAACTGGAAACATAGTGTTAGTCAATATCAAATGAGGTCGTTGCGATTGAAATGAGCTCTATAAAGATACAATAAGGTTGGAAGTGGTTTGTCGAAAAGAGGGATCTGTTTATGATTTTGCCTGATGTGCCGCATTGGCTCGGGAGGGAGGCGTTTTTTTATGCTTGGCTATATCTATATAGTATCTGCCTCTGTGGCAGGCGAAATAGATTGATGGTGTGAGGCCCTTCGTTTTATTTGACTCCTCGAAAATGAGCCACGGAAAGATTGGAGGAGTATTGTGCATATTGTGATCATTTTTGTCGGCCCATCCAGTCCCATGGTCAGAGGATTTTAGTGTAGAACAGGGTTGATCCAGGGTGGAAAAAAAGAAAAAGAAACGCATTGAGAGGGAGATGCTCGAGCTGCTAAAACAAAGGCAAGAAAAATGATTGACAAGGGGGAGGTGTTCGGCTAGATTGCCGCCTCCTGACCGGGAGCGAGTCGCCTGGCTGACAGCGGCAAAAAGAAATAAAAAATGTATTGACAGTCGGCGAGTGA
>JAQUKQ010000063.1 GCA_028718985.1 Desulfobulbaceae bacterium | reverse complement strand
TAGCGTAGCACCTCTCCTACCAACTTCCCAACCCCGTCAAGTCACTGCCGGAACAGGACATCCTACCTGCTGCGTTAGCACTTGCTCCTCACACGCATTGACATGACAGCAAAAGAGCCTTAGTCTATCCAGACTGTTTGACCATTCATCCAAGGAGAGAAAACACCCATAGATCAATACAGCCAAATCGTTTCTACCCTTGCCTTGAGCATGGGACTAGGCTGGGCCAGCGGCATTAATTTGTACGCCGCACTGTTCATGCTCGGGGCCTTAGGTGCCTCAGGCAACATGACCCTGCCGCCCGACTTGCAAGTCCTTGCAACCCCAGTAGTCATCATCGCCGCCGGGGCAATGTATGTTGCTGAATTCGTGGCAGACAAGGCTCCTGGAGTCGATACCGGCTGGGACATGATCCATACTTTTATCCGTATCCCGGCAGGAGCTCTGCTGGCAGCAGGTGCGGTCGGCGAGATCAATCCACCCCTTGCTGTGGCGGCAGGAATCGTTGGTGCCGGTCTCGCTGCCAGCACCCACACCACCAAAGCCAGCTCACGAATCTTGATCAACACATCTCCCGAACCGATTTCCAACTGGCTCGCTTCGCTTGGTGAAGACATTGCTGTCGTGGCGGGACTCTGGACAGCCATCCACCACCCTTGGCTATTTATCTCTCTCTTGGCTCTCTTCCTGCTACTTTTGATCTGGCTGCTACCAAAGCTTTGGGCGGGAACAAAACAGGTGCTTGCCACTCTTCGCCGCCTTTTTCGCACTAAGACCGACACACCCCCTCCTGCCCCCCTCTCATAAGGGACGCCCCCGCCTCCGATCTCCTGTACGACAATAAAAAACTGCTCGCAAAAGGGTTGTGTTTCCGTTTGGGGTTTGGTATATAGTCCCATTCTAAACCCTTACAGGAGGATTGTCTTTCATGGAAACACCAGACGCAACCCAAACACAGGCCACCTTAGACACGCCTGGCAGCGATGCCCAAGTTGTCTCCCTCGCCGCGACTCGCCGTGGTCTTTACAGCGATGTCAACGAAAACGCCAGCTTTGCCGAACTGTTCGGTGAAGTCGACGGCATGCATGTCGTCAAAGTCGGCGATGTCGTACTCGGCACAGTCATCACCATTGTCGGCAACATCGCCATCATTGATATTGGCGACAAATCAGAGAGCACCGTGCCGCTTTCCGAGTTCAAGCACGAAGGCGAAACCATTGACGTCAAGGTCGGCGACACCTTTGAAGTCTATGTCGAAAAGCGTGAGGGCGAAGGCGGTCTGCGCCTCTCCCGTGAAAAGGCCATCGGCATCAAGGTCTGGGATGAAATCGCCAAAATTGCCGAAGAAGATGGCACCCTCCAGGGTCTTATCGAAAGTCGGGTCAAAGGCGGTCTATCGGTTGATATCGGCGTCCCTGCCTTCTTACCATACTCCCAGATCGATCTCCGTCCAGTTAAAGATTTGGATGCCATGATCGGCCAGACCTATGATTTTAAGGTCCTTAAATATAATCGTAAGCGCAACAACGTTGTGATTTCAAGGCGCGCAATTCTCGAGGCAGAGAGAAGCAAGCTGCGCGACACCATGCGCGAAAACCTGATCGAAGGTTCTACCGTCAAAGGCACCATCACCAACATCACCGATTACGGTGTGTTTGTTGACTTGGGAGGTCTTGACGGACTTTGCCACATCACTGACCTCTCGTGGGGCCGTGTTTCCCATCCTTCCAAACTGTTTAAGGTCGGCGAGGAGACAGAAGTCAAGATCCTCAAATACGACAAAGAGCATGACAAGGTTTCTCTCGGTGTCAAACAGCTGAAGGCCGACCCTTGGTCCTCCGTCCAGGAGCGCTACCCAATCGCCGGCCGCACCATCGGCAAGGTGGTCAGCATCACCGATTACGGTGTCTTCGCTGAGCTTGAAGAAGGCGTTGAAGGCTTGATTCACGTCTCCGAAATGTCCTGGACCAAAAAGGCTAAGCATCCTTCAAAGATGGTTGCCTTAGGCGATCAGGTTGAAGTTGTAGTCTTAAATATCGACGTTGATGCCAAGCGTATCTCACTCGGCATGAAACAACTGCAGCAAAATCCTTGGGATCTGGTCTCGCAGAACTACCCGGTCGGTTCCATTATCGAAGGCAAGATCAAAAATATCACCGACTTCGGCATCTTCATCGGTATTGAAGAGGGCATCGACGGACTGATTCACGTTTCAGACCTCTCTTGGACCGAGCGCATCAAGCACCCCTCCGAGAAGTACAACAAAGGTGAAACCATCCAGGCTGTCGTCCTCAAGATCGATCGTGAAAACGAGCGCTTCTCCCTCGGCATCAAACAGCTTGAGCCAGATCCATGGCAAGAGGCGATCAACAAATATCCGATTGGCAGCATGGTAGAGGGCAAGATCACCAATGTTACTGACTTCGGTATCTTTGTTGAGGTTGAAGAGGGCATCGAAGGCTTGGTGCATGTCTCTGAAATCAGCCTGGAGAAGATCAACAGCCCGGTTGGCGTTTACACCGTTGGCGATACTATCCAGACCAGGGTCATCAATGTCTCTGCAAAAGACCGTAAAATCGGCTTGTCAATCAAGGCCTTGACCGAGTCGGAAGAGACCATCGCCGAAGAGTACCAGAAAAAGCAACCCGCTCCTTCAACCATTGGCGAGCTCTTCACCGCCAAACAGGAAGAATTGGCCGCTCAGAAGTCTGGCCAATAATAAGCTAATCACCTGACGCAGGAGTTTCATCCCAGACCGGCTGAAACTCCCGCGATACGCATTGTGTTGTTATCATGACAAAAGGGCTATTCCGCCAAGATCATCCGTACCTCTTTGGACTCATTGTCCTTGGAGCCATGGGCATGATATTCTGGGCTGGAGTAGCCTTTTTCATTTCCCGACTCGTTCACCCCGCCAGCGGCGATCTCTTCACACATAAAAACGGGATTGGTGTCATTGATCTGCAAGGGGTGATGATGACCTCCGAAGAAACATTGGCAAACTTGGCCGAATTCCGGCGAGACAAGAACATCAAGGCCGTTCTCGTCAGAATCGACAGCCCAGGCGGGGCGGTAGGCGCAGCACAAGAGATTTACCAAGACATCAAGCGCACAGCAGAAGTCAAACCGGTGGTGGCCTCCATGGCCTCGGTTGCCGCTTCCGGGGGCTACTATGCAGCACTCGGGGCTACCAAGATTTTCGCAAATCCAGGAACCATGACCGGCAGCATCGGCGTTATTATCAAATTCGCCAATCTGGAAAAAATTCTCGACAAGATAGGCTACCAGACAGAAGTCGTAAAGAGTGGCGCCAACAAGGATATTGGTTCATTCTCCAGACAAATGACTGAAGCGGAACGAGCGCTCCTGCAAGAGATGATCGATGATGTACACAATCAGTTCATTGCAGCAGTCGTTGATGCCCGAAAAATAAGTGCCAATACAGTACGCCCCCTCGCTGATGGCCGCATTTTCACCGGCAGTCAGGCAAAGGCGTTTGGCCTCATAGATCAATTAGGCAATTTCACAGATGCCGTCAATCAGGCCATGCAGTTAGCCGGTCTTGCGGGCGAAGAACCAAACCTGGTCTACCCTGCCGTCAAGACTTTCCCCTTCATGGACATGCTGGTGGGCGACAAGGCTCAGAGCCTTCTTAAGCTCATGCAAAGCGCCCCTGTCAGCTTGATGTACCAATGGAATCCGTCGGTGCAATGAATGGATTTCCGCATTAATCTCTGGCACCCAAAAAAATAAGCGACACGAGGCAAGGTACCCGATGCTGAAAGGCGACATCGTAGAACAGATATGCACTGAGATGAACACCCTCATCAAAAAAGACGTCACTCATGCCGTAGACATTATCATCGAAACCATGAGCAGGGCACTGGCTAATGGTCAGCGTATTGAGATACGTGGTTTTGGCTCCTTCAGTTCACGACAACGCCAGCCAAAAACCACTAAGAACCCAAAGACGGGAATAATCATGAATATCCCGCTTCGTAATACCCTGCACTTCACCATGAGCAAATCGCTCAAATATCCACTCATCAAAAAGGGAGAAGGCGAGCCACCCCCCAAGGGCTAAGACAGACAGCCCACTAAGGCTAACGGCGGGGGGGGAAGCTGAGGCAATATCAATCGGCCACAAACTGACTGGTATCGCCTTTCCCTTGGCGAATAATCTCGGGATAGGCACCAATGAGTGAGATGACACTGGAAGGCTCTGGATAAACAGGGCCTCCATCAATAATGATATCTACCAGGCCCCCCAGCCTCTCCTCCAACTCATACGCCTCGGTTGCTAGAGGCAGTCCCATTTCATCGAGCGAAGCAGAGGTGGTAAGAATAGGATTTCCCAAGGCCTCAATTAAATCTCGACAAATTGCATTATCCGGAACCCTGATCCCCACTGTCTTTTGCTTGCTGGTCATTATTTTGGGCACGATTTTCATGGTCGTCAAAACAAAGGTGTAGGGGCCAGGCAAATTCTTCTTCATCAATCGATAGGCCGTGTTTGAAAGGTGACAATAGGTACTGACGTCTTTCAAGCTGCTACACATAAAACTGAACGGTTTATCATTAGGACGGCGCTTCAATTGATGCACCCGCTTCACAGCCTTCTGGTTGAAAATGTCACATCCGATTCCGTAAACCGTGTCCGTCGGGTAACAGATGACCGCTCCATACCGAAGTGCCTCAACCACTTGAGCAATCAGTCTGGGCTGGGGATTTTGAGGATTGATAATGATCATGACTCTGTTTCGGTGTTATATAAAGGCTGAGGGTACGATTATTGTGACGATATCGGCACGAGATTGTTAAGGCTAGGAATCGCCGTGCTTGACGTCCTCACTAAACTCATTAACCGCAACAAACTCAATAAAGTATTTCAGTTATTTATCAAAATATTTTAGAATACGTAAATAAGGTAATTTTTTTTCATAAGGAGCTGCCATGCACGATAAAATTCTTGAAAACGCCTACACCTTTGATGATCTGCTCCTCGTCCCTCTTGCCTCAAGCGTCCTCCCTTCTGACGTCGACCTGTCCACCAAGCTGACCAACAGTATCCGTCTCAACATCCCTCTCGTCAGCGCCGCGATGGACACCGTTACCGAGCATCGTACCGCCATCATCATGGCGCGTGAAGGTGGTATCGGCATCATCCACAAGAATATGAGTATCGAAGCCCAGGTCCGAGAAGTCCAACGGGTCAAAAAATCGGAATCCGGCATGATTGTCGACCCGATTACCGTTGAAGAAGAGAGCACCGTGGCCGAGGTTAAATTCATCATGGATCAATACCGGATCTCCGGGGTTCCGGTCCGTCGCGGCCCCAAGCTGGTGGGCATCGTCACCAATCGCGATCTGCGCTTTGTCTCCGATCCAGACCTTAAAGTCAAGGAGGTAATGACCAGCTCGAACCTAGTCACCGCCAAGGTCGGCATTACCCTTGAGCAGTCCAAGGCTCTTCTCCACGAACACCGCATTGAAAAGCTCTTGGTCGTCGACGATGAAGGCAACCTGACTGGGCTGATTACCACCAAGGATTTAGAAAAGATTCGCCGCTACCCCAATGCCGCCAAGGATAAGATGGGCCGCTTGCTTGTCGGTGCGGCCGTTGGAGTAGGCAATTGTTTGGCCAGTACGGAGCAGTTGATCAAGGCAGGTGTTGACGTTGTGGTCTTGGACTCGGCTCACGGCCACTCCAAAAATATCATCACCGCCCTGAAAGACCTGAAGGCCGCCTTCCCCAATCTGCAGGTCATTGCCGGCAACATCGCCACCCCTGAGGCCGTTGAGGCCCTGGCCCTGGCCGGGGCCGACTGCGTCAAGGTCGGAGTGGGACCTGGCTCCATCTGCACCACCCGCATCGTCGCCGGTGTCGGGGTTCCGCAGATGACCGCCATCTATAATTGCGCCAAAGCGGCCGCGAAATTCGGCATCCCCCTCATTGCTGATGGCGGCATCAAATATTCCGGCGAGCTGACCAAGGCCATTGGCATCGGCGCCAACTCCATCATGATCGGCTCACTCTTCGCAGGCACCGATGAGACTCCGGGAGAAACCTTTCTCTATCAAGGACGCACCTACAAAGGCTACCGCGGCATGGGCTCACTCGGTGCCATGAAGCAGGGTTCCAGTGACCGCTACTTCCAGGAGGGGGTCGAAAGCCCCTCAAAGCTCGTGCCGGAAGGCATTGAAGGGAAGGTCCCCTACCGTGGCCCCATCTCAGAAACTATCTACCAACTGTTGGGCGGGCTACGTTCAGGCATGGGCTACGTCGGCGCCAACACCATTGAAGAGCTGCGCCAAAAAGCGAAATTTGTTCGCATCACCGCGGCCGGCCTCAAAGAGAGCCATGTCCACGACGTCATCATCACCAAAGAGGCCCCTAACTACCGACTTGGCTAAAAATTTATGGTTTGCTTTTTCAGCTCTGAACTATGGGACTCGCACAAATCATCCACCTGAGTCAGGTTCCAACTCAACCACAACGGAAACTTCATGAACATCCATAACGAAAAAATCTTGATCCTCGATTTCGGCTCCCAGACCACCCAGCTCATCGCCCGCCGCATCAGGGAACAAAAGGTCTATTGTGAGATCCACCCTTTCAACTTGACACTCGATCGAATCAAAGAGATCGCACCCAATGGCATCATCCTCTCCGGTGGCCCCAAAAGCGTCTACGACAAGGACGCTCCCAAGAGTGACCCGGCGCTCTTTGACCTAGAAATCCCAGTGCTGGGCATCTGCTACGGCGCCCAACTCATGACCCTGCAGTTTGGTGGCCGGGTAGAAAAAGCTGTCAAGCGAGAGTTTGGCAAGGCCTATCTCGATATCCAGGACACAGCCGGTCTCTTTGCTGGCATGGAGATTGGCCACCCCGAATATCAGGTGTGGATGAGCCACGGTGACCGTATCGAAGAACTGGCCCCAGATTTTTTTGTTACCGCGGTCTCCACCCACTCCCCGCAGGCCGCCATCCGCCATCGCGACAAACCCTTCGTCGGCGTGCAGTTCCACCCCGAGGTGGCCCACACCCTGATCGGCACCGATATCCTGCGCAATTTCATCTTCGGCATTTGCGGATGCAAGCCTCTGTGGACCATGCAGTCCTTTGTCGATACCACCGTGGCTGCCGTTCGCGACAAAGTTGGCACAGGGCGTGTCATTTGCGCCTTGAGTGGCGGCGTTGACTCCTCGGTTGTCGCAGCCCTCCTGCACCGAGCAATCGGCGACCAGCTTACCTGCATCTACGTCGATAATGGCCTGATGCGCTCAGGAGAGACCGAGAGTGTGCTTCGCTTTTTCAAGGAAAAGAGTGGCCTGCACGTTATCCACATCGACGCCCGCCGCTATTTCCTGGATGAACTGAACGGCATCAGCGATCCTGAGGTCAAGCGCAAGAAAATCGGCTACGGCTTCATCAAAATCTTCGAGGAAGAGGCCAAAAAGTTTGGCGACGCCAAGTACCTGGCGCAAGGCACCCTCTACCCAGATGTTATCGAAAGCGTCTCCTTTGTCGGCGACACTGTCATCAAGTCCCATCACAATGTCGGAGGCCTGCCAGAGGTCATGAAGCTCGACCTGATCGAACCCCTGCGCGAGCTGTTCAAAGACGAGGTGCGAAATGTCGGCCTGGAGTTAGGCCTCCCGGAAGAGGCTATCTACCGGCAGCCCTTCCCCGGCCCAGGACTTGCCATCCGTATCTTGGGCGAGATCACCGAAGAGCGGCTGACAATTCTACGCCAAGCCGATGTCATCGTACTTGAGGAGATGAAACGTTCCGGATACTACCGTAAGACCTGGCAGTCCTTTGCGGTACTCCTCCCCATCCAGACCGTTGGTGTCATGGGGGATGAACGAACCTACGAGCATGTCATCGCCCTACGCTGCGTCGACAGCATAGACGCCATGACCGCCGACTGGTCAAAACTGCCCTACGACCTCCTGGGTGCGATCTCCAATCGGGTAATCAATGAAGTGCGCGGTGTCAACCGGGTAGTCTATGACATCTCCTCCAAACCTCCCAGCACCATTGAGTGGGAGTGATTTAACCCCGAAAAGAATGCGACACGTGACCCCCAGGAGGGACCATGCCAGAGATCAACCCACTCTTTTCCGAACACACAGTCTCCGATCTTGACCAAGCCCATCACCTGCTCAAAAACATTTCGCAAATCATCCAAATTCTCAATGAGAAAAATGCCAAGTTAGGCACCAGCCTCGACAGAATTCTCAGACTTCTGCTCGACTACCTCGGGGTCGAGCAAGGATCAATCATGGTCCATGAGAAAAAAATGCTATCGGTTGTTGCCTCCACCAGGGCAGAGCTCATCGGGATGAAACAACCCCTGGCCGAAGGCTCGATCGCTGCCTTCGTCGCCAAAACGGGCAAACCTATCTTCATCCCTGACATCTCAAAAGACGAGCGTTTCCATTCACGTAACGGTGTTTACAAAAAAAATGCCGTCCTCTCTGCCCCTATCCTGCAAAATGGTAAGTTGCTTGGAGTGATCAACGCCACCGATAAAGGCGGAGACAAAGATCTGCTCAAAGAAGACATCGCCTATCTCCTCGACTTCAGCAGCCTGATCATTTCGATCCTGGTGCAACAGAAGATGCAGAAGGAGTTACAGCGCCAGCGCAATATCTTAAAGAAAAAAAATCAGGAGTTAAAACGCCAGGAAAAGTTACGGGACGAACTGTACCGCATGCTGATCCATGACCTGAAGGCACCGTTAGCCGAGGTGGTCGCGAACCTCGACATCATGTCCTACTCCATCGCTGACGACAATCGCGAGTTTTTGGAATCGGCGCAAATCGGCTGCGACCGCACTGTAAGTATGATCAGCAACCTGATCACCATCAACAAAATCGAGGACGGCAAAATCAAACCTTCGCTCGAAGAGGCCAACCCGGCAAGTCTCCTGGAAGAGGCACGCAGTGCCATCAAGGGTCTGGCCCGCATCAAGAGCGTCGAAATCATCACAGAGGCGCAGAAGGAGTTACCGACCATCTTCCTGGACAGGGTTTTGATCCTCCGGGTGTTACAGAACCTGTTGACCAACGCCCTAGGTCATGCCCCAGGGAGTACCAACATCACCCTTGGCTGCCATCTTCTCCCTGCCAAACAAAAAATTGAATTTTTCGTACAGGACGAAGGCTCTGGCATCAGCAAGCCCCAAAGTGCAGTCCTCTTCGAGAAATATTCCCGCCTGTCCAACAAGCAAGATGCCTTGATCGGCACAGGACTAGGTCTCTATTTTTGCAAACTGGCGGTAGAGTTACACTTAGGGAAAATAGGTGTCGACAGTGAACCAGGGAACGGTTGTCGATTCCATTTCACCCTGCCTCTTGACTAGAACCCTGGCAGACCATGATTAACGTTGACCCTTCGCAGATGTCGTTTCTGATTGTCGATGATGCAGATAATATGCGCCGCTCCATCCGGGCGATGTTAAAACTCATCAACTTCGGAAGAAACCACCACGAGGCCTGCAATGGCAAAGAGGCCTGGAAGTTCTTGAACGCCGAAAACACCGTTGTCGACTTTGTCATCTCCGACTGGAACATGCCAAAGACCAATGGCACCGAGCTCTTGAATCTGATCCGCGCCTCCAAGAAATGGAAGAATATCCCTTTTTTGATGATCACCGCTGAGTCAAACCAAAGCATTGTTGCCGAAGCAGCCGAAAACGACGTTGATGCCTACCTGACCAAGCCCTTTGTCACTGCCACCCTTGAACTGAAGATCAAAGAGCTCATCAATCTGGTCGTCAACCCGTCCATTTTGACCCAACTCCTGCGAAAGGCAGAAGAGTACAGCGAAAAGAACGCCCTTGATCAAGCCATCGAGTGCGTTCTGCTCGCCATCAAAAACAACCCTCGCTCATCGAAACCGTTGCGCGAACTTGGCAGGCTCTACCTGAAAAAGAACGAGCTCGACAAGGCCATGGTCTGCTTTCAGCGAGCCACCGAAATCAACCGCCTAGACCTCCCCTCCTTCCAATACCTGGGCCAAATCAACCTGAAGCTCGGAGATACGGAGAAGGCCCTTGCCTATTTCAGCAAGGCCATGGAGTTGAGCCCTCGCAATACCGACCGAGCTTTGAAACTCGCCACTCTACTTCTCGGACGGCAAAAGCTCGTTGAAGCAGACAAGATCCTCAAGGTCATGCTGCGCAACAACCCGGACGACCTCGACCTCTCCTGTGAAGTCGCTGACATGTGCCTGGAACATGGGCTCTACAACCTGGCCTCCCGCACCTATCGGTCCGTGCTGACAGCTGAACCTGACCGCCACTTTCTGGCAAAAAAACTGGGCCAAGCACTGATCAAAGACGGAAACGCCAAAGACGCCATTGAAATCCTTGAAAAATCGGCCGCCAGGTTTCCCAATGATATTGCACTGCTGCTCTCCCTGGCTCAAGCATATCTCGATGTCAAGCTGCCAATGCGTGCCGATCAATGGGCCAGTCGTGTCCGACGTCTAGACCCAAAAAATGAGCAGGCACAGGCCATCATCAACCAATGTTCCTGAGCAGAAACGACACGCCCCGCCATGAGCACTGAATCGTCCATCCTTCTCGCCATCAAGCCACAGCACTACCAAGGGAAAAAGCTCTTCCCAGAAAGGTGGTCGGCTTTCGTCAGCGAGTTGCGCAGCCAACTGAAAGAGAGTGGCTTTGAAGATAGCGACAGCAATGAGACCCTACTCCTCTTCTCCTTTGGCAACCCAACTTCGGCAATCACCACCCTCTGTCAATTTATCAACCAAACCAAAAGCGCTCTGGACTGTCAGGCTGGCGACACGGCAATCCCCCTGCAGATCATTCTCCACCTCAGCCAACCAGAGACGAAATACACCCTCGCCTACCGCAACCCAAGAGCCAGCATATGGGAACTCCTGGGGCCTGGAACCATCCATGTCTGTAAAGCGATACACTCCTCGTGGCAGCAACTGATGGCCAAGAGCTCCTTACTCCCCTCCACTTTCAGCAGCGATGGCGACGGCCTGTTCAAACTCCACTTAGCCCCTGGTGCCATTACCGCCAAAGACCCACTCCTCTCCTACCGCTCACTCTCTCATCAAGGAGACAAACAACCATGCTTCTACTGCGGCATGAGGAGTCATCAGCCCAGTCAGTGCCCAAGCAAATATCTGACCATGGAGCACGATGCACTCAGCGCCGTAGGCTACCTCCCCTTTGCACAACTCAATCAAGCCTATAAAAATGTGTTCAGCAACCAAGATGCCATCAACAAAGTTCTCGCCTCCGGCATCACCTCTTCTCAGATCCGTAAGAATGCTGAACTGCTGGTCCTGGTAGGCTTTCTCGAGATCAACAAATGCTACCAGCTCCGCTTTCTCTGGAACCTCACTTTTTGTCGCTTCAGCAAATGGCAGGCAGTCGTCGAAGCAGAACAGGTCGAGGCAGACAACAAAAGGCTGCAACTGGGGTTAGACTGCCTAAGGGTTGGCAAATACCCGCAGGCCGAACAATTTTTCGAGCAAGAATTTCAGGCAAAATCTAATCGTCGCTTTCCTGCCACCGTCGGTTTCGCCTTCGTCGCCTTAGAGACACAAGGCCTGGCGAAAATGAGGAACCTTCTAGAAACAGCCCAGCCCTTAGCGACTCAGCCCAAAGAGCAAATCTATATCGCCCTCCTCCTCTCCCGAGCATACGATCTACTCGGTGACGCCTGGAAGGCTAGAGACACAATGAAAACCGTCCTTGTTGCCCACGCAAACTGCACCGAGGCCATGTACCGTAGACTCCAGATCGAGGTCAAAGAGAATTGCGTCGCAGAGGCCTGCCAACTCCTTCACGTCCTGATGCTCGATCAGCGAGAGCTCTACATGGCCGCCTTGATGGACCCGGTCCTCCTCCCCATCCAAACAAAGGTTGAAGATCTCCTCCTCACCCAGTACAACGCCAAATTGAGTAACGCCCAAGATTGTCTCTCTCAAGCGGAACAGGGGATAAACGACCTCAACTTCTGGCTAGACAGTCAAGACCCGGGCTTGTTGTCCCATAATGCCACCTTGGACAAACTTCAGAAGAAAATCGAGCGAAAAAGCTACTTTGACGTGCTTGATGTGGAGCACAAGGGAAAGGGGCTGGTTGCAGCAAACCACCAACTGAAAGAGGCGAAACAGAACGAACTCTACGAACAGATTAATCAAGCCAAGGCACGCCGAGAAGAAAATGCCTCTTTTTGGAACAGGTATCGCTACCAGATGGTTTTCAAAAACTTCGGGACATTGCTTTTCCCTGCCGAAAAGAGCCTGCAAGAGGCAAGTACCCTGGCCAAAGAAAATGCCGGCGAGTCATACAAAAAAGCTATCGACATTCTGCGGGAAACGGAACAAACGCTAGACTCACTTTGCCATCTGCGAACCCGCATGGAGCTTGTCAGCCAAATCTGCGACAACGCCTTACACTTCACCAAAAACCTGACCTTGACTGAAATTGGCGGAGCCATTCTGGTCAATGCCCTCATCTTCGGCCTGAGCCACGTTCCCGAAAACCACGCCTTGGCTGCAATAGGTACCGACCCCCTGCTTCAGAAAAAGGCTCTCTTTTTAACCGCCTTCGTCTTCTCCCCCATTCTCGCTTTAGCCATGACAATCAGGCGCCAGATTCAGCGCTAATGACACTTTCCATGAGCACCACGTTTTTCGACAAGAGCCAGACAGGAATTACAAAAGATCAGGAAGCTTGGCGCTCCTGGCAGGGGATACAAAGACAGCTGCCATCGTCCTGCCGCGCGGTTTTAGGCTCCATGGCCCTTTCGCCGCAGACTGAACAAGTCACCGTGTTGTAGACCTGCGCCCTTGCCGGCAACGGCACCGTAGGCCTTGTGATGGAGAAGAGATCACACTCATCGGCGGCCAGAATAGCCTTGGCCTTCTCACCCTTGCGATTAGCAATGACACTCATGACTGCAGCCGATCTCTCCCCGGTGCTGTTGCGTCGGAAGGCATCGGCAGTCTGCGCATCGTCTGCTGGCGGCGTCCAACAAATCGCCAACCGTAGCGCGGCCCCATCAGCACGACGAATAAAGGTGTAGACCTGCTTGCCGTAATCACGAAAAACGAGGTTCCCCTTACCAGCCGTGCAGCCAGTTACCATTTGAATGGCATCAATAGCGCAGGAGTTATTTTCAACAATCGCCAACAACTCTTCATCTCCCGCCCGCCAGGAGGCACGCTCCCGTACCGCGACCACTGCCACCCGAAAACCCATGGCCAGACCAGGGCAGATATGCCCATGGAACTGAACGACCTCTGCAAAATCCATCAATTCTCCCGGCAACTCACTCAGAGACAACCCGATTTCGGCCCGCATGCTTTGCCGCATAGAGGCGCTTGTCCGCGGCAAAAATCAGCTGATCCACCGACAAATCCTTCGCCTCACCCAACTGCGTAGCCGACACCAGACCAATTGAGACAGTGATAGGAATCTTCTGTCCCTGGTAAACAAAGTTGGCCTTTTCGACATTCTTACGCAGACGTTCGGCAAACTTCAGGCCAAGCGCAATCGTACCCACCGTAAAGCCATAAAACTCTTCGCCGCCGTAGCGGCCGATCTCGTCTTGCTTACGCGTGGTGGCAGTCATTACCTCGGCCAGGTTGGCCAAGACGTAATCACCGGCCAGATGACCATAGGTATCGTTCACCACCTTGAAATGATCAACATCGATCATCATCAAGACAAAGTCATCGATATTCTTGCGCTGGAAATTACCGATATTGACCTCCAGCATCCGATCCAGGATGGAGCGTTTGGGGAGTCTGGTCAACTCATCGATGTAGCCTATCTTTTCGAAGAGATCTTTGAGCTCCATCTCCTTGGAGACATCGGTTAAAAAACCGGTAGACAGACAGATTCCATCCTTGTCAAAATCCTCGACTGTCGCTTGGTCTTTCAACCAGACATGGCTCTCTTCCGTCACTTTTACCTTGTAAATTGCCTCGACCTTGCCACTTTTTTCAACCTCTCGCCGCAACCCCTTCCATGAACCGCGCAACTCATCCCGGGTGATGATCTTCTCTTCCACCCGATGCTCGACATCGGTGTATTGGTAGACCCGCCGATCAACAATAGCGGATCGCAGCTCTTGTGCCAGACTCTGGCAATCGCAACGCAAGAGCTCACAGAAGCCCTCTCCAGCAAACTCGTACCAGATAATTCTGTCATCCTCTTGCCACGCGCAGAGGTAGGGGATAACAGGAGGATTGAGCCGAACAAACTCCTTGAGGACAGCAAGCCGCTCCCTCACCCGATTCTTCAGTTTTTCAGAGTAGTTGCCAGACAAAATCCGTCCAGAATAGCCGGCCACTTCAGCTTGGATTTGTTGCATATCGTGCCTCATCATTTTCAGCTTCATTTAACTGCTCAACAACTTCGCCTCCAGGGACTCTCGTGACGCCTACGGACCGCCATTGCCTGCTCATGCGTAAAAAAACCTCAAAGGCCTCACTCAACTCAATTCTTTTCGCCTAGCACCAATAGATGTGCAATCGGCATAGTCTTCAACACTTGAACAAGGTCATCATGATAAATACCGGTAAGCGACGGCAGCTCTTTTTGCGTATCATTGACATACCAGTTGAGCCGTCCATTCTCCTGACCACTCGCAGCACCGATATAGACAATAAGCGTATCGCTTGCCGTGACCATCGAACCAATCTGTAAAAGTGCCTGCAAAATATCCTGGCGATTGGCGTGATCCGCCGTCAACATCATGGTCTTAGTGCGCTGACACTTTTCCTCCACCGCCTTACGCACCAACTCGGCATCCTGCCCGGCGACAAGTGATTTACCGGCAAGATCACGAGCTATGCCCAAGGCCAGGACATAGGTGCTGCCACCCTGAGAGGCACAGATGCCAAAATCCGCGCCCTCCGCAGTGGCCACGGGTTTTTGCTGCCCCTTGGAGAGACTTTTAATCGCCTGATCGAGATAGGCCTGCACCTCGCTGGAGGTGACGGAACCATCCTTGTTCCAGTCGCCGTCACCTGCCATGGCATTGGCAAATGAGTAGGCCAGCAGGCCATGCCCAAGAGCCCCATCCTTGAAAGTAGGCCCCTGCCCGCTGGCCGACAAATCGACAAACCCCTGCAGCGCTGCATTTGGAGAGACTAATGAAACCTTGCCGGGAGCGCGCTCTTGCCCACCATTGCCACGCCCTGAATCCTCGGGCAAACGAGATGGCAAAGCCTCCGGCTTCCCGGCCCTCTGGTCTTCGCCCTCATCCTTGACCGCTGGTTCAGTGCCAGGAGGAGTTGCCTCCGCAACAACAGGCACCTTGTCTTTAACGTCGCTTGCAGTGGCGGCAGACTCTTCCTTCTCTGCCCCAACAGCCGGAATATCGGCAAGCGGCAAATTCAGCTGCTGGTTTGTTACGAAGATTGCCCCATCATTATCTGAAACGGTCAGCAGCACCTTATACTGGCCATCTTTCGCGAACTCGTGCGTTGGACTCTTGGCGCCTGAAGTGCTTCCATCACCGAAATCCCACTCATAGAAGTACGGCTCACTCCCACCAGTAATCGTTGCCGTAAAACGGATAGATAACTGTTTGCCTCCCTCCGGGGCACCAGTGAACACAGCGGCCAAACCCTTGCCTGGCAGGGACGTCGCTTCCCGAACGCAAATGGCATAATACGGTTTACTCTTGTTGTTCGTGTAGGCATTACCATAAAAGAAATTGACATATTTCGCCGAATCCGTGCTGCTTGTGCTGCCGGTTGCCGACCAATAATACGAGGCCTTCACAGCAAACACCGGGGCAATGGCCGGTGAATTGGCCGTATCGATCAAACCTTCCAACTGATACGCCTTGGGCAGTAGCCAATCATCATGCCCTGCAAACTCCAAGTTCTCACAATAGGTCAAGGCCTCCTGCCACGAGCGCTCGATACCATCATCGCCCTTCTGCCACATGGTGCCATGCTGGGGATCGGAGATCGTGCCATCTTGATTATCGACGTAGTCCGCACCTGCCTGAACTACCCCGGCACAAGCCATAAGAAGAAAAAAGCATACTACTTGGACTATCCGCACCAAACGAGGCATAGCATCCCCCTGCCTAAAATTTATCGCTCAATTTCACTTCCATAAATGAAAGCCGTGAAGCCCCAGATCCAAGGCCGACACTTGCCGACTTATACCAGTTTTTTCTCCCAAAACCAACGAGTAACACCCTATGCAGATATTACAAATTCGTAGCGCTGTCAACAGACGATTCAAAGCGACACCATGGTCACGTTGCACAGCAGCAATCCTGCTCCACCTGCACATTGATCGAACAAGATTTACAACCAGCGAAAGCTGGTTGATAAAAAAACAGCCCACAGTTTTTTTTGCAAATACAATCTCCGTTATGATACGCTTATTTAGTCCCATGTCTTTCTTGACAAGAACTATCGGAATCGAAAGGAGTTGTCATTCACCATAAGCGTTGGAGAACGAAGTCATGAAAAAAAATCTCGCCGTCAGCATCACCGCCGTCATGCTCTGTGCGATGATGCTGACCTCTGCCCTTGCCGCAGAGATGAGCTGCTGGTTTCCACCCGAGTGGAGAAAAAACCCAGCAAAAGTACAAGCCATCACCCAGGCCCTTTCCGAAAAAAGTGGCATCACCATCAAACCTAGAATCGCCAAAAGTTACCCTGAAATCCTCACCGCCTTTGCCTGCACCGACCAAAATCTGGTCTACGTCGGCTCTTTTGTACAAGCAATCATCAAGGCCAAGGATCTTGGCACCGCCCTGGTACAAAATATCGACGGGGAAGATCTCTATAGCGGTGTCCTCGTCTACCCGAAAGGCAGTGACCCTGAGGCCATCCTTAAGAACTCCCCGGCGGAAATCTCTTACGCCAAAGGCGCCTCTTCCGGTGAAACAGCAGCCAAAGCTGCAACTGGAGGCAAGGCGAGTATTGCCGTCCCCAACCATGATGCCTCCTGTGCCGCAGTCCTCGCCGGCAAGGCCAAGGCTGGTGTGGTCAAAAATTGGTGGTGGGAAAAGAATAAGGGAAAGTATGCAACTCTTGACATGTACAGGATACCAGGAATCTCAATCGAAAAAAATCCGGACAATGTCCTGACAGCCTCCAAAGCCATCCCTGCTGACCTGCAAGCCAAAATCACCGAAGCGGCCATCGCTTCAAAAGATGCCTTTGGCGCTCCTGAAATGGTGCCGTTCGATCAGTCCCGTCTCGACTTCCCCTTGGAAATGATGGCCAAGGGCGGCATCGACCCCAAAAACTACGCCTTCTAACCATTTGCGCTGAGCGCCGGTGAAGGATTTGGATACGACTTCAGACAAGCCAACACATTCCCCCAGCCCCTCTCTCCGGCAGCACATTAGTTGAGCTACGGAGAAAGGGCCTGACAACCTTTCTGAGCAGGCAACCGCCATGGGCATCAAAAGAGCAATCGCTTGGGATCTCGCAACTCAATCTCGCCATGAACCATCAGGATCAACTCGTCCAACAAAATGCCGCAGAGGCCTCGTCTTCACTAGAAACCGCTCACCATGTCAACGACCAAGCCCGGCTGCTCGAAGAGATGGTTGCCGAACCTCGCTCTCTTGTAGGGGTCAGCATGCCCCGCAAAGCTTCGACAAAACACTCCAAGTCATAACATAAACCCCACTTTCAGGAAATCGTTCAACCCCTCTCCTCACTTGAGTTACGGCCTTAGAATTTACCCGTGTCGGTCGTTTTAGAGTCACGGCACGTCTCCGATGATCACCATTTTTCGATTGACAGGGCTTTCCCTAAACAGGTAAAGAGCGTCGTGTAGGTTTTATGTTCAGGGGATGGGGCATGTCCCTGATTCCCGTATCACCTCTTTCCTGCCCTGTTCCCTCTCGACAACTCCCATCACAGTTGATATCTCCGGAGTTGCCCATAAAACGCCCCTCAGCCCTTTGGGATAGGCAACACAAGACTCCGCCCCAGATTGGAGATATACGGTATGTTCACCGTCTACAAACGCTTTGACCATCAGTTACAAATCGTCGCCAGCAACGAGCCCATCCCCGGTTCCTGGATCCGTATGGTCAACCCTACCCCTCAGGAAATAGATGCCGTTTCAGCGGCAACCGGGGTGCCGGAAGACTTCTTGCGGGCCGCACTCGACGCCGAGGAACGTTCCCGTATTGAAATCGAAGATAACTGCCTGCTGGTCCTCACAAATTTCCCTATCCTGCGCGGCCCTGATCTCTATGACACTCTGCCGCTTGGCATTATCCTTACCACGAATCAAGTCATCACCGTCTCTCTTGAAGAGACCGAAATTCTGCCCGGCAACGTTGTCGGCCCCGGCGCCCCGGCCTATTACAACACCGGAAAGCGCACCCGCTTCCTGTTTCAAATCCTCTACAAGACCGCCAAAGTCTACCTGCGCTTCATCCACCAGATCAACCGCCAAACCGATGTCATTGAGCGCCATCTCCGGGATTCAATGAACAATGCAGAGGTGTTCCAACTTTTCGACATGGAAAAAGGTCTCACTTACTTCACGGTGGCCTTACGCTCTAACGGTCAGGTGCTGGAACGCCTGCTGCGCTTAAGAAAGAACAGCGCACTTCAGCACCTCCTCCCTCAATATGAAGAGGACGAAGACATTCTCGAAGACAGTATCATCGAAAATCGCCAGGCCCTTGAGATGGTGCAGATGTATTCGGATATCCTGAGCGGCATGATGGATGCTTTCACTTCAGTTATCTCCAACAATTTGAATCAGGTGATGAAACTGCTGGCTTCCATCACCATCCTAATCTCCATCCCCACTCTAATCTCCAGCTTTTGGGGGATGAATGTCGGTGTCCCCCTGCTGCAACAACCTCTCGGCTTTTGGTTTGTGCTGGTGCTGTCGGCATCCCTTACCAGCATTGCCGGCTTCATCCTCTGGAAAAAAAGGATGTTTTAAGGCTCTTGCCAACTAGCACAACCTAACCTTGATCGATCAAACCTCGCGGTGCCGGACAACATACCCCCTTGCCCACTCCAAGGCCTGCAACTTATCCATCTCCGGCTGCACAGCCCTCTCCTCAAGAAGGGCCTCAAGAATCTCTTTAAAAAACGGCCCCGGCGTCAAATGCAGGGTCTCAATCAAATCGTAACCAGTCAACAGAGGCCTGGCTAAAATGGGCCTAAGCCGCTCCAAATAAGTCTGATAGACCTCGGAGAAAAGAACCG
>JAQUKQ010000062.1 GCA_028718985.1 Desulfobulbaceae bacterium | reverse complement strand
CCTGCTACTCGCCGCATCATGCCTTAGCCGATTGCATGGCCAGCAGTGTCTCAACCTGTTCTGGTGTGAGATAATTTCTCTTGATGGCGATCTGCCCAAACTTACTGCCACACTCGCCCCCCTGGCAAAAAAGGATCTGGGCAATATCTTCAAGGGTCAACCACTTGTTCATTCTCGCCATTTCACCGATCTTACTCACCTTCGGGAGATTGCTGGGGGCAGAAAGATCGAGTTCGTTTTCCAGCATATCCTCAACCGTGCCTTCAACCTGTGCCCCATCATAGAACTCCCGTTTCAGATTAATGATCCAGGCGGGAATGGAAATGGCGAAAAAAATGACCCCGGCGATAACCGCCTTCTGCCACACATACCCTTCCATGGCAACACCAAAAGGATAGGCCAACATGGCAAAGTAGAACATTGACATCACGATACACAAAGCGGTTTTCTTCTCTGCACTCATTTTTTGGGTAGTTTCTGTAGTTTTCATGGCACACCTCCTTGGTTTGTGTGTTTCCTTTCCCGTGTTTCTTCTCTCTCACGCTCTCTACTCTTGCCTCGTTAACAGAGCAATTACGATGCCAAAAATCACAGAATCAAAAAACCCTCACCAACTTGGACAACAAGACGGCCATCCACCTACCCCCGTAGCCGATCAAACAGAGCCTAGCACAGCACATAGACAGGAAGGAGCCCAACAACCAAAAGACAAGAAAGCAGCCACCACTGTTTGCAATTGTGCAATTTGCGGCATTGCATGGTTGCATTTATGCAATATGCAATGATGCCCGAGCATGACGTACCCGCAAAGTCCATCTCATTAAGGGCCCCAGCCAGTCCTTCCTTGCGGCTAGAAAGTTGACAGTGAGTTGAGGAGCAGCCTGTAGAATCACTGGCCAGACACCGCCCCCTCCCGCCCAACAGAAATGCATCACAACCTGCAGATCAGCCAACCAGCACACAACAGCTCATACTGGCACTACTGTTGCAGTTATGAAGTGCAAACGTCCCTGCCGAAACAAGAACGACTGTCACAGGGACCGCAAACAACTCGCCGTTTCGCAAAGTGAGGCGCTACGAGGTAAATACAAGAGCTGTTGTTTAACAAAGCAAAGGGAGGACACAGATTATGACGACAACAGCGGTTGCCCTTTTTGGCTCACGAGTCTCGCCCAGGTTTGACTGCACCCTGGACTTTATGCTGGTAACAAGTTCAGAGAGCACCATAAACGAGCAGCATACCGAAGCCATTCGAGACCACATGCCGATGATGAAGGTACGGCGCTTGGCCGACCTCAATGTTGACACCCTGATTTGTGGAGGTATTGACGAATCTTCACGTGAGGAGCTTCGCGTCCGTGGCATCAAAGTCCTTGCTGACTTGAAAGGAGAGGCGGAAGATGCCGTCTCCTCATACATCGGCACACCGAAAACCTGAAAAGATTATTGCGTGGCCTTAGACAATCTACTGACGAACGGTCTGTACTTGAAGCTTGGCAGCAAGGGCCAAGGCCTCTGTCAACTGTTCAAAGGTGAGCCTCTTAATTACAAAGTCTCTCTCCGTGGCAGCGTCCCTGTCTCCTTGCGCTGCCGCCGTGCAATACCAGGCGCAGGCAGTCACCTCGTCCTTAGCGACGCCAAGCCCTTTGCCGTACATGACCCCCAGGTTGTACTGCGCCTCGACCACTCCCTGATCAGCCGCCTTTCGAAACCAGTCGCTGGCCTGTTTATTGTCTTGGCTGACACCCTCACCGTTGAGATAGGCAAGGGCTAGATTAAACTGCGCGCTGGCGCTCCCTCGTTCCGCTGCCCTTCTGTACCAAGCAACAGCCTGCTCGTTATCCTGGCAGACACCATCTCCCCGGGCGTACATATTCCCCAGATTTGCTTGCGCCGCAACATATCCCTGTTCGGCGGCCTTTCTATACCACGAGACAGCCTGTTCATAGTCTCGAGAGATCCCGTGGCCACTGTCACACATAACACCCAAATTATACTGTGCCTCGGCAACTCCCTGATCGGCCGCTTTTTTGTACCAGGCCACCGCTTGCACATAATCCTGGCGCAGGCCTTTCCCAGTGTTATACATGTTGCCTAAATTAAACTGCGCACTGGCATTCCCCTGGACGGCCGCCTTTCTGTTCCAGGCAACGGCTTGTTCATTGTCCTGCGGCAAACCTTCCCCTTTGGCATACATATTCCCGAGATTACTCTGCGCTTTTGCATGCCCCTGCTCAGCCGCCTTTCTGTACCAGAAGGCGGCCTGCTCATAATCACAAGAGACGCCCTGTCCTTTGGCGAGCATAAAACCTAGATTATACTGCGCATTGATCTGCCCTTGATCCGCCGCTTTCTGATACCAGAAAACAGCCTGAACGTAGTCCTGTGGCACGCCATGACCATTGGTGTACATATTCCCCAAATTGTACTGCGCCGTTGCCTCCCCCTGTTCGGCGGCCTTCCGGTACCAAGTGACAGCCAGCGCATTATCTTGCGGGACATCAAGGCCTTCGGCATACAGATTGCCCAATAAGCTCTGCGCCCGTGCATCACCCTGACCAGCCGCCTTTTGCAATAAGGTGAGATTACTCCTATCGCCGCCAAACGACCCCTCGTTTTGCCTGAACAGATCCATGATCATCCCCTGCCTTGATTGTATTCGAACATCATCAATTCATCATGGTCAAAAGTCAGTCCAATGTCAACCAATCTTATCCAGGTATTGTTTGTTGAAATTATAGCTGTATTACGGCAAAAATCGTACCCCCCGTCAATCAAGCCAGAGCTCCATTACCAGACACGGATGGTGCGACCAAGAGTCCAAGCGACCTTACGAGGCGTTAAAAGTTACCTCGTGCATTCTTGCTCTTCGACTCCTTTCGCCGCCTTGGCTCTTCAAATTGCTATGTTTTTCCCTGCAATGGCCTTCTCACCTTTTCTTACCATCCCCAAACCAAATTCTTTCTGATCCACCCGACATGTCTCCCCTGCTGTTGAATCTTGACCCACCCCTTGTTTTGAGTAACAACCTTCAGGACAGTCCCATATTCAGCCTTGCCAACAATTGATTTTTTGGTGCTGGGGCCACTCCGAATATTGACAATTTTTCTTGTGACGATCACCGTTGGCGTCTTGGACGTCAACCTTTTGAACACCCACCCGGTATCGCCCTCAAAGTCCTTCACCTGCAGCCATTTCCCTTGCTGTTTGATTGTTCTCAATGGAAACCCTGCACCTAACTCCCACAAGACAGGGTAGTTGGTTCCTGGACCAGAACGCATATTGACCTGTTGCCCACGAATACTCACCATCGCGGCGTGCGAGACGGTCGTGGCCAACAGAATGAAAATAAGTGCCATGACAACTCGTTTCATGATGACATTCTCCCAAAATATTTTGATTGCTGAAAAGGCTTGCGGCAAACCGGAAAAGGACTTGCTCCAATGAAAACAGCCCTGAGACTTCAAATCATTACGGGGAGAATGCGCCACTCATGTGGTCACCCAAAAACAGGGCAATGAAGGGCGGCAGATATGAACCAAACCAACGAGTGTACGAAGGCTGTCAGTTATCCAAGAGAGGATAAGGCCGACACAAAAAGATTCTACCCGTAGAGACAAGGGCTTTTGAAGAGAAAAAGACTGCAGGGGAAACTTCTCAGTGAGACCACAAGCATGAGTGTTTAATACAAGACTTACAAAGTATAGCAAAATCAAGCAACAAGGGTCAACCCTTTTCGGGTAATTCTGGAGGAGCAGAACAAAGGCCGCTGATTTTTTAGGAAAGAACCTTCATTTGCTTCCGGAAGCAGCCGCCCTAAATGGAGAAAGCGCTACAGATCGAGGCAAGCGGCGGGAACGATGACGGCAGGGCTGGTCAACTGGGGTAATCGCCAAAAAAAACAGGGCCAACCCCAGCTAAAGTCAAAACAATACGAGTTGCAACAGCAGTGACCAACCAGGAGGCAACACCCCGAAAGAAATCAAATTACGGACAACTGCCCCAAGCCGGCAATTTGCTGAAAACGCAAGAGAAGACTCCCTGCAAACAGAACTATGGCACAGAAAGGGAGATAACAGGGAAGAGCAGGTCTCCAAACAAGAGATCGGAGTTGAGCCAAGCGGTGAGTGGGTCGGCAACGACTCCGGCTAAGAGCAGAAAGAGGATGGCAGGAAACAAGCCTGCACGCCAAGCCCCTCGCCAGGCAGGCTCATGACAACTCAAATCTGGTGATGCTCGACATTAGCACATTTGACACGTTTTCCGGACGTGTCGAAAGATTCCTGCATACTGCCGGATCACTACAAAAAAGGGCAGAGAAACAGCAAACGTCTCCCTGCCCTGTGGCACAATAAAAATCTTCTTGTAATCTTACCGCACAGTAACGTGGATCCTTTTTTCGATCACGATATCCCCCCCTCGCAGGTCCCGGAAACCAAGACGCAGCTCGCCATCCCCCGCCGTCACTGCTCGCAAGGTAAACACTCCCCCGTGAACCCCATCCTCATCAAGGCCGTCCTGGCGAAGAAGTTCAACAGCGCCTGGCAACTCCAAGAAAGGGACAATCATCACATATGGTGGTACAACCGCTTGGCGCAACGACTCAAGGGTGCGGATCTCACCGACTTTCATGTCGATTTTCTCAACCACGCCAGCCCGGTAATCCACCATGATCCCTCCCCCTTACAAACTCCATATCAAACGAATTTTCGCTGTTGAATACCGCTCAAGAAAACCGACATTGCTTGATAGTACATGCCACCAGAGATCAGCATTCGTTCCGCCAGAAAGCGACAAATTATCAAGATCATAAGTCCATGAGGAAGGAACGTTGATGACCTGTCCGTACTTGTGCCGAGAACCATCGGCATTAAACACCTCGGCATACGACAACTGCAAGATATTGCCGGGCTTGGCATGGGCCACTATCTTGAAGAGACGGCCGCTTGTTGTTTTGCCTGCAATGACGGCATAGTGCAGAATCCGCGAGTCAACTGCCGTTGTCGTTAGATTCATGGCAAGGATATTAGCGGCAGTCATTGAGGCGAAATCATACGCAATGCAGGCCGACGCACCATTCCGCGGCACGAGGAAATGCACCCCAGGCCGCACGCCCTCCCACCAGAAATCTGCATTGGCAGTCGTTTCGCGTGCTGTATCCAAATCGCACAGATAGGAGCTGCGAATGATCACACTATCCCTCTCAAGGTGCATGCTCCCGTCGGCATTGTACACCCGTAAGTTTCTGAGGTAAAGATTGTCGCCAGCATAAACCTCAGCAACGGCAAATCTCCCTGACGATGTCTTAAAAAAGACCATCGCGGCGCGCAAGCTCGATCTGCTGATTTTATTGACACCAAAGGGTGCCGTGAAAAGTTTACGCGGCAAGGGTGACGGCGGCTCAGCAGGAACAACACTGTCGACGACAAAACCGTATTTGGCACAGGCCCTAAAAAAGTTGTAACTAAAATACCCATAGCCATTGTGGCCCCAAGTCGTATCCCAACTATTCTTTACGATGAAATATTGCTTTGTCCGGTCATAGCCCACGATAAGCATCGCGTGTCCAGCCGTGCTGACAGGACTCCCCTGGGCTGTAAGCATGGGATCAAGGACTCCATTATTATCCTTGTCGTCCCACGAGGCGTAACAGCCAAAAACTATATTGTAGCCCTGAAAAAGAAGCGCTTCAAGATACCGCGTATTTTTGATACTCTCTCCTGTCAGGCCGGTATCTTCAATGATTTTGTAAGCCCCAATCCCAAACCGCTGGTTATTGATAGCCGCCTGCGGTGGCGCATAGGTGCCATTTGCCACCATTGCGTTTATCGTCGCCTGCTGCGGGATGTAGGGCCATTCCCGCTCCAGGCAGACTCGCCCATTATTGCGCGCCAAAAATGGCGCGGCATCAGTCGTCTTCAGCCCCCCATCCTGATTATGAGGACGGCCAAGGAACTCGTTGAATTTATAGTGGGTGTATTGTTCCGACAAATCATCATCGATATGGGCGTACGCCTCTAGCAGACCCATTACGGCGTGTGAAACGCAGGTACCACGCCCACCCTGGTCTTTGACCGGCGACTGCCTGACGCGATGATCGATCACCGATGGCAATCCGGCAGCCTCGGCATCAGCAATGATTGCGTTAGGTGTCAACAACCCAAGGTCTTGGGCAAAATAGGTCTTATACTTCGCCAAATTGGCAACTACCGGTGCCGCAGCCTTTTTGTCCGCTTCGGTCAGTTTCGGGGTATACTCAAAATCCTCTGGACTGATCAGCGTAATCTCTTTGAACTCAAACTGTGGGGAGGCGAAGAGATCGTGCGTCCCGTCGACATCGAGCCTTCCGGCAAACGAACGCTTAGTCCTTCGCATGGCGCGAAAGATGTATCTCCCATCTTTCTTCTGAATGCGATCTGCAAGGATGTCCTCCGGCAACGTCCGTGCCGTTGCCTTGAGTGCTGCAAGTTCTACCGGTTTCAGGGTGCTTTTTGCCATGATCTGTTCTCCTTTTCCAGATTGACAGTTTGTCGGTGCAACGGAGTTGTCACACTGAATTTCTCACAAAACAGCAACGATTGTCATTGACCTTGCCCTGCCTCAAACGTCTTTCCCCAGGAGACATGAAAGGCTCAGCCGGCTGCTTCCGAACTTCAACCCCTCGGCGTGCCAGGGGGAGGTGCCAGCAAAAGCTGCCCCAAAGTGACTCCCCTGAGGACACTACCATCGATTGCAACGGCAAGGATGGAGAGCAACGCCATCAGCATGTCGGCCTCACGAGTCGAAAGTTTTCTTCTCCCCATAGCGTCGATAATTTTTGCCGGGGTCATCTGATGCAAGGCGTATATGCTTTTGCCATCCAAGGGAGTTGCGGGCAGGGCCGGAATACAGAGTTCAAGCATCCTGGCCTTACCAACGTACTCCCACAATTTCACCGAACGCTTCCGCTCTATCGCAAGACTCAATGATCTTTGACTCAGGGCGGCCAAGGCACTGATCGTGGTAACCCCCAGCAAATCGAAGAACTTCGCCCACTCGGTATTGATTCCTTTGAGACTGATGAGCGGCATATCCCCAAAGACCGCCAACAGCGGCCGCCCCGGATCGGTTGACAACAAGGGCTGACCCGCCAGCTGCGCCTGCACCTTGCCGTCCATCTCCATCTCCACTTGCCAACCGTTTTCCAGAAAAGGGTAACGTTCAGCGAGCAGGGAGCTATCGCCCTCTTCGACTGCTGCCTGTCCAAATCGGATGCGTACAGTATGCACCTGAACCAGAGGCGCGTCCGTTGCGGCAAGAAGCAACGACTGGGATATCTCCCGCACAAGAACTGAGGCAAAGTCCCCTAGTGATGCGCTAATCTCATCGTTACTCATGTCACGGTCTTAAAGGTTATCTCCACCTCACCATAGACATTCGCCTTGACCTGAGAGCTTTGCGGCGAGGTGGCATCGGCTTGTTTGACCATCAGCTTGACATTAGGCAATATCCGCGCCTTGGGAAGACTGAATATTGACGCCTGCGGGATGTCCAATCGACTCAAAACAGCAGCAGCCCGTGGGGTACTTGCTACCGGTTCCGGGGTTGAGCTATTCGTCGTCAAATTAAAGGTAAGCTTGCCATTGATTTTACCGGCATCAACCACTACCCGCGGCAGTCCGCGGCCAACCAGCTGTCTGGAGAGAGCAAGCTGGCCTTCAGCCAAAGTCATGGCCACTGCCTCAATAATCTTTTGCACCGCGCCTGCCCCAAGTCCCAAACCACCATCAACCTCCGCAATATCCCGCTTATCAAGAGTCACACCGATTGTGGCAAAAACCGGCGGGTCCTCTTCTCTTTCTCCCTTTGCTGGCGTATAGGGACTTTTCTCCCAAATCATATGCGGATGTTCATTATCCACCGAGCGCGGAGGGAAGAGACGCCTCAACTCGGCATCCACATCATCATCACTGATATATTGATTCCGGTACTCTGCTGCCGACAACGAAGCCGCAACGTGCATCATGGCATACCGCTGCTCTTGATCCACTTGACTTGTGATCACCGCATCAAAAACCTCCGACATCAAGCGAGCAATAAATTCAGCAAAACCGACTTCTACCGGTGTGTCTACGGACATAACGCGTCACCTCACGTGTTTAACGGCAGATAATCGGTCTTGATGTTCAGGGTTACACCACCAAAGATCTCAACTCGGCTTCCTGAAATATCCCTCTGGGTCTCCTTCGACGTGCGGATGTTGATGCTGTTAAAGGAGGTAGAGGCCGAGGCCTTACACCACAGAGACACCAGTCCACCAGTCCGGGCCGAGGCCCTGAAGGCAAACGAGTCGCGATGATAACTGCTGGCATCCCTCTGATAGAAGCTTGAGCCGTAAGTGGTGAAAGTCAAACGCGTTTCGATCTTGCCGCTTTCCACCACAATACGGAGGATGCCCTGCTTAACCATCTCTTTTAAGAGATCGTACTTGTTGGCGGCTAAACGAACTGCCACTGCGTCGCAGATCACCTTGACCTTGGCGTCATCCAGTTGGCCTGCGGTCGCCACCTCATTATCGTCGGTCTGTTCGGCATTTGCCACCCGCAACTCCTTATTCAAAGCTGTGACATCGGCTGCGTCAAGGGTTGTTCCCGTCTTGATCTTGGTCGTATCCTGCGTCGTTCCTGGATTTGCCGGTGGCATTACCGTCGCCAGAAACTGCAGAATCTCTTCGCCGCTGATATCATCCTTGGTGTTGTTGATGTAGTCCTTGAGAGATAGAGCCACCGCCTTCAAAAGCTCGACATAGGCTTGAGTCTGCCTGATATTGGCCGCAACAAGAGCATCAAAAACGTCCGTTACCAGTTTACAGGTGAACTCGGGGAAACCAATCTCATCGAGTCGTGCCGCTTCAGTTACCGCTGAACTTGTTCCGTTTGCCATAACAACCTCCTTTTTTCATATTTTTCTCAACCAATTACAGGCACATGCCCAACACCACTGCTAAAAGCCAACTAAATCATCAACCGGCAGATCGAGTTCCCTCATGCCGGTGATCCTCTCGAGCGACTTGCTGACAATCGCTACATTATTGTCAAACCCTCCATGCGATGCACTCTCGGTCTTCTGCGGCAAATCAGCGCCATTCCCTCGCCGGGTAACAATCTTCTCCTCCTTATGGACAGTCAGACGGGACTTCAACTTGCTTGCCTCCACAGCCTTTCTCCACATCGTAAGCGTTGCCGCAGTCGCCGAGGAACCATCCCACCCGCCATAGCTTGGGTTGAACACATTTTCCATACCGAGAATCGGCATACGCAGATCCGCCTCCAGTGCGTTGGAGACAAAGTAGAGCAGCGATTTCCGATAGATCTGCGCCACGTTGTCATCTTGCTCACGCTGATCCGCCAAAATCTCCAGGTAAAGATTGTTCATGACTTGAGTCTGCGGGACATAATAACGGTTGGCAAAGGCAACGCTACAGGCTGGAGCGTACAACTGAACCGACTTGACCGCGGGGATCAGCCCCTTCTGAGCCAGATTGTCAAAGAATCTCCCCAAGATGATCGAACCTGCCGAATGCCCCATGAGGTGCACCTCAAAGCTATCCCCCCAACTATCCGCTAAAGAACGAAGAGCCGTGGCTAGCAGGTCGCCACCACGCCTGCTCTCCGAAGCAAGCTCGGCATTTTCCTTCATCTCACTCCAGAGGGGACGAGCGAATGGCCGACCAATCGTTTTTTCAATCACCGGGTCAGAGATCCTGTCGACTAGCCAATCTGCGAACCCGCCAGCCATGGCGGCAGCCCCAGAGTTGATCTTCTCTGACAAAATGTTTGTAAAAGATTCGAGCAGTCCGCTCTTCCACACCAGGAACAACGGATAGCAACCGTTCCCCAAGAAATATCGCCCCATAGCCTGGGCACGCCCAATCGCGTCTTTTTCACTATTCAAGCCACCGTGCGCATAGATCACCAAGCGCTTCTTTTCATGCTGATTCTGCCTGAACCAGGCATCTGGCAGAACACATCCTTGATGCTGCAGGGTGCGAGAGACCCCATCCAGTTTATCGAAACGATTAACGCAACCGTTATTGCCCAAGACGATACTATGCTGGTAGGCCGTCCCCTCATCCCACCAGTTGGCATGCGAGGCTGCGTACACGGCTGCCGTATTCGCCACCGTGCCCGAGGCGAGACGACCGGCAACCACTCCTGGCACACCCATGGCGGCCACCCAAACATCCATGGCATGCGCCAGCCAATCCTCGTAGCTGATGACGGCAAAACCGCCAGCCCCCCACTTGTTCCCCCAGGAGTTTTGCAACACAAAGCCAACTCGGTTGAAACCAACCAGGGCAAAGGCGTGTCCACCGCTGCGCGAAGGTTTGCCGTCATACTCAATCACCGGCAGATCGGCATGCGAGGTCAGTCGATCTGCACTCGCCCTTACCTTATCCCACCCTTTATGGGTAAAAGCGGAGACATAAATTGCCCCAACCTCATGGATTGCTGCCTGCAAATCAATAATCGCCTTGGGATCGATACGGTAATACACCCCCAACGTCCGTTCGCCGGCGTCGCTATCCCAGCCCGACAGTGGCAGGGAATTGCCCCCAGGGGCATAAGGCCAATTGGACTCAAGACAAACACCATTGTGATACCAACCCTTGAGCGCGCCACGACAGCTTGAACCATCGTAATTTTCCCCTTCGTATTCATCGAAACGCCTGGCAAACTGGTACAGCATACGGGGGCTGACCGACTCAAATTTCGTAGGCATCCCCGCCGCACGCCAACGAAGGTAGTTGATCACGCACGCCAAGCCGAAGCCGGTACAGGCCCCCTCCTGCCCTTGGTCGAGGATGAGCCCTGCCTGGGTGTAGGCTCCGATGAAGTGCTTGATCTGATCATTCTCAGGAAAGAGCTCGGGCAGCGACCGAGGCGGCGGCAAGTATTGCCGATCGCGCAGATCGGCTAGATCTCGCGTCACGTTGAGTGTTGCTCGTGGCGACTCGACAGCCTTCTTGACCGCACCAGCAAGAGCTCTCGTTTCGCCCCAAATTGCTTGCGCCTGACGGAAGGTCTCAGAGAATCGATCGAGACCATGACTCCCGCCATTGACCACCTTACGAACGGCCTTCAAATCGCCCTTGGCCAGTGCCTTGAGCAAACGCTCCTTGTTGACGTGGAGATAGCAGGCCAGCAGGCACGCAGCAACCTCAGGGGCGCAGGCACTATCAGGATTGGCCTCCAAAGGGACACCCAGTAGCGCACCAAACCTTTGGTAATTATCACGGCCTGTCAGTTGCACATAGCCACGGCCACGATATCGCGCCCCATCACCTGTGTTTTTGTTTCCCAACCGCCCTTCGTAAGCGCTGAAGGCGCCCTGCCCCTCCAGGGTATTGAAATGGGAAGCAAATTCGGCAATTGGCACAAAGCCCTCGGTTTCGGCCCGTATGGTGCCCAAAGCAACGGCAATCATCGAGGAGTCTGTCAGTTCGAAAGCCGCCAACGCCGCGGTTACATAAGGGAGATTTTTGGCAATATTAGACGTCTTGGTATAAGGGAACAACTTGCCCACCGAAGTGATATCGACCGTGACCGCCAGCTTTGCGACAGACATACTGCCCAGCGCTGACATGCTAAGCGGTCCGGCAATGCCATCGGCTACCAAGCCGACACTCGACTGCCAGGCTCGCAAGGCAGTCTCTGTGTCGGCATCGAACTCTTCTCCGTCAGCAAGCCCCTGATAGATCGCCGCCTTCTCGGCCAAGGCCCTTCGCAGCGCAGACTTAAGCTCAGCAACCATCTTGCCAACATTGCCTCGCATCAACAGCAACATCTTAATTTTTTCACTGTCCATATCTCATGCTCCCCTGTTAACCGGATGAAAGGTGCATCTATCGCAAAATGGGAAACTCTTGAGGCACCAGGGAATTACTCTCCGAAAACGCAAGATCTTCACGCCCTGAAATGCCTATGTGAAAACCATTTCGACAAGAGAGGCCTTACTCCCTTCCAGTTGTGGAATTTGCGAATAGCCGGCCCCTCGGATATTCGTGCTCACCTGGGCATCAAGACGCTTTCGTGTGATCCCGACACCAGCGCCTCTCAGTGCCTTACAAAAATGGTACGTAAAAACACCTCGGTAGACACCGCCGATCAACGTCTCTGCCGAAGTCTGGTTATCCCGGCATCCGGCCCAGAGAACATGATTAAGCCCTGCCTCCTCAACAGCGGCTTTTTTTACTTCTGAAGCCCTGCTTTTCAGCAGGCCACGAACGGGAAGCGAAGGCTCTGCATCGACAAAGAAACCCCAATCGATAGGTGGCTCGATATACCGAGAAACGAGGACCTGTTCTTCTGGTGCAGGGTCCAGGGTGGCGCGGGTGGCGCTACCGGAGTGGCATGAATCAAAAATAATATCGAGGTTAACGCCAGCCGGCAGACCAGCCAGCAAGAGACGCAGGTCATCATCCTTGATCATCCCGGCCGTGGCAAAGTCGTGCGGACAAATGGTCTCATCCCTGCCATCCACTTCATCTCCACTCACATCGGCAACATACGAGCCATGACCAGAATAGTGGAAAATCAGTACATCTCCTTTCTTGGCACCCTTGATCAACCATTTAACCCCAGTGATAATAGCTGCTCGAGTCGCCCTTGCGTCGGTAAGTATCCGCATCGTTCGAGGGGACGGAGACACAACACCAAGAACACTTAGAGTATTAGCCACATCGCGAACATCGTTCACACAACCTCGCAAATCAGGGCCACCGGCTCCGACAGGGGCATAATCGTTAATGCCTACCAGCAACGCTTTTTTTGTCATGATGCTTTCTCCTTTTGGTCCTTTGTTGTTGATGACGGCTCTATCCAGCCAAGCTCAAAGCTCATTCCGCATCTGTAACTGCGCAGACACTTAGATCCGCACAAAGACTATTCGATTTTCCATTGACTACCACGACAGGTGTAAGGACCAATAACGGTTCCTTCGGGATAGAGGGCACCATTGTATTCACAATCCGCAACTGCGAAATGTGCCGACACCATAAAGACGAGCAACAGCAGCATGATTTTCCAAATCATATTGGCTCTCCATTGATCATAAATGAGCAAACGCACCTAACTAGATTGTAAATTTACACCCTGCTGGTGCGACAACGACTTCAACCTCACTGGCGCTGGCGGTAGAGTCCCAGCCCAACATTGACGCATCCTCATCACTAAGACTAATATGCTCTTCTCTTTCGCAAGGGATAGGCTTACTGGCAAAGACTTGTATCAACCGTCCAGTCTTTATATCTTTGATCAATAAATATCTATTGCCGTATGGAACATTGTAACAAACAGCAGCATTCCCTTTTTCCATAGCGATTGAACCTAATGTTGCTTCAACATTAATTATTTTTTCTTTAACAAAAAATTTCTGATCAATAAGTGGCGCTGAAATTGTCATTATTGAAAGAAACACATTGATCATCATAAATATCTTGATTGAGCACAACATGTTTTCATTTGGGACACTCTTCTCTTGCTCCTTTGACAACAACTTAAAGGAAAACAATGACAACAAGAAAACCAATCCTGGCAGCCCAAGCTTGAGTATCTCAACAATATTGAAATTTTCCATGCCCCCCTCCTGAAGAAGCAATCCCGGCCACCACAACTGCAGCACCGGCGAACTGCTCGTTACCGAGAAGCTTCCGCGAACAAGAATACGCCTAAAGCCCCACGACAAGTAAGCCGCGCCGCCAAGTGCAGCAAGCAAGGCGGCAAGGGAGCCTTCTCCGCAAACCAGCTCGATCGCCACACGACGTAACGTGACCAGCAAGCTACGACATTTTTTTGGCTTTTATACTTCCTAACTGTCTTAAGTTATAAAGAAATTACTGTGGAATGCAATTACGCACCAGAAGGAGAGAGTGCAGAGAAGATCTTCCGCACTAGAGGATGGATATGACTGTTTTATAGAGGTTTTTTTGCGTGTTGGTTATCTGTAATTTTTTCCTGATATTTTCCCTGTGCGTTCGGATGGTCCCTGGCGACACTTGCAGAACAGAGGCAATATCTTTAGTTTTTTTCCCTTGCTTGATCAAATTGACTATCTTGGCCTCCATCGATGTGAAGGGCTTACATCTGTACGTCTTGCTCTTCGCGGAAGGGGTAAAGATATTCTCCAAATTCATCATGGCAATATCCAGATATTGCTGCTGAAATTGCTGTAGGCGACTGTGTTTAAGCTTTTCAAGATACGGCAGAATCTCCTCCAAAAACCGATTCGTAAGATCAGCGGCCAAATCATTTTTCTCCATGTCTCTCTGTCGCAAAATGATCCGAAGTGCTGCATTGGTCTCCAACAACTCTTCTTTTTGCTGTTGAACTTGAGAGAGCAGCGAGTTCTTCTGCTTACTCAAATCTCTCTCATGGTAGCGCCGGGCCGCGACCTCCTGCTGCATGAGTTGCAGTAGGGCCCTCTCCCTGATCACCCGTTTTATTTTCGCCTTGAGCTCATCCAAGGTAAACGGCTTAATCATATAATCGGCAGCACCGGCCAAGATGACATCAGCAAGGGCATACTCCTCACTATAGCCCGTCATTGCGACAACGGCAGTGCGCTCATAATTCTTATTGATATGGGAGATAAGCTCCATGCCGTTGACATTTGGCATATCCATATCGGTAAAAACCAAAGGAAATTCGGCAGACTTGAGCACCTCAATGGCATCGTGCCCGTCTCGAGCAAGGGCATAGACGATACCCAATGCCCCCAAAAAGTCGCCCATGAGCTTCAGGAGGCCACGATCATCATCCACAACAAGAATGGAAGAAGGCCAGTCAACAGCATTATCTCTCTCGTGATTTCCCATAACGACGTATCCTGTGGAGAGGTTTTCTGCGCCTACACGCAGCACAACCAGAGAGTGGTCCGGCACGAAACGAAAGGACCTTCATCATAAACCGTGGTCCCTGCAAAATCTTTTCTCTTTGGAAGAAGATGCTCTTGTGGGAATTATTCGCATTTAGGCATGGGAAAGAAGGGATGTCAATAAAAATAATACTCGGTATCAAGGGGAAAAGATCCTGCCTGCACCTACCATTTCTTCAGATAACAATCGGAACCTATTGACAAAACAACTCAAGAGAAGATCGAGAAGAGAACTCTTCTCGAGAGAAAATGAATGTGCGTCACCCTTTTCCATAAAAGCGCCGCCGCAACCGAAGACGCAGTAAAAAAAGACGCCGACGCCAGTGCAGTCGATAATTTCTATCCTGCCGCCACGATCGCCACTCCATTAGTAAAAACCAGTACCAATCGAGCGCCGAAAACCAGCGTAGCCGCAGGGCAGAAGGCACAAATACCGACCTGAAGGAGCCCTGTGCCGGAACCTCCCTGACATAAGCAAAACGATCCATCAAATCGCCGGTCACCCCTTCGACAATCTTGATTTCCTCTGCAGAGAGTCCCTGTTTGAATTTATTGCGGTTTGCAGACTGGATCGGCCCGCCCACATTCTGCCAGGAGGTCGACAGACTCCGGCTTTTCCTGGCCGAATTGGTACGGTAATACTCGAGCATCGCGGGTTCGAAATCCTCGCCCAAAAATCGGCAGATGCCCATAACGCTCTCCTGAGGCCGTTCAATCAAATCCTCATAGCGAACCAGATGAAAGTTACAGCGCCTCGTCGACTCTAACCATTTTACCCCCTCAAGCTGCTGCTCATGCCAGAGCTTGGCCGTAAAGTAGGGGTGAAAAGGATTAAAGATCGAGTGCCTGGAGGATACCGCCACATCTCGCGGGTCGCGCACCAGAAGAATAAATTTCGAGGCCGGATCTGTGGCCAGCACCTGTTCGACATGCTGGATGACAAAGGTACTCTTGCAGCCCCAGCGTCTCTTATGGGTTTGGCAGAGATATTCATCGTAGACACTAAAAAAGACCCCAGGCAGAGAGTATGGTCGCTCCCCTAGCAGAATTTTCCGAATAACTCTCGTCGACGAAATCTCCTTCTCCCACGGATAGATATGGGCATCAAGCAGAGACAAGACATCGTCCACCAACGCCGGCAGTGTCCCTGCCTGGCTCAAATCACCATAGGAGCGTTCAAGCGGACTGAAATATTTCAGGATATGAGGAGGATGGGGGACAGCAATGCCAGAATGGGCATTCAAGATGAGGCGCAACAGGTTGGAGCCTGAACGCTCGGTACCGACAATAAAAAAAGGGGCTGTCTCCATGATGAGAAAAATCAGCCTAAACGATTGAGAGGCACAGCCAGATCACACAGGCTTACGTACCGAGAAGACGCACCAGCGCCACAGGTCACGTATCTCGCCCGATGGCAGGATTTCAAATGGATGCACCTCACGTACCTCCTGCGGGGCATGGTAGAACAACTCACGAATCTCATGACGATGCAAGGTGGTGGTCTCATGGGTATCAATCCAGACATCAATCGATTCCCACAGGTTATACTCACTCATCTTGAGATCGACAAAACCAGCCCCCAAAAGCAATTCGCGGAAATCCTCCTCCTGAAACATGTTAAAGATGAGCGGTTGCTTCTTTTTAAAGACCCGATACATCCAGGCCGCGTCTTCGGGGCCGAAGGGGAGAATCTGACCAACGATGAATTGCCCGCCGGGCTTCAACACCCTGAAAATCTCGCTCACCGGGCGCTCCGGATTCGGCAGCAGATGCAACACCTCGCGATTGACCACCAGATCGAATGCGTTATCATGAAAGGGCAGATCGTAGACCGTTCCCTGACTGACATGATCAAGGCGGGTACGAGAGAGTTGAATCATCTCAGGAGTGATATCCAGCCCGAACATGGTACCGACCTTGCCTTTGAACGAGGCGCCGACCACCCCACTGCCGCAGCAAACGTCAAGCATCTTCGGGTAATGATCATGCCCCAAATGCTTGACATGCTCGGCCAACAGTTCATCGTTGGCGATCCAGACCGCCGATTGGTGCCAATTTTTGGAACGGATACCAAACTGCTTTTGATAGATCTCCTTGGAGACGCCGGTATCGACACGCTGGATACGGATACGCTCACTGGCCCGCCGGGCGGCAAGACGAGCCCTGGTGGCATCGAGGGCGCGAGTAACCACTTGCGCCGCCAAGCGTGAGTCGGCCCGCAGCACCCTGAGCAGCTCGTTGTTAACGGCCTCATCGATAATGATCTTCAGCTCACGGTTCGTCACCCTGGTCTTGGTCTGCCCCTCGAAACTGGGGGCAGCCATCTGTACCGACAATACACAAGTCAACCCTTCCAGGATATCGAAAGCGGAAATCTTCTCCCCCGTCGAGTGAGCCGCGGATGGAGTCCCCTTTTCCACCTGCAACAGTCCAGTTTCGGTCGCGTAACGGTTGACGGCCCGGATCAGGGCCATCTTCAGGCCAGAGACATGCGTTCCGCCATAGACGGTATTGATACTGTTGACGTAGCTTAAGATGTTCTCCCCATACCCTGCAGTCCACTGCATGGCGATTTCGACATCGAGACCGGGTTGATGGATATGAATGGCAATCGGTTGCGGATGAAGGACCGTAGCCGCTCGATTCAGGTGTTGAATAAAACCAGGGATTCCAGTGTCATACTGAAACTCCTCACTCTCTCCTGATCGCCTATCGTCGAAACAGATACGAACACCGGGGTGGAGGAAAGAGAGTTCCCGCAACCTCCTCGCCAGAATTTCATACGAGAACGACAGGTTCTCGTCAAAGATCCTGGCGTCGGGGTGAAAGGTAATGCAAGTGCCACGTTTATTGGCCTCACCGACCTTGACCAACGGTTCCATGACCCGACCACAGGCGTAGGCCTGTCGATAGTAAGCACCGTCCCGCCAGATCTCCAGCAGGAGAGAGTCGGAGAGGGCGTTCAGGCAGGAGAGTCCAACACCATGAATCCCGGCGGTGTACTGATAGGAGTGCTGCTTGAACTTCCCCCCGGCATGCAGCCTGGTGAGCACAACTTCACAGGCCGGGCACCCTTCAATGGGATGAATATCGACAGGAATGCCTCGGCCATCATCCTCTACTGAACAAGAACCGTCGGCTTCGATAACGACCTTAATCTGTGAACAAAACCCGGCGTGCGATTCATCGATAGCATTATCAACCAACTCATAGACCAATTGATGGAGACCAGCCTGATCAGTTGAACCAATGTACATACCGGGATTTTGGCGGACCGCCTCCAGACCTGAGAGGATGGTAATGCTCGCGGCATCATACTGTGAATCCGGTCGTTGCTTGGCCGACTGTTTTAACGTGCTTCCCGTCATGACCGTCCCGCCCCAGCAGGTTCTGACGCAAGCGCCTTTTCGTTCTGCAAGGCAAGATCCAACAGGGCGAGAGACTTTTTCAGTTTCTCCTCATGCGCCTTCTTGGTCTTGGCCATGGTCTCAAACCAATTGGCAATATCCAGCAACCCTTCACTGCTCGCGGTTTGCGCCAAGAGAGGATAGAGCTCGGTATGCTCAAGGGTCGTTGATGAGATAGCGGCAATAAGATTTTGATCGGTCTCGCCAATCGGCAGATCGGTATCGGGATCACCAATCCGTTTCAGGAAATCAAGGTGGCCATGAGCATTACAAACGCCGCTTTCGGCAAGATCGCGGAAAAGTTGGGCCCGATCAGGAAAGCCTTCGATATCGGCAATCCTGGCGAAATAGAGATAGCGCAACACCGTACCAGCCTCGGCCCGAAAGGCTTGCTTTAGTGTTTCGTGTGTGCGCAGACCATGAAGTTCATCCATTATTTTTCACATGGAGGGGCGAGACGCCACCTCTCACTCAACGTAATTTTTTGGCATTGCAGTCAACCAAAGCCGCCCCGACCTCGGCCGAGCCCTCCGGCCCACACTGATCAAGCGTAAAACGCTGACTGCCAGGGGTAATGTGCGGCCCGGCCGAGCTGAACTCTGCCCGCCAGCCCTCACCCGCGTAGGCAACAGAACGCTCTCCGCCACTGTTCGGGTTTGGATGAAAGTAGTCGAAATGTTCGGGGAAATGTTTGAAATCCACCACCGGCCCAGGCTGATAGGAGTCATACATGCGTTTGAAGTTAGCGCGGATCACCGACTCGGGCAAGCCGCTCAGATTAAGAAACTCATCATCGTACAGACCCTGCTCCACCGACAGCCAGTTCAAATGATCAAGCTCACTTTTGATTTGACCTTTGGCCAAGGTTTCCCGATAAACCGCCGTCCCAGGCATCGAAGAGAGATACTTGACCCGGGTGACGTGCTGATACTCTTCGGCCCACTCCGCCATGTGGACCAGCGAGGCCTCTTCTTCGCCTGGCAGGCCGACGATCAACAGGGCGCCGAAACGGACCCCGGCCTCGAAACTGTAGTGCATCGCCCGCACGCTGATGTTCTCGGTGGTGGGTTTCCTGACCCCCTGCAAGGCCTTGGCACCAAGGGATTCC
>JAQUKQ010000061.1 GCA_028718985.1 Desulfobulbaceae bacterium | reverse complement strand
AAGTCAGTATCGCGAATCCGCGTAAAACTTTCTACTGATCAGTGGGTAAGAAGTAAGGATGGGAAGATTGTCTGGCCGTTCAAATATTTCTGAATTACGCTTAAAAATACGCTTAACAATTGCAACAACATAAGATCATTTGATTATATCAGGATTCCTAATCCTGGAGTCGTACGTTCGAATCGTATCGGGGGCACCAATAAATAAAGGGGCTACAGACTCGCGTCTGTAACGCCTTTTGTTTACTGAATCACCGTGCTCTCGGCACGTTCTTTATTATAAGCCGGCCTGATACTTTCCGGCTTCGATGCACGCCATAGTCTGGCGAGCGATTTCCAACTCTTCATCGGTTGGAACCACCAGCACCTTGACCGAACTGCGCTCGCCCTGCACTTCCATGATCCTGCCGCTACGGGTCTCGTTCTTCCTCGAATCGAGCGCCACACCCATTCCTTCTAGGCCAGCACAGGAACCGGCGCGAACCCGGGGAGCGTTCTCCCCCACCCCTCCGGTAAAGATCAGCACATCCAAACGACCAAGTGCTGCCCAGTAGGCACCGATGTATTTCTTGATCCGATAGCAGTACATATCGAATGCCAATTTGGCCTCGACGTTTCCTTCATCAACCAGTCGCAGCATCTCCCGCATATCACTGACCCCGCAGAGCCCCCTGAGCCCACTCTGTCGATTGAACAAATCATCAATTTCCGTTAAGGTCATGCCGGTTTCTCTGGCCAGGTAAAAGGGGATGGATGGGTCGAGATCGCCACAGCGTGTCCCCATGATAAGCCCTTCCAGTGGCGTCAACCCCATGGAGGTGTCAATACTCTCTCCCGCCAGGATAGCCGCCGCACTGGCACCATTGCCCAAATGCAAGGTAATAAGATTCAGATTTTCAAGCGGCACCTTCAGGTAGGCGGCCGCGGCCTTAGCAACGTAATGATGTGAGGTTCCATGAAAGCCATACCGGCGAACGTGGTGATCGACATAAAGTTTGTTGGGCAAGGCGTACTGGAAGGCGTGAGGAGGCATGGACTGGTGGAAGGCCGTATCGAACACCGCGACCTGCGGCACATCGGGACGCCGTACCATTGACACTTCCACTCCCTCGAGATTAGCAGGATTGTGCAGAGGGGCAAGTGGTGTCATCAATCGAATGGCGTCCAACACCTCGGCCGTCACCAGGGTTGGAGCACTGAATTTTTCACCGCCATGCACCACGCGATGACCGATACCCATAAGTTCCTTTGGATCTTTGAGTGTCTTGGTCTCATTGTTCACCTCTACAACCCAGGAAAAGCCATCGGCATGATTAACCACCGACCTTCGCAGGTCAAGGGTTTGTTCGACACCTGCATCATCAAGCCAATGGTGGACAAGTCGACTCTCCGTCTCGCCGATGCACTCCAACAGTCCGCTGGCCACCACTTCATACTCCTTAACATCAAACATCTTGTATTTGATCGAAGAGCTGCCGGAGTTCAAGACAAGCACCTTCATGGCTGCCCCACTTGCACTTGGGCCTGCACGGCAGTTATGGCGACGGTGTTGACGATATCCGCTACCAAACAGCCCCGGCTCAAATCATTCACCGGTTTATTGAGACCCTGCAGCACCGGGCCGATGGCTACCGCACCAGAGGAGCGCTGCACCGCTTTATAGGTGTTGTTGCCGGTATTAAGATCTGGAAAGATAAAAACCGTAGCGTGCCCCGCCACCTCACTGCCTGGCATTTTTGTCTCCGCCACACCTATATCTACCGCTGCATCGTACTGGATAGGCCCTTCAATCTTCAATTCCGGCCGGCGCTGGCGCACAAGTTTTGTTGCCTCCCGCACCCGTTCAACATCCTCTCCCTTCCCCGACTCTCCGGTTGAGTACGAAAGCATGGCAACACGAGGTTCAATGCCTAAGTTCATGGCGGTTTCAGCCGAACTAATCGCAATATCAGCCAACTGCTCCGACGTTGGATTCGGATTGACCGCACAATCACCATAAACTAGTACCCGGTCGGCCAGACACATAAAAAAGACACTGGAGACGATGGCACAACCCGGTTTGGTCTTGATGATCTCGAAGCCTGGCCTGATCGTATGCTGCGTGGTATGCACAGCACCGGAGACCATGCCATCAGCCATCTGGTGATGGACCAGCATGGTGCCAAAATAACTGACATCGGCCATGGTATCATAGGCCAACTCCTGGGAGATTCCCTTGTGTTGCCGCAACTGATAGTAGGCGTCGGCAAACTGCTCCCGCAGAGGAGAAGAGACGGGGTCTATGATGCTCACCCTCTCCAGTGTCAGACCGAGCGAGCTGATCTTTGCCCGAACTTCATCAGGCTTGCCAAGTAATGTAAGGTCAACAATGTCGCGGAGGAGAATGATTTCAGCCGCCCGCAGGATACGCTCATCATTTCCTTCGGGCAGCACAATGTGCTTGCGAACAGATCGAGCCCGGCGGATAAGTTCGTGCTCAAACATGAGTGGCGTGATTTTCACTGAGTGACTTCCGGTAATCCTTTTGCTGATTTCGTCAATACGAACGTTGGCCTCGAAGACACCCAAGGCAGCGGAGATCTTTCTATTGCTCGCGGCCAGCAGGGTCCCCTCCACCGCACTAACGTTCATGGCGGTAGTAAATGTGTCAGTAGCGACTCCAAAGACTGGCACACTTGAGGCGAGCAGCCCAGAAAGCAGTCGTTGCACCTGATCCGCCGGCCTGAGATTTCCGGTGAGCAGTAGTCCCGCGACATGTGGGTAGGCAGATGAGGCATCGGCGAGCAGGGTTCCAAGCACGATATCGGCACGATCGCCTGGTGTGATAATGAGGCTGCCCTCTTCCACATAGTTGAGAAAATGGGGAAGTTCCATGGCGGCAACCTTAAAATTGGCAACCTCCTGGTCGCGACTCTCCTTACTGCCGCTTATCCATTCGGCGCCAAGGGCTTGGGCGATCTGATCGACTGTAGGTTTACCAAGCAACGGATGCTCTGGGAGAATATAACCAGGGACCCCTTCGGGCAAAAGCTGCGGCAGCATGCTGACAGCATCTGCAAGCAATTCTGGATTTGTGCGGTTAACGATAACAGCAAGGAGGTCGCAATCTTTTTGATGCAGCGAGGCCAAAAGAACACTCACCGCGTTACTCACCTGATCAAGATTGCGATGCAGACCCTTGACCACCGCAAGCAATGGACAACCCAAATTATTCGCCACTTCGACATTGAAATCGAACTCAAAACCGGGAGCGGCAGAGACATAATCGGTGCCTGCACAGACCACCAGATCGTGCTGACTCTCAAGCGCCATGTATTGATCCAAGATACGGGCGTGAAGCTCCTGATATCGATCATGCCCAATAAGCTCGTTGGCAGTTTCAGCTGTACAACCGCACATTGCCTCAAACGAAGGCATGAGGGCGTAGCGAGTGCTCATCAGCCGAATCGCAACGTCCTTTTCGGCGGTTTCCCGCACTACCGGACGAAAGAAACCAACACGAAGACCCTGAGCCAGCAGCAACTCCATGACGCCCAGCACTACGGCAAGCTTGCCGCTCTCCGGCTCGGCACTCGCAATGTAAATCCCTTTACTCATCAAAACTCTCCTGCTTTTGGAACATACTTCAAACTGCTGATTTTTCGATTGCCTCACGGGCGAGTGCTGTTATCCGCGGCCAGTCATCCTGATCCATCGCCTCCTGGGGGGCAACCCACGACCCGCCGATGCAGGCAACATTTTTCAGCACCAGATACTGCCGATAGTTGGCAAGCGAGATACCTCCCGTTGGGCAGAAGGTGATTTGTGGAAAGGGGCCAGCAATGGCCTGCAGCATCTTTACGCCACCAGCCGCCTCGGCCGGAAAAAACTTAAAGTGCGTATACCCGCGCGCCATGCCGGTCATCAGCTCCGAGATGGTCGATATCCCGGGGATGAGCGGAATATGACCGTGATTGGCCGCATCGAGCAGCTCCACGGTAAGCCCAGGGCTGATGGCAAATACACCACCGGCCGCTGCAACCGCCTCCAGGTCATCACCACAAGTCACCGTCCCGGCCCCGACAATGGCATCTGGCACCTCACGACTGATGGCACAAATGGCATCCAGTGCCACTGGCGTACGAAGCGTAATCTCCAAAACACGTATGCCACCAGCAACAAGGGCCTTGGCGAGCGGCACCGCCTGTTCCAATTTCCGGATAACCATGACCGGCACCACCGGGCCCTGGCTCATGATATCTTGAGGGTCTAATCTCCAAGCTCTTTTCATGTCGCTCAATCCTCCTGAAAGGGAATATTCACCTGGCACTTCTCATAGACATAAGTAAAGAGCGAGCTGGCTCCCTCCTCAGAACTCAGCAGATTACTGCGCAAAGGCGCAAAAATCTGGCGACCGACACCGTATCGCACCCTCTTTACCCCGGGGTCGGCATACTCTCTGGCTTTAATCAACAGATCATCGAGCATGAGATCGAGTCTGCCGGAACTGACATCCATGCGAATCAAATCGCCATCTTGAACCTTAGCCAACATTCCGCCGCACAAGGCCTCGGGTGTTACGTGGATGGCGGCCGGAACCTTCCCTGAAGCACCGGACAACCTACCATCCGTCACCATGCCCACTTGATAGCCTTCGTCCATCAAGACAGAGAGTGGGGTGATGAGCTTATGGAGCTCAGGCATGCCAGTAGATTGCGGCCCCTGAAAACGGACCACTGCGATGAAATTCCGATGCAGTTTACCTTCCTTGAAAGCCGTCAGCAGTTCTTCCTGGGTGTGAAAAACCAGAGCAGGGGCCTCGACAATCGTATCCGCCCCATCGACAAGTGCCGAGACCTTGATGACCGCACGACCCAGATTGCCAGACAGGACCTTGAGTCCACCCGTCGCCGAAAAGGGCTTTTGCAACGGTGCGATCACAGTGAGTTCAGATGAGCGCTCAACTGCAGCCTTCCAGGACAACACCCCGTTTGCAAGTAGCGGCTTGTGCGCATAAGCGTCCAGGCCTGAACCTGCCACCGTCAAAACATCGTTATGCAAAAAACCACCGTCCAACAGTTCCGCGATAAATGCCGCCATGCCACCTGCATCCTGGAAGCTATTGATATCGCCAGGCCCGTTCGGATAAATCCGTACCAGAAGGGGAACCGCCTTGGAAAGATCGGCAAAATCGTCCCAGTTGATGCGGATGCCGGCTGCCCTGGCTATCGCCACCAAGTGCATGGTCTGATTGGTGGAGCCACCTGTGGCCAACACCCCGACGATAGCATTGACGATAGATTTTTCACTCACCACCTTACCCAGCGGGGTATACTCACCACTAGAATAGGTCGTCACCGTAACACGGTTGGCGGCGGCCTTGGTCAGTGCCTCCCGCAAAGGGTCATCAGGATTGACAAAGGAGGCACCTGGCAGATGTAAGCCCATCAGTTCAGCAACAAGCTGATTGCTGTTAGCCGTGCCGTAGAAGGTGCAAGTCCCCGGGCTGTGATAGGATTTGCACTCCACCTCCAACATCTCCGCCGTGCCAATCTTGCCCTCGGCGAAACGTTCGCGGGCATGGGCCTTCTCCTTATTGGGGAGACCGGCACGCATGGGACCTCCCGGCACCAGGATCATCGGCAAATGACCAAACTGAAGTGCCCCCATCAGCAGCCCTGGCAAAATCTTATCACAGATGCCGAGTAGCAAAGCCCCGTCGAAGACATTATGAGAGAGGCCGATCACCGTCGACATGGCAATGACGTCGCGGCTTATCAGGCTCAAATCCATGCTCGGTTCGCCCTGAGTCACACCATCGCACATGGCAGGCACACCTGCCGCGACCTGGGCCACGCCACCAGCCTCAGACACCGCTTTTTTTAAAATGGCAGGATAGGTTTCATAGGTGTGATGGGCCGAAACAATATCATTGTAGGAGCTGATGATAGCGATGTGAGGGGAGTGCGCGTCTCGCATCCTCTTTGCATCGCCACCCTGGCAGACCGCCATCGAGTGCGCCAGGTTGCTGCAAGGAAGTCGATGACGAAATGGGCCGGCAGTGGCCATCATCACCTCTTCCATATTTTGCAGGTATCTCAAGCGATGTTTCCGGCTGCGGTTGACTATCCGCTCCGTCACTTCCAACACAGTTTGCTGCATGGGGACAACTCCTTAATTTTAACGTCTTATCTCGATAAATTTCATTATTTTCCCTGTTCCCTACCCGGTCCATTTCGACTCAACTCAAAACAATGCGGTCCTACTCGTCCCACTCTCGACCATCTCGAGCAAGCAATGCAACTGAAGCGACAGGCCCCCAACTGCCGGCCGCATAGGGTTTTGGTGGCTCATTTTGGGTCTGCCAGGCGTCCTGGATAGAATCAACCCAGGTCCAAGCCTGCTCCACCTCATCACGTCGAATAAAGAGTGATTGATTGCCCTGCATCGCCTCGAGCAACAGACGTTCATAGGCATCGGCAATCCTCTCGCTCTTAAAGGTCTCGGAAAAACTTAAGTCCAACATGGTCCGCTGCAATTGCAGACCTTTCCCGAGACCGGGGACCTTATTTAACACCTCAATCTCTACCCCTTCATCGGGCTGAAGTTTGATAATCAGCCGATTAGCAGGCAACTTCTTATAGCTTTCCTTGAAGATATTGTGTGGCAGACGTTTGAAATGGATCACCACCTCGCTGCGTTTGGAACCCATGCGTTTTCCGGTGCGCAGATAGAAAGGCACATCGGCCCACCGCCAGTTATCAATATCAACCCGCAGAGCAACAAAGGTATCGGTATGGCTTTTGGGATTACCGCCCTCTTCTTCGAGATAACCAGGCACCGGCCCCCCTTTGAGGAAACCGCTCGTATACTGTCCACGCACCGACTTATCATCAACATTGTCTCTGGTAATCGGACGAAGCGCCTTTAAAACTTTCAGTTTTTCACTCCGGATACTATCACTGTCCAACGAGGCGGGTGGCTCCATGGCGACCAGAGTTAAAATCTGCAGGAGATGATTCTGCACCATGTCACGGAGCTGTCCCGACTGATCGAAATAACCCCAGCGTCCCTCGATGCCGACCTCCTCCGCCACCGTGATCTGGACGTGATCGATGGTGTTATGATCCCAGTTGGTGGTAAAGATAGAGTTGGCAAAGCGCAAGGCCAAGAGGTTCAGCACCGTCTCTTTACCGAGATAGTGGTCGATACGATAGACTTGGTTCTCATGGAAATACTCCCCTACCGCATCATTGATCACCCGTGATGAAGCGAGATCCGTACCGATCGGTTTTTCCATCACTACCCTGGCCCTCTCCGTTGCCAGGCCTGAGGCGGCCAATCCCTGGCAGATCGGTCCGAACACCGATGGTGCGACGGCAAAATAATTGACCGTCTCGCGTTGTTCCTGCTTGACCTTCTCCTGCAAGACGCTGTACTGCTCCGGTTTTGAGAGGTCGATTCTGGCATAGCGCAAGCGCTTAAAAAAACGCTCCCCGACCGTGACATCAATATCTTCCTTCATGAAGGTTTCCAGATTCTTTCGAGCCTGGGCAACGTATTCTTCGTCGGTAGACTCACCCCTTGCCACACCAATAATTGTGGTTTCCGGGGCAAGGAGTCCCGCCTTGTCGAGTTGGTAAAGAGAAGGGATAAGCTTGCGTCTGGCAAGATCGCCATTGGTACCAAAAATAACCAAATCACAGGGTTTCATAGTATTCTCCAAGCAGGTATGACAAACAGTATTGACTGTTATCGGATCCTATCAAATGGTCAAATCGGTAAAGACAGTTGCGTCCTTGATCATCTGCACCATTTTTGCCGGGCAATCTGCCACGGCAGTTGAGACGTTGTTAAATTCCTCATACGCCCGCCGCTTAGCCTCGCCACAGAAGAGGAGAATGGCGACATCAGCCGTCTGCATCAACGAGAGTGAAGAGCTCATTCTCTCTGGCGGCGGCTTAGGCGAATCGTCCATGATGATAAAACCATGGTGCCGGTCAAAAATGGAGTGGTGCTGGGGGTACAAGGCGCCGACATGGCCATCCTCCCCCGAACTCAGCAAAATGATGTCATACCGGAATCCATGTTCCGCCAGGCAACGCTCATAGTCCTTAGCTCCACGATCACCAGGCACCGAACTCAGAACAAAAGGGTGGGCATTCCCCAAAGTGATACGGCCCTCCCGTACCAATGGGTCGATGAAATGATCGAGCAGGAGTTTATAGTTGCTGTCCGGGTGGTCGATTGCTACCAATCTCTCATCAATGATAAAAAAATGAACTCGATACCAGTCCAATTCCTCCTCTTTCATGACCTGAAAGATCTTCATCACGCTTCTACCGCCCGGTACCGCCAGGTTCACCTGCTGCCGCTCAGCAAGTAACTTTCTAATTTTCTCACAAAGGTAAACGCCCACTTTTTGTAAAAGTACGTCTTGGTTGTTTTCCTGAACGCTAACGAGCATGGCTCCCTCCCAAACCTATTTATCCAACCTGAGAACAATCTAACATATCGAATTTTCGAGGATACAGACTTATTACAACGATATCTGATCAACTTGTCCAGTCATTCTTCGACGTATCGTTTTTTTTCGATTATCTTTTCCTTTCGTCATATTCTGTACAAAATCACAGTAACTTACACATAACCCTCCCAGGCAGAGGTCGATAATACCCCAACCACATATCCATCCAAACAGAACGACCCCCTTGAAAGTAATTCCAAGGGGGTCGTTCTGTTATTGGCAAGCGGCAAGTGCCACAACATCGTGGACACTCATTCTTTTGTTGTATTCTATCAATGGGGAAACGACTCACTCTCCCAGATTTGAGATCAACAAGTTATACTGTAATCAATTCCCCCGTCAGGGCGGAGAAAACAGCTACTCTAGCCGTCGGCACAAACGGCAAAACCCGCCAGGTACCGTGCCGGAAGACCAGTACGTCCGGCCCTTGGCATAATCCACAAACCAGTAGCCGGTAGGTTTTCTTCGGGCCGCGACAAAAATAAACGGCTGTTCTTTGGAAAAACAAGGATGAAGATATATGCCCTTGGCATTGGGAGTGGCCTCCATCAGAGACAGTGCCTCCTCCAGCGTCGGTAGCCGCCAATCATGATGCCCGGCAAAGCCCTCACTCTTCAATTGCTCTATGTTTTTCTTCATGCGATTGACCGAGCAAAGATCAAGTCCATAACGCTGCCAGAGTAGTCCTGTTCTCTCATCAACTACCGTGAGGCCATCGCCTGTGTCGGCCAAGGCATTGGCAAATCCCCCTTGCTGCGGATTTAAATCCTTATCAGAAAAATTCCATTGGCGTACGAGCAAGGCAACTTGATCATCAGAAAACACACTAGCCTCAGCAGGCAAATTAACCTTAGGGCCAGAATAAGCAGTCTCGCCGAATAACGGCAACGCGTCACCCATGTCTTCAGCCACTTCCAGTGCAGCAACGGTAGGAATAAGATAGGGACTATCCTGCGGTGTAACCACCTCAGAGAGCAACCATGCCTTGAGCGACGCATCGACCGGGAAATTCCCTCTGGCCAATGGCTTTCTCCCATGGCTCGTAATGCAATCGTCTATCATCGCTGGAGGAGCCTTGACCTCCGCCAGGATATTGACATGTCTGACACCGCGCTCCATGAGATAGAGCTTCGGCTCATCTCCCCAGTTATCAATAAAGAAATAGCAGACTCGCTCTCCTGTACTGACCAACTCGTCACGCAGTCCCTTAGCTGAAAAAGTGCAAAAGGCGAGATCAGGGGTTATCTCCCATTCGACACTCGCGACAGTTGAATCACTCAGCTGTAATTTTGCAAACATGCCGGTCATGATCGCCCCCCAGCGTTTATGCTGCCTGTGCCTTTCGCCATCCCTTTGTCTTCAACTCAGCTAACCGATTGATATTCCAACCGATCATCTCTTGCAGGTACCTTTGTTGATCCTGCTTTTTCAGAGCAATGATCCGCTGTCTCTCATCCTGAATATCCGCTTTTTCGCCAGGATACATTTCCAACCAGCACGCGTAGCCCTGGTCGAAGAGATACTCGGGGCTGATCATTTCAAGGGAAATCATGCGTCCCTGCATGATCTGCATGGTAGCCAAAACCATATCATATTCAATAATCCAGCCGTTATCATTGACCATGCTCTTCATATCAAAAACAGAATCACCAGGACAATCCGGACAAAAGAGACGGGTAATAACCTCTGGAGACAAAACATTGTCGCGCAAATGAAACTGCACAGTTCGGGTGCCACACTCACACTTTTTAAAAACCGCCATACACATAGTCTCACCTCGTAGGAATTAAGAGAAATAATTTTTTAATAAAAATTCCTATTAATGATAAAATATTGAGCAAAAAGTGCAAGAGGAAATCGTCCACGTCAGGCAATGCCGGTGGAAGAGAGGCTTACTCCTCCTTGGCAAACAGCTACAACCATATCAGAAGAGCAGATGAGATCCGATGGATCGAGTAAGCGTAACCAAAGATACGGGCCATCAACAAGAGACTTATTGTGTCAATGTTACATCTGCGCTTCTTTCAAACTGTCCTGTGCCGCTTTAAATTGAGGCTCAATCCGCAGAGCCGCCTGAAAATGCTGAATCGCCTGCCCCCTATTTCCCTGCCTCAAGAAAATTTTCCCTACCATATAATGAGTTTTATATTCGGCTGGATGGTCTTTTAGTATTTCATACCCCTTTTTCAAAGCCTCCTCATCGCGTTTTTCCAAGTACAGTAGAGCCATAAGGTTAACATGGGCGGGGAAGAAATCGGGTTGTAGCCGTAAGGCTTCATTGTAACAAGAACGGGCAGATTTAAAATCCCCCTGATATGCATACACATATCCTAAACGCACATGTACGGAAGGATCATCATTTTTAATTCGGAGGGAATTCTGGTAGGCTTGCAATGAAGCAGCATAATCCCCTTTTACCTCTAGGTATATATTCCCCAACGAGGCATACAGCGCTGCCGTTTCATAACCTGCATCCAGGGCCTGATGAAAATAATTCATTGCTTCTACTGCATTGCCCTCTCTTGATAAAATTTTACCCAGCAATTCAAAAACTTCAGGTTGAGGACCAAATAATTTCAGACTCTTTAAGAGTATTTTGCGCGCCTCCTCAAACTTACCAGCCCAATCTAAAACCATTCCCAAGTGGATGAAAGAAATACGGTTATCTTCGACATTAAAAGAGGAGCTGACTTGTTCCGAAACTGCGGCAATCTTCTCTGCGGTCAACACAGAACCTGATGCCAGTACCCCCTGTTTGCCAAGTTGATCAAATAAGGCCTGGCCGAGGAGACGATACCCATCTTTATTCGTATGAACATGGTCTAAAAAAAATTCGCTTCCCAAAACAGCGTAGCCATATGCTTGTAAACTTTTAGCCCTTAGAAGAGACTGAAAATCAACGAGGGGCACATCCGACTGTTTGGCAACCGTGGATAGTATCTCTGGCATTGTACTCAACATCCTTAAAGGCGCAATGTCCTCATCGACAGCGCGCCAGAAAGATTTTTCCGACTCGTCATACCGCCCTAAGGCAAAAAGCGCACGACCCATCTGGAAATGCAACTCTGCATAACGATCATCGATACGGAGTGCCTGCTGATAGTAATCGAGCGCCTCGGTATATTTTTCTGCATCATGGAGCTTTTTCGCTCGCTCATAAAGACTGTTCCAATTAGTGATTTCTCCATCAGACAATCCTTTTTTATGTGCACTTTTAAATGGAGACATATCTTTAAGGTTAACAGCCGGTTTCACAAAAATAACCTCGGCATCGGCATCATGGGCAATTTCGACCATCCGCTCTAAATTACGCTGGTAGTGCTCAAGAATCCTCCGCCGCAAATCCTCGTTGCGCTTAAAGCTAGTGGGTCCAATTGTATGCGCCAGGACATCATCAACCTCACCACTGACTTCGAAAGTTTCTCTTGCCTGAAGAAGCGAGTCTGAACGTAACCTTTCAAAAAGTCTTTTCATGGAACTGTACGTTCTTGTTTTGCTGAGCAGAGCATTCGCATTGATTACCCAAACAGGAAGATCAGAAAGGGATCGGTAACTGCGCTCCTCCAGAAATTCATTTTGCCCGGAATAAACGATAAATAAATCGGGCTGGTACTGCGCAAGTTCCCGCATCAAATTTGCAACCCGATAGCTTGCATAACTAATTCCCCCGGCATTAATCACCTCCCAATTCCGAGCCGGGTCAGCTGCGGTGAGAAAGGCCTGAAGCCACCGGGAAAATGAGGCTTTATCGGTAAAGGGCCTGCCAAAAGTTGTTGACCCCCCTACACAGAAAATGCGGTAGGTGTTCTCCCCCTTAATCTTAGGAAATTCTTGATAATTGAAGAACCCCAGCTTCCTCTTTGCGGTTCTGAGTATGGTTGTGCCATCACTCTGACGCTGTTCAACAAACAGAGGAAGGTTGGTGGCAAAACGTATCGACGGGTCTTCGGTCAACAAAAGGGATTTGACACCGGATAAAGCGAGGATGAGTTCCAAACCGCTAAAGAATAGAACTACAATGAGAAGTGCAAGAAGGACTTGTTTGACGTTTGTCTTTCCCAGGCGGGCCTTATCGTCAAAAGTAGGCTCCGCCTCAGTTTGGATTCTTTTGTCTGGCTTCTTCTCTGGTATGCCGGACTTGGACTTTCGTGACTCTTTCTGACTCCCCATAAAGACCCTCCCAAATGAACCAGGGAACCACGCCAAACGCCTCCAACGAGACAATCGACAGACTAATGGTTCAGGCTCAAGAAATTCGCACCATGCCAATGATTTGTATTAAAAAAAGGCGTAAATAAATGGCATGGTGACTGACCTCTCTGTCAAAACGATGATCGCCCCCATAAGGAGAAGGAAGACAACCAGCAACGAGAGGTATATTCTTCGTGTTGCTTTGATGAGCTCCCACAGATCAGCAAACACGGCAAGCAAAGCATTCATCTTCTTCTCCTTATACCCATGTGCACATTGACAGGCAACTGGTGTTCATGAGGGCAAACGATATATGGTCGGCAATCAAGCGAAATATTCTCTTACGTTATTGCTATCGAGAATATTTCTTGAGCAATTCCAACACTTCACTATCAGAAGAGTCAAACGACATTGCCTCTTGCCAGGCAGAAATAGCCTTGTCGACATTGCCAAGCTGGAGGTGGGCCTTACCAAGATCTTTTCGCAGCAAAAAACTATCACCCCCTATGCGGAGTGCCTCCTCAAACTGGGCGATGGCCTCCTTGGCCCTCCCTTTACTCAGCTCTATACGGCCCAACCCCTCAAACGCCAATGGGGCATACCTGTTTAGCCGTATCGCCTTGGTAAGCATCTCCTCAGCCTGCAACAAATCCCCCTCTTCGAGAAATAACAACCCGCCGGAAATCAGGGCTTCAAAATTATCAGGATTTGCCTTGATTGCCTTACCCAAATATTCTTTATAGAGTTCTTTTTTGTCTTGCCCCTGGTAGACATGGCTCAGGGCTCGATACACTAAACTGGGGTATACTCCACCAGCTTCAGGCTCGAATGTGCTCAGGATTTTCTTGAAATCCTTTTCGGCGGCCTCAAACTGGCCATTATGGATGTACGTTAAGCCGCTCGCATACAAGACATTATTTTGTATCATCCGGTCTTTATTCTTCCCCCAATCATCACCAAAAATCGATGCAGAGAGCTGCCCGAGATCAAAATTTGTGCCAAGAATTTCCTGCATAACGGGTAACAAATTAATCGCAACAAGCTTGTGCCCTGCATCGGTAAAATGGCAATAATCCAAAAAAAGCCAATCAGCGTTCCCTCGCAAAACTTCTGCGGACAAAGCCTCTTCAAGATCAAACAGCTTCAGGCCCGTATCATCTTTTTTCTCTCTGACGATCTCCCGAACCGCTTCGTTGAACGATGACAGGGCTCGGATCGGACGCGCATCAAGATCCTTGGCATGGACAAACGCCGGATAGGCGAGATCGTATTCCCCGAGCCACATATACACCTGCCCCAATGTAAAAAAAGACCACGGTTCTTCAGGCGCTATGTGGGTCATTTCCAACAACAGCTCTGCAGCGTGGTGCAAAGACTGGGTTTTCGCTCCCTGATCAACAACTGACGTTTGCGAATTAATGCTATCGATAACCTCCTGCTGCATTTTATTCCATCGCTCGGCCGAAGTTTTATCGGCAAAACGCAATGGGGGGCTGGTAGGCCGATAGCCGACAACATTACTCGGAGTGGTAAAAAAAATCGCCTTAGTAGAACTCTCGGCAAGACGATCGCGTATTTCTTTGATATTCAGACGAAAATTACTTAGTACCTCCTGATCTATTTGGCTTGACCTGCCCAATGCCCCCCGGCTGACCACACTATCCGCCCGTAAGTCAGTAAGATCAGTTCCTGTTTGCTGCCGAAAAATTGATGGGGCTGCACGAAAAATCCCAAGGCGCACCGCACGATAGACGTTTGTCTGACTTAAGCGTGAACCAATCCACTCCAGCGCCCCATTCCTTTTTTTTCGTTTGGCGATAACATTACGCTCAACATACTCATTATTTCCCGAGTAAACGATAACCAAGTCAGGTGAAAGTTTGATAACGTCTTGGAGCACATCATAGACTCGGTGGCTCCCAAACGACATACCCGCTGCGTTGATGACCTCAAACTTTCCAGGAGCAAACTTATTCAACACCCTTCGTAAATACCCGGAAAAGCCAAATTCCTCAGTAAAGGGCCAAGCAAAGGCGGCAGAACCACCAATCACAAAAATCCGGGTAACGCCATTGGCTTTTTTAATTGGAAACGTTTGTGCGTTAATCGAATTACGGAAATGGACGTTAGTCACGTAGTATTCCGATAAAGCCCCCTCTCCTGGCACAAATATCGGGTATGAACTTCTCGGGGAAAATTCAGTATCGTATTTTTTGAGGTCGACAAGGCCCAATAAAACATTCAGCAAGATAAGAATCAGACAGAAAATCAAGCCGCCGACAGCAAGGTTTTTCAGAGAAAGTCGCATAGATGAAGAAAGTGGTAATTGTTAGCACGAGTGAAATCAAGGAGTAGCCAGCCAGGACAACCAAGCAAGGTGACACAGATCACTTGGTGCACTGGGAAAAGCCAATGTTTCAAACGTATTTTCAAAAGACCAAGGACAACCAGGCAGACAGAAACAACACCAGACTAATGATGCCGTTCATCTGAAAAAAGGAAACCTGAATTCGTGACAGATCCCTGGGGTTGACCACCAGGTGCTGATAAAAAAGACATACCGCCGTAATCGCCAAACCGACATAATAGACGATGCCGAGTCCAGCAAGAATTCCGGTCGCCAGGAACAGGATAAAGGCCAGAAGGTGAAAAACGACCGCTAAGCGAAAGGCATTTTGCCTGCCAAAGCGAGAAGGCATGGAGTATAAGCCCTCCTGCCGATCAAAATCAGCATCGAGACAGGCATATACCATATCAAATCCTGCTACCCATAACAAGACCCCAAGGGAAAGCGTGTAAGGGAACCCGACAAGGCTACCCTTAACCGCAACATACCCCCCCAAAGGGGAAAAGGCGAGAGCCACTCCCAAGACGACATGGCAGAGCCAGGTAAAGCGCTTGGTCAATGAATAGAGCAAGGTTAAAGAGAGAGCGAAGGGGGCAAGTTTAAGCGTCAATGGATTCAAGCTGGCACAGGCCAAAAAAAACAACCCGGCGGCAACAGTCACCATCAGCCAAGCCTCCCACATCTTCACCGTACCAGAGGCCAAGGCCCGCTCGGCAGTGCGTGGATTCTTACGATCAAAGCGAACATCAACGATCCGGTTAAAACCCATGGCGCAGGTCCTGGCGCCCCCCATGGCCAACACCACCCAAAGAAACGTTAGCGCACCCGGCACCCCGCCCGCTGCAAGAAAAGCCCCCATCAAAGCAAAAGGCAGGGCAAACACCGTATGCTTAAACTTGATCATTTCAAGCAGTAATGAAATTTTCTTCAGCATCTGACCACCTTCAAGCGTCTAATCCCTGCCAGCGCTGCATTGCAGGAACCTCAAGCCCCAGTAAGATCGCTACCCGCATCGCATAATCCCGCGCCAGATCGACAATCGTGCTCGGGCGATGGTAAAAGGCCGGCATGGCCGGGCAAATAATCGCCCCAGCCCCATCTGCCCGCAGCATATTCTCAAGATGAATTCGATTAAATGGGGTCTCCCGCACCGCAAGCACCAAGCGTCGTCGTTCTTTGAGACAAACATCGGCAGCCCGATGGATGAGGTTATTGGAATTCCCATTGGCAATAGCAGCCAAAGTCCCCATGGTACAAGGCAAGACCGCCATGCCAAGATAGAGACTCGACCCGCTGGCCATAGGAGCCGCAAAGTTATCGGCTGCAAACCACTGACAATCCGTCAGCTGCTCGGGGGTCAGACCAAGTTCAAGCTGCAAGACTTGACGCCCGGCCTTCGAGATGATGCCATGCACCTCCACCTGCAACTCTGCCATCAGCCGCAAAAACTCCACCGCATAGAGCGAACCACTGGCCCCGGTAATCGCTAAAATTATCTTCTGCCGCTGTTTCATTTGATACCCACATAAATTGTGACAATGCCAAAAGTGAGTTGCCGGTAATAGCTTTTGGCGAAACCGGCCTCCCGCATCATGCCGAGCAATGCCGCGGGTTCATAAAATTGAGCGATCGAACTTGCCAGATATTCGTAGGCCTCCTTGTCACCGGAGACAAGGCCCGCTACGGTCGGCAAAATTTTGTTCAGGTAGAATGAGTAGAGTGGACGGACTAAGAAATTCTGCGGCCTGGAGAACTCAAGAATCAAAAGTTTCCCTCCCGGCTTCAAAACCCTCCGCATCTCGCGCAAGCCTCGCTCGGTGCGGGAGAGATTGCGCACCCCAAAAGCTACGGTGCAGCCCCAAAAGCTGTTCTCTTTAGCAGGAATCTCTTCCCCATCGCCACAGACCGGCATAATGCGCGAACGTCTACCGTCTTCCGGCAAGGTGCTGACACCGGCCCGCAACATATCCTCACAAAAATCAATCGAGACCACCTGACGGCCCACGGCCTGCCGGGTCAACTCCAGGGAAAGCGGCAGGGTACCGGCGCAGAGATCGAGCACCGCTCCTTTAGGAAAGGCCTTCAGTTCGCGGGTGGTCACCCAACGCCAATACCAGTCGATCTTGAAACTGACCAAGGAGTTAATCAGGTCATAACTGCTGCTGATCGAGGAAAACTTCTGTTTCACAAAGGTCTTTTTTTCTTCGGGAGTACGCATGGTGTCTCTTGGGTCAAGCGGCCAAATTGCTGAGCCGCGTGGTAATCTTTACCGGCAGTGCCTGAGGAGAAGCCTCGCCGCGCCGGATCAGGTGTTCATAAAAAAGGCTAAGACCTTGCATTTTATCTGGACCAAAATCCAATTCAATCCCCTGTAGATAGGCGAGGCACTCAACCTCTCCCATCGGCACACGGGCTGCTACCCTGCAACTAATTTCGGGCAGACGTTCCCGACCAAGGCGTATACAACGTTTCAGCTCTTGGTGAATTTCGCCAAGACATTGGGCCTGCTGGCAACAGAACTCTTCCCGAACCGCCCACACTGCAAAAACAAAAGGCAGCCCGGTGTGTTGCTGCCAGACCTCTCCCAGATCGAGGACAAAAGGGAATCGACCTTGACTCTTCAGCCGAAGCGCCTGATCACCAATAGCCAATACCGCTCTGCCCTCTGTAACCGAGCCAACACGTATTGGTAGATGGTAGGAAGGCCGCACCCCAAAAAAATCCTCCAAAATAATCTTGATCAGCTCGTTAGAGGTTTTGGATTGGGCACTTAGGCAAACGACCTCACCCGTCAATAGATGCGGTGCAACATTGGAAAACAAAAAGACACTCCCCACTGCACCAGTTGAACTGATCGATAGATCAGGCAACAGCTGGTAACGATCAGGATGCTCGGCATATTCATGAGAAGAGACAAAACCCAAATCAAGGTTTCCCTCGTAGAGCAGGCGATTCAGTTCAGCAGGCGCTGCCTCGACCACCAGCCAGTCGGCGCGATGCACGGTCTCTTTCCACACCTCGTAAAGGGCAGCCGTATTGATGAAATTCACCATGCCGATACGGGCACTCACCTCAGCTGACACTCCCTGCCTCCAGCCAACTGACGGTTATCTCTCTGCCCCTGTTGACGAGAAACGGATAGATGTCATCTATCGAACCACGGTAATCAACCGCCAGCATCTTAGCCTCGAGTCCCGGGGCAAGGGCTCCCAGTCGGTGAGTCACACCCAAAGTTTCAGCACCTCCCTGCGTCGCCATAGCAAAAATCAACTCAGGCAATAGATCGGGGTGGTCCTCCTGCAGCACCTGCATCTCGTGCCAGAGGTCAAGACAGATATTGCTGGTCAGACTATCGGTGCCGAGTCCCGGCAGGATATGACGTTTGATAAATTGCCACACATTGACCTTGCCCACCCCGAGCACACGATTACTTCCTGGACAGAGACAGACCTTTGCCTGGGTACTGGCAAGCATATCCGCCTCTGCTTCAGAGACATGAACGGCATGCACACAGATGGTCTGGGAATCAAGCAACTGCAACCGGGAAAGATATTCAACCGCTCCACAGCCAGGGATAGAGACCAGATCACTCAACTCCTGCCCATCAACCAAAGCCCCGACCTGTTGCAAACGCTCGGTGAGAAAATGCTGGAAAGGGCCCGTACCACCCTGCAAAAATTCAATTTCGTCTGCGGACTCAGCAACATGAATCGGGAAAATTCTTCCCGATTGTCTAGCCGCTGACTTAAGTTCTACGAGTAAAGATCCATGGCATGAATAAGGGGCGTGCGCCGTACACTGCAGACCAGCAGGAATCCCGGCCAGGACGCTCTGCGCCGCCTTTTCTGTCACAGCAAGCATCTCTTGAAAAAACAGACACTCGGCCTCACTATCATCGGCAATCGTCTGGCTGACAGCCCCATTGCCGACATCACACACTAATCCAACCCCTCGACGATACAAGGCCGCCAATGCCGCGCGTCCAAGCCGGATTATCTCCTCCGGGGGGGCAGGTTGACCACGTTCAACGAGAAGGGCGCGAATCCAAGCGGTAATGTCTCCTTTCGGAAACAGAGCCTGGCTCCCTAAATCAGCGAGATACGACAACTCCAAATGGACATGACAATTGATCAGGGCCGGGACAATAATTTGCGCCTCAAGCTCTACAACCTGCGATGTTTCCTGCCGCATGCGCCGGAAAGAATCCACCTGAATTATCCGGCCAGCGTCAACCAATACCCCGCCATCTTCAATCAAGGGCCTGGTTACCGGCACGACAAACGGGGCACGGTACAGGACCGGCCTGTGCAAGTCCACCGCTCTCACTGTCATGCGCAACAACTCCTCAAACAAACAGACAAGGCTTTAGCCCGCCACCAAGGTATAGTCCATCAAGCGCTGCTTGGGCATAAACCCTGCACCCGTGACCAGCTCTCGGATCTCAGCCTCGCTCAAACGAAAGTGGACACCAGCCGCCGCCACCACATTCTCCTCGATCATGGTGCTGCCAAAATCATTGGCCCCAAAAAACAACGATACTTGGGCAATTTTTGGTCCCTGCGTCACCCATGAGGCTTGTATATTATCAATATTGTCCAGAAAAATCCGTGAGATGGCAAGCATCTTCAAATAACTAAATGCCGTCGTCTTCTGCAAATGGCCGAGGGCTGTGTTGTCTGGCTGGAAAGGCCAGGGGATGAAGGCCGTGAAGCCGCCAGTGCGATCCTGCAAATCACGAATGCGACCCAGATGCTCTAAACGATCGGCCATGGTCTCGACGTGACCAAACATCATGGTGGCGGTTGTACGCATGCCGAGGCCATGTGCCTCCTCCATGACGTTCAACCAAGCATCAACGCCACATTTACGCGGCGAAATCTCTTGACGCACCCGATCACACAAAATCTCAGCTCCGCCGCCAGGGATAGAATCAAGCCCTACTTTTTGTAAACGAATCAACACCTCTCGGATTGAAAGGCCACTGAGAGATGCGAAATGACAAATTTCGGGTGGAGAAAACCCATGAATGTGAATGCCATGCCCCTTGATAAAGACCAGCATCTCCTCGTAAAACTCCAGTGGCTTGTCTGGGTGCAAACCTCCCTGCAAGAGAATCTGAGTGCCGCCTAGGGCCTTGGTCTCGG
>JAQUKQ010000060.1 GCA_028718985.1 Desulfobulbaceae bacterium | reverse complement strand
GTGTGCTCTTCCGATCTGCGGTAATTGATGGGGTTGCCGCCATCGATAAAGGCCAGATCGACCCGGCCAGGAACATCCATGCCTGGTGGTGCGGCATCGCCAAGCGCCGGATGTATACGGCCATTCGTCGGCATCCGAGTGAGGAGCTGTCCGCTGATTTCGCCCCATGCAGGCTGCTGCCCGGACATTTCACCGATACGAGGTGTGCCCAATGAAATTGATTTTTTGTTTCCTCACCTGGTCTGCCCTGGCGACAACGCAGGCCTTGGCAACGCCACTGAACGTCACGGTCTCCTGGGATATCGATACCGTGAATGCGGTGCCCGGTGTCTATGGTGCCTCAAGCAATCGCACCTGGGCCACCTTTGATATCGATGGCGCAGGCCCGTTGCCTCTCGCACCTCATCTGCAATCGGTGGTGATCGCTCAAGGAAACCCGCCAACGGACACCCTGGGCATCTGGGACGATCCCTCGGCCAGGCAGGTGACAAACACGATTGATGTCACCGCCAAGGAACGCATCACCCTGCGCCAGGTCTTTTATGAGGGCGGGCCGTGGCTGCCAGGCACCGCTTACGCCCTGGGCGATAAGATCAATGTCGGCGACTTCCCGTCGGTCAACTATTGGTGGCAGTGCACTCGCGCCGGCAGCAGTGGCAGCACAGAGCCGGTTTGGCCGGATAGAGTGCAGTTGACCAGCGGCAACCGCTACTTTTTTGATGGCAAGTACTACACGTTCAGCGGGGAAGCGGTCAATAACGGCAGCGGCACGGTTAATATCCCGGCCACGGCACATCGCTTCGTTGCCGGTGACAACGTAACCATAACCGGCACCACCAACTACAACGGCACCTATACCCTGCCCACGCAGGCCTTCGGCACAGTGGATGCCGTCGAGATCACCCATGCCTACGTCGCCGAGACCTTCGCCAGCCCAGCTGAAATCCATATCAGTGCAGGGGTTGCGGTTGATAACCTGGATGGCACTGTCACCATCCCCGTCCCAGCACACGGCTTCAGCGCCGGGGCGGCTGTCACCATCTATGGCTCACCGTATGCCGGGCCGCAGACCCTGCCCGCGCAAACGCAAGGCGATGCCGACCATATGGTGATTACCGCCACCTACACGACCATGGTGTCGGATCAAGCCAGTTATGCCTATCCAACCAACGGCAACCTGGTCAATAACGGCAGCACGGTGACGCTACCTGCCATCGCGCATGGTTTGGTGGCTGGTGACACCATCGATATCAGCGGCACCTCCAACTACAGCGCCACATCATACACCTTGCCCGTACAGACTAACGGTGACGCAGATCATATCGAGATCACCGCCACCTATGTGGCCGAATCCCTTGGACCAACGGTATTTGCCCGCAAACGAGTGCAAGATCCGAATGGCAGCGGCGCAGAGTGGAAATTCACCACCGGCACGCAGTTGACGTTTGAGGGTACGCCGACCGGCAGAATATTGGTCAAAGACAACGGCACCGGTCAGGCAGTCACGACCGGCACATCGTATTTATTGAGGGCAGCACCATGATAGAGGTACCGAATGGCTGATTATGATTTTGTCGATAGCGGCGATTATGTCTGGGTCGATACGCCAGGCTATGAATTTGTCGATTCGGCCTCGACTGCCACACGATTAAAATATCTGGAGGCAATCGATGTCTCCATCATCTACGGCTACCGAACACTGGTGCGAGGGCTGGTTATGGCAACAAACTTGGAGATTTACTTAGGCGGCGGCAACGTCATTGACCTGCAACTGACGGCGCAAAATGCCGATACTGGCGAGATCGCCCCACTGACCCCGCAGCTGATGGCGATGATCGAGTGGTGCAAGCTGGTGCTGGGCAGTGAAGTGATTGATTCGGCAGCAGACGGGGGAGTCATGGGGGCAAACCAACCCTTCGACAACGTCAGCAACGCCGGGCAAGGGGTGCTGTCGTTGACTCTTGGTGGTATGGCTATCGCGCCAGGGACATATCAAAGATGTCGGCTGTTGGTCAAATTCAGCAACGCTGCTCTGCCCAAGGTCATTAACCTGCGTCGGGAGGCTACAGTCTTCCCCGCGGATTAAATAAGAAGGAAGCGTCCGTGATTGTGCGCCAACACAACCACGGACATCCAGTCACAGTGGACTTGACACTGTAAACCAGACCAAGGCTTCCCCGCCGTGTACACAGCCGGGCGAGCCTATCATAATTAATGCAAAAAAGCATTAGCGAGGTTTACTATGTCCAGTCCAATTATCCCGTGGATCGGCGGCAAACGCCGCCTTGCCAAAAAAATCCTTCCCCTGTTCCCAGCCCATGAGTGCTACTGCGAGCCATTTTGTGGGGCTGGGGCCATCTTCTTCCTTAAATCACCAAGCCACAGTGAGGTGATAAATGACATTAATTCTGACTTGGTCAGTCTTTATCGCGTCATCCAGCATCATCTTGAAGAGTTTATCCGGCAATTCAAATGGGCCTTGGTCAGTCGTGAGATGTATCAATGGCTACAGGATACTCCATCGCAGGTCTTGACTGATATCCAGCGGGCGGCCAGATTCTACTATCTCCAGAAGTTGGCCTTTGGCGGCAAGGTCTCTGGCCAAACCTTTGGCACTTCCGCGACCACCCCACCGCGACTGAATCTCCTCCGTATCGAGGAGGATCTCTCCACCGCCCACCTCCGCTTGGCTCGGACCTGCATCGAGCACCTCGACTGGCAGCAATGTATCATTAAATATGATCGCCCCAATACCCTCTTCTATTGGGACCCGCCATATTGGCAGACAGAAGGGTATGGTGTTCCCTTCAAGATCGATGAATACCAAGCCATGGCCGACTTAATGCGGACGATCAAAGGCAAGGCCATCCTAAGCATCAACAACCACCCAGAGATCCGAGCGATATTTACAGGGTTTGTTACCGAAACAGTAGAGCTGAATTATACGGTGGGAGGAGCAAAGAATAGAGTGACCAGGAAGGAGCTGATTATCAAAAGTTGGTGAGGTAAAATAGGGACGGGCGTTACTAATTTAGCAAATGAAAATTTCTCACTTCATTTGCTAAATTTCTCGTTTCATCTGCGCGCTTACAGCCAGATTGCCGAAATTGAACAGAAGTGGCATTCTTGCTTCATCATCTTATGGGCAACTGTTTCGCTATGGCATCAAGGCAGTCAAACAATTTCTAAGCGCTGTTTTGGGGCAACAGGGTTTTTGCTGAAAGGAAAAAGAATAGACACATGATTAAAAGAGGGGTAAGCACCCAGCCGAAATTCTCACCCAAGAATCTAGGTGCCCGCCAGCCGTTCAGAACAATCTATAGCCCAGGTCAGACAAAGAAATAATATGCTGAGTATCCATGATCTCTATGAGAGCGACTACCGAACAAAACTCGATTTGGCGAAAGGGTTACACCTCTCCCTTCACGAACAGATCGACACCGAACCGATTCGCCTGAGTTTGGCTCTGCTTGTGGGGATGGCGAAAGATCTTTCACTCCAGATGTCGACCATGAATTTTGGCCGTATCTGTTCAAATTGTGCTGGCCAACCGAATGGTGGATGTTGCGCGAAAGCCTTTATTCGTGAGAACGATGCCATTCAACTCCTTATGAACCTGATGGCCGACGTTCCAGTTGTATTCTTTGAGGGCAATGATAAGGAGTGTCTCTATCTGGGAAAATCCGGCTGTATCCTCTCTTTTAAGCCATTTTTCTGTCTGAACTATGATTGTAAGAGCATCAAGGCGTGTGCAAGTGATGAAGGTTCAGGCCGCTATGACCTCATGCGCGGCACATTGTTGTGCGAACAGTGGCGGCTCGAACAGCTGCTTTTGGATCGCTTGGTCTTCCTTGGGGAATTAAAATTGAGGTGAGAAGGTCAGGCACTATCTTCCGTCTGAGAGTTCTTATGGTGGAAACATGGGCGGCGTTAGCCATTCTTTTGATCGTTAGCGGCAGGCTGATATCGCTCCTGAATCCGCTTGGTGGCCTCTGCTAGTGGCTCCAGCCCTATTTCCTGGCGCAGAATGTCTACTTTGTGAGGCTCCGCGATTGGCAACGGAAATGCAGTCCCGTTCTCATCGAAGTCATGCTGCGTACCGTAGATTTGCGGCTTGTCCGCCATGGTCAACACCCGGTCTTGCAGATACGCCAAGCACCAGCCTTCCGCTTCATTATTCTTTACTGCCTCTTTCAGCAACGGCAAAGCTCTTTCCACGAATTCAGTGTCCAAAACCGCGTGTTGAGCAATTAGCCATGCAGCCTTGGTGCCCTCTTTCCCGACCAAACTGATACCCGGCCAGCCGTATTGGCCCACGATCTCCTTGATCCGGACGTTGTTTCGCTCGTGCACGGCATGCATTCGCGGATGGTATTCCTGTCCATGCAACTCGCCCGCGTCAATAAGTTCCCGCAGGGTCTGCTCATCTGGCCTTGATGCCCCCTGTTGTTTAGGGGGATCAAGTTATTATCTAAACGGATTCGCCCCGATAACATCGCCAGAAGTGGTGTTGTCGAGTTGGCAGAATCTGTGCCACAAGGAATCGGTACGCCGAAAAAATATAGTTGTTCTCTTGTCATAAAACTGGCGTTACTGCATCTGGGCGGCTGTTTATTGTCAATCAAGTTCCCTAAGAAGTTCCTATCGATATCGAAAGAAACCGTCTATCTTCAAACCTGATTATTTCTACTGTGCAGCTTCGTCCTGAGCGTCATCAGCGACGGCTGCACGGATGCCTTTACCTTTGGGGAAGGCTATTGTTATCAGGGTGGGTGCATGACTAGCCTGGACTGACTGCGGCATTTATCTTGTTTCTCAGTTTCTCAAGATGCCTTTCGGAGTTCCACGAAAAAAAAATCCTGTAAGAGTGATACCTAGGTGTCATTCCTGCAAATGAATTTGCGTTTTGTCCCGAACCACGATGAGAGGCTTATTGTCGTAAATTTCGATAAGGCCGGTGACGCAGAGTGACTTCCCCTCGAAGAAATCTTCAGGAGCGTTTTCGTACTTGTTACGGTTCTCACCCATGATGGCAATGGAGAAGACGTGGTTCGGGTAGGGTTTTCCAAAGTTGATGAAAGTCGGCTTTTCTGTAACAAAGCGGGAATAGTAGGTGTTCGCCACCTTGCCACATATGGTCCTGGTTTCCCCCAAATGGGCTTTGGCCGCCTCTGGGGAGATCGATTCGGCAGCGGAGAGGAAGGCGGGTGCCATGAACACCATGATTAAGAATAAGGCGAAGGTGATGCGGTAGGATTTGTGGAGGACGTGCATATTCGGATTTATCGTGTTTTTTATGAAAAACTCATGAACTTTTTTCCTTTCTGTATGCCTGTGGTGCAACGTTCCTGCAGCGCTGTTCAATCTGATGGGCGATCCTTTGTGTCATCTCAGGAGAGAATGGACTCTCCGTTGGCATTTTCGCTAAAAACGAAGGGTTTTTGCCGTTGTAAATCAAAAGACCTTTTTGCTTCCGTTCGATGAACCAACCGGCCAGCGCGAGAACCGGGGTGACGGGGATCTTTTCGCCGACAGCACTCGTCAGCCAGTTTGACAGCCACGTGGCTTGACGTTTTGCCTGCTCAATTGGTTTCTGCTCTCTCCATGTTGGGAACTGTAACATCTGGCCGTCATAGATGACTTTGACATCATCTGGCCCCTTGCCTTTGGTCGATTTCGCCCTGCCCTTGGTTTCAATGGCGAAGACCCCATTTGTGCCAATAACGATGTGGTCGATATTGAACTCCTCTGCCATGAAATCATGATATACCCGACAGCCATCAAGCATGAGTTGGTTCAATTCCTGCCCGACCGCCCGCTCGCAATCAAGGCCTAAACGTTCCTTGTGCCGTTGCTTGAGGAGCTTGGCCAGCTGAAGCCCGACGCACACAATACCGATTAGCCCTAATGCGGTGTACATGGCCGGTGACACCCGTTCGTTGGCAAGGTAACGAGTTGTAAAGTACATGGAGTAACAGATCAGCGGCAGTGTTGACGCCATCATTAAATACACATCAATATCTTCATTTAGCTGTTCGATTCTTTGGGTTATAGATTCGCCGGGGGCTCGTAGCATCTGGCAAGTGAGAGGATTTTTTCGATGTCGACGCTGGTGGTTGATCCACAGTATCATGCCAATCAGCGCACACATGGGAAGTAAGGATATTGGGAGTGGTAGGAGTTGGATAAGGAATGAGTTCATTTGATCACCACTTGGTTGCAAGGTTACTGGCAGGGCAATAAATAATTACCAACTTGTAAAGTTGTAAATGTTAGGATGTGAAGGAGACATCATCAAACTGCAAGTAGATATAGTATATTGATTGCAGTTGGAGCCCGCAGCAGGATCTGGCAAGCATGCTCTGTGTAATCATAACATCTTGTAACGATGTGTCAAAATTGATTATTCCGCAATGCAGAACGTTTTATTCCGGCAAAAGCACAAAGTGGCAGGCGTGGGGGCCGTATTAATACCTGTAGAGCCCTGTTTGTTGGCGTTAAGATATTATTGGGTCGCAGGCATAAGTATTGCTTATTTCAAATTTAAGTTTGTTATTTCCATTAGTTTAAAATGGTCTATTAGTGAAACGTAATTCCAGAAAGGAGGCAAAATGAAGAAGGCACTATTGGCAGGTATGGCAGTTGGGCTTATGACGTTTGGGATGGTTGGAATGGCTGAGGCCGGAAGTATTTTTTTGACGGGACATGATGCAGATTTCCATGCTGTTATGGGCAATACAACAGGAGCACGTAATATTATTACATCCGCTGTGAATTTTATTAGAGATTCTAGCTACAATACGAAAGTCACCTCTTCAAGTAAAATTCTATTCGTAGACTCAAACATAGCTCCTCCAAGTGGCCACATTGATAGCGTGCTTGGGATGACATCAAGTGGCTATGTTAATGGGACTGATTTTGATGTCTATGATTTCAATAACTTAAATGCAGGGCTTAATCTACTTGGGACAACCTATGACTCTATTGTTGTCGCTTCTGATTTTGGGGGCACCTTAAGACAAGCCGAGCTGGACATATTAAATAGTCGCAGTGCAGATATTATTTCATTCCTTAACACTGGTGGCGGCTTATTCGCTATGTCAGAAGGTAACAATGGTGCTGGTCTGACTCCTAATGGTGGCTGGTATGGATTTTTACCTTTTGTTGTTTCAAGCGCCAATTTGAATGAAGCGGAGAATGGCAATACTGTTACCGCTTTTGGTACAGGGTTAGGCTTATCCGTCAGTGACATCAACGGTAATTATTCCCACAATATTTTCAATTCAACTTTCGGTTTGAATGTTGTTGACTATAATTCACATGGGGACATACTTAGTTTGGCAGGAAGAGGTCAGATTGATGAAGGTGGAGGAGGAGTTACTCCTCCAGTACCAGAACCAGCCACCGTGCTCCTGCTTGGTACTGGCTTAGCTGGGCTCATCGGAGCACGCAGGAAGAGGAAGGCCTAATGTCCGCTTCACCATAAATGAAACATAAAGGCAGGGTCATTCATTTGGCTCTGCTTTTTTTTATGTGTGAAGACGCTCACATACGACTCATAAGCATTTCCGCACTAGTAAAACTGATGATACCTGCTGTGCTGCTATGAAAATGAAACGGGGTGCCGAGAATTATCTTGAACACCCCGTTATTTGTAACCTTCTCAGTAGTTATCGACAGTTCGGCGAAACCTTAGGCAGCTAATGATATTATATGCAAATATTAAAGGTCTTCTGTGGGGAATAAAAAAGGCTGAGCTAAATCAATATCCCTGCCTTTGATGTCTGCTAAGCTGAATGAGGAGACTGCTAAGCTCTCTTCTTCCTTCGCGCTCCGACAAGTCCAGCTAGTCCAGTTCCCAGGAGAAGCATAGTGGCTGGCTCGGGGACTACGTTAATCGCAAAGCTTCCTGTCGAAAGCGCTCCAAAGTCCATTGCGAAATGATTACTGTAGAGGTCGATATTAGCAAGGGTGGTCGACCACGTGCCAATTGTGTAGTCGATATACGGGCGCAGGGCGAGATCGAAATCGGTGATTAACAAGTTTGCGATAGAGAGATCAAAGAAGGAGATGTCCCACCAGCCCGACTCAGAAAGATTTGCATCGACTGCAACTGGTGAGCCGGAAGCAATTGAGAAGGGTGTAATCCCCGTCGTTCCGCTGGTGCGATTTCTGTAAAGCATAGCGCCGTCTATTCCGTTTATATTGAGAGTGAGGTCTTCGTCTATATCAAATCCTATGCCCACTTCAACAAATGGTACTCCGATGCCAGCGTTTGCGATGTTCACAGAGTCGGAACCTGTGATTGAATCCGGAAGGCTTGGCGTGAAGGTTTCGTTAATATTCAACCCGTAGTCGTAGTTAAGGATGCTGAAATTGGCGTGAATGTCTGGAAGCCACCAGGGTGTATTGACATTCACATATCCGTTCACTTTCAGCCAAGCCCCCAAGTCTGATGTAAGGTTACCCCCGTTGGAATCACCGGTGAAGCTGACATCAATCGCGGTGGTTCCAGGTGAAGATAACGTTGCTGTGTAGTTTGCCGCCAGCAAACCGTCATAAGAACCAGATACTGTTCCTGAACTAGCCCCGACATCATAACTGATTCCGATAATGCCTCCGGTGTTACCAGTTGTTCTAAAACTTGCCGAACCTCCAGAACCCCATAAACTCTGCGAAGCGCTGAAGTCAAGATCTGCTGTGTACATCGACGCCGTAGATTGGGACGCTGCCATCAAAAATACAAATACACCCATGCATCCTTTCAAAAAAATGTCCATTTCCATTCCTCCTTTAGTTTTGTTCTGCAGGACTATCCCGCAGGACAGGGTAATAAAGGGAATCAAGTCCGCCGTCTCATCGACAACAACTGGAGGACTACTTCTTCACGTAGGAAATATAGAGCCAACTGATTTGGGGAATTCATCTCTCTTGGCCAATTCGTGACAATTGACTAACACTTTCTGTTCATTGTGGATCCGGCTATAAAAAATAAGGAGACTACACTGCGTTTCGCGCTCTTGATCATCACCTCTTCACCGGCAATCAACTGTATTCGTCGACGCCTCAATGGCATAGTATTGTCTTTTTTGCTCAAGTCCGTATCCTATTAAATAGAATAATAAATGATAAAACAAGATAAATAAATACTGGTTACTAACAGTTATTTTCTAGGTATGGAAAAAGCTTTGTGCCCGGCTAGTTACCGAAAAAAAATGGCATTGCATCAGATTGTGGATTTAAGAGGGGGTGTTCATTGGTGCAGTTTTTTTATTAATGCGGGCAAAAAATCCACTTCCCAATCATAAGAATACCTCAGTCACCAAAACTGATGACTACTGCTGTGCTGCTATGAAAATGAAATGGGGTGCCGAGAATTATCTCGAACACCCCATCTTTTTGTGACCTTATCTGTAACTATCATCTGCTCAGTACTCGCCAACCAACATCTCGAAATCCTCCCCGCTCTTTCATTCAAGGCAGCAACATCGGAGCGTGCCTCGACTCGGACGTATCATTTTTTCTGTTGGATAGAATTGACCGCCGAGATCAGTGCTCCAACGTCAAATGCACAGGGTAAATGAGAATATCATATTCATCGCAAGGGGCATCCCCCATCCTTGCTGGATTGCCCTCCGACATGACCGGTCTAAATGCAACCGCATGCATTACAAGTTGGTGAGGTAAGTTAGGGACGGGAGTTGCTAATTTAGCAAATGAAAATTTCTCACTTCATTTGCTAAATTCCTCGTTTCATCTGCGCGTTTACCATGAAATTCAAAAAAACGAGACGTGGTCACTTCTTGCCAATCGACTCTAGGTAATCTAGAATGGTATTTGTATTCTTTTCGCCTAGTTGCGTCATGAAGTTGGTTGGCATCCCAGCCTGGAAACCCTCGACAATATCCGCTTCTGGGTGGAGAATTGCTCGCTTCATATACTCTCGATCAGCTGTGATTGTTTTTTTCTCGTCATTACTAATAACGACAACTTCACTTCTAAACACCCCTTTTAGCGAAGGGCCAATGTTTGTTGTTCCATCAAGACTATGGCAGGCGAGGCAGCCATTAAACTCAAGAAGCCTGAGGCCTTCTGGCTTTTCCTGATTTTTGTTGCCGCTACACCCCATAAGAGAAAATATCAGGCACAATGTTGTCGCAACTCTGAGCAAGGTCATAGCTGTCCCCCCTTTTGTTAGATTGGTATAGGTGATGGTGCTTTACTGGTATCAGACGACTTGGCATAGAAGGAGTAAATCAACCGTATACAGGTTATGCACTGAATCTTTCAGATTGGCTATGATTTTGTATTGTACCATAAAGAAACATGGTTACCTTCCTGCTTGTCGATCTGCAGATGAGACCGGCCAGAGATAGTTCTAAATTGCCTCCCCTCATCTCCTCTCGTGATCTTTGGCAGCAATTTTTCTGATTTCCCGACTAATTGTTGACGGCAATCTCTTCTCCTTTTATGTTGTGACGTCATCGATGTTTCTTAAAGATCGTCTTTTTGGAGGAATAAATCATGCTCAGTAAAGAACTGTTGGATATCCTTGCCTGCCCGCAATGTAAGGGCGAACTTACCCTCACCCCCGCAGGTGATGGTTTGATTTGTGCGCCCTGCAAATTGCTCTATGAAATCCGTGATGATATTCCTATCATGCTTATCGATGAGGCTAAAAAAATCGATTGACTTTGCTAATGTCGATGCCTTTCCGCACTATCCCGGAGCACTGCTTCATCAATGCCCCTATTCGGCAACTGGATGGTGACCTGCTAACGACCTTTCTTGAGAATCGGTTTCAACCAGAAATCGGTCTGGAAGGTGATGCGCTGTACACCAAAAGCCCCAAAGAATTTACGCAAATTGCCAAAAGGCTACAGGGCGAAGGGCTCTCTTGCACTCTGCATGCCCCTTTTTTTGATTTGGCGCCAGGCGCGCTGGACGAAAAAATTCTTGCTGTGACCAGGGAGAAATTAAAGCGAGCCTTCGATCTCATTGATATCTTCAAGCCTAAGGCGATAATCTGTCATCTGAATTTCGAGAGCAACAAGCATGGGTACAAGCTTGATGAGTGGTTTTCTCACGCGCTGGAGACCTTCCGTCAACTCCTTGCCGTGGCGGAAGGGCAGCAGGTTACCATGGCCCTCGAAAACACTTATGAATCCGAGCCTAGTCAGCATCTCCGCATGATGAAAGCCTTAGACTCGCCCTATGCGAGAGTCTGTCTTGATACCGGACACCTGTTGGCCTTTGCCAAATCTCCTTGGCAGGATTGGCTGCCGATATTTCCCTGGATAGGTCATCTTCACTTGCATGATAACCAAGGTGTGACAGACTCTCACCGGGCTATTGGCCAGGGGGATTTTGATTTTGCCGGGTTTTTTAAGGCCTTGGCCCAACAAAACGTTCATCCCAGGCTCACTCTGGAGCCGCATAGCGAAGCAGACCTGTGGTCGAGCCTTGATGCTTTAGCCGAGATGGGAGTGGTTGATCTGCGGGCTTCAGCAGCTGTTTGAGCCAGTCTCACGTGAAGCCTTTTGGGCTTCAATGTCATATCAGTCTTGTTGGGTATAAAAAAAATACCTTGCGAAGACGCTATCTGATTATTTTTACGTCATCCCCTCTACTTGAAAAGCATTCCAATGACTGAACCTGCCCCTGCCAATTTCGTCCACCTCCATGTCCATAGCCAATACAGCATGCTCGATGGCGCAATCCGCTTTAAGGATTTGTTCGCTAAATGCAAGGAGTTTGGCATGGATACCGTTACCATTACCGATCATGGCTCCATGTATGGTGCGCTTGAATTTTATGTGGCAGCCAAGAAGGCTGGGCTGAAACCCATCGTCGGCTGCGAATTCTATGTTGCCCCTACCAGCCGCTTTATCAAGGAGACGAAGGCGAGTGGTCTTCTCTCCTATCATCACCTTGTTCTGTTGGCCATGAACAAGAATGGATATCACAACCTCTTGAAATTAGCCAGTATCGCTCACATGGAGGGGTTTTACTACAAGCCGCGGATCGACAAGGAGGTGCTCCGGCTCTATAGCGAAGACCTTGTTGCCTTGACGGCTTGCCTGCATGGAGAGGTTCCTTATAAAATTGGCCATGATAGGGATATGGCGGCTGCGGCCGCGGCTGCGCAGGAACTCTCGAGTATTTTTCCCGATCGCTTCTATCTAGAACTTCAGGAGAACGGGATCGACGATCAACAAATTGTCAACCAGGGTTTGATCGAACTGGCTAAAGAGACAGGGCTGCCGCTTGTTGCAACAAATGATTGCCACTACCTGAACAGGGATGACGCCTATGCCCATGAGGTCTTGCTCTGTATTCAGACGGGTAAGACTATCAGTGACACCGATCGCTTCCGTTTCTCCTCCGACGAACTCTATTTCAAGTCACCGGAGGAGATGAAGAAGGCCTTCAGCGCTCATCCGGAGGCTATTGCTAACACCGTCGCCATCGCTGCCCGTTGCAACCTCGAGCTCGATTTCAAGGGACATCATTTCCCGATTTATCAGTGTCAGGAGGGGATGACCCTCGACCAGGAGTTCGAGCAGAAGTCCAGGGATGGGCTTGATTTCCGTTTGCAGCAGCTCAAATTGCGAGGGGAGGTGACGCCAGAGCTTGAGGAGAGCTATCGCCAGCGTTTGGATATGGAGATTGATGTCATTAAGACGATGGGCTTCCCCGGCTATTTCCTGATTGTCGCAGATTTTATCAATTGGTCGAAGGATAATCATATCCCGGTAGGCCCAGGTCGTGGTTCCGGAGCCGGGAGTCTTGCTGCTTTTTGCATGAAGATCACCGATATAGACCCCATAACTTACGGGCTGATTTTCGAGCGCTTTCTCAATATTGAACGCAAAGGGATGCCGGATTTCGATGTCGATTTTTGTCAGGAACGGCGTGGCGAAGTGATCGAATATGTTCAAAAAAAGTATGGCGGGGAGGATCATGTTGCTCAGATAGTCACCTATGGTTCGATGAATGCCCGCGGGGTGCTGCGTGATGTGGGGAGAGCGCTCTCTATCCCCCTGGCCGAAGTCGATAAGATCGCTAAACTGGTTCCGGAGCGCTTGAAGATTACCCTGCCCGATGCCTTGGTTGAAGAGCCTCGTTTGCAAGAGATTTTGAACCGCGATCCGCAGATCAAGGAGCTTTTTACTATCGCCATGCGTTTGGAGGGGCTACCCCGTCAGATCGGTACCCATGCGGCCGGAGTTGTCATCTCGCCGAAACCGATGAGCGAGTATCTGCCTGTCTGCCGTGGAGCCAAGGGTGAGGTGCTGACTCAGTTCGACATGAAGTATACTGAGATGACTGGTCTGGTGAAATTTGACTTCTTGGGGCTGAAGACACTCACTGTGATTGAGCGGGCTATTCGCCTGATTGAGAAGGTACTTGGTAAGCGGCTTGATATGGCTATGATCCCCGAAGATGATGAAAAGACCTATAAATTGCTGCGGAAGGGCGATGCCTTAGGGGTTTTTCAGCTTGAGAGTTCTGGGATGCGGGCGCTGCTTTCTAATATGCAGCCTGAGGTCTTTACCGATCTTATTGCGCTTGTCGCTCTGTATCGGCCTGGCCCTTTGGAAAGTGGTATGGTCAGTGATTTTGTCAATACCAAGCATGGTCGCATGGTGGCTAAATACCCCTTGCCGCAGTTGGAGCCAATCTTGAAAGAGACATATGGCGTTATTGTCTATCAAGAACAGGTTATGAAGATTGCAAATGTCTTGGCGAGCTATAGCTTGGGTGATGCCGATAATCTACGTCGGGCCATGGGCAAGAAGATCGCCGAGGTTATGGATGGCGAGAAGGCAAAATTCATGGCTGGTGCCAAGGCGAATCATGTTCCGGAGGACAAGGCTGAGTATGTTTTCGATTTGATGGCCAAATTTGCCGGATATGGTTTCAATAAGTCGCACAGTGCTGCCTATGCCTTGATTGCCTATCAAACTGCCTATTTAAAAGCGCACTATCCCGCTCAATTTATGGCGGCCCTTCTCTCTTGCGACGTTAACAATACAGATAAAGTTGTCCTTTACATCAACGAGTGTAAGGATCACGGCATTGAGGTATTGCCACCAGACATTAACGAGAGTGATCAGGACTTCAATGTTGTTGATGGCCGCATTCGATTCGGCTTAGCGGCGGTAAAAAATGTCGGGGGTGCAGCGCTTGACTCGATCATTGAGGAGCGAGAAAAGGACGGAGCATATTCGTCACTTGAGGATCTGTGTGGTCGGATCGATTCACGGCGAGTGAATAAGCGGGTGATTGAGAGCCTGATAAAGGCTGGAGCGTTTGATTCGTTTGGGGCGAGACGCTCGCAGCTCTTTGCTATTCTCGATCAGGCAATGGATCAGGCCCAGTCAACGCAAAGGGATAAACAGAGCGGCCAGTTCTCCTTGTTTGGACTTTTGCCTGAGGAGGAGGTGGCAAAATCAAATATTATCCCATTGCCGGATATTGCCGAGTGGGACCAGAAGGCTATGTTGGCGGGGGAAAAGGAGACGGTTGGTTTCTACCTTACCGGCCATCCTTTGGATCAGTATCGGAAGGATCTGAAGGAGTTGACCGATGGTGATCTCGCCACTTTGACGGCCGAGATTACCGAAGAGCGTACGGTCAGGGTCGGTGGTTTGGTGCGAGCGTATAAAGATCATAAGAGTAAGAAGGGTGACAGCATGGCCTTTATTACGATTGAGGATCTAACTGGCAGCATTGAGGTAGTGGTTTTTCCAACGACCTTTGCTGAAAGCGGTCATCTGCTGACCACGAATGAACCGCTGATTATCCAGGGGAAGCTTCAGCAGGATGATCGGGGGGCGAAAATCATAGCGGACACCGTGGATAGCTTGCCTGATGCACGGAAGAAATTCACAGAAGGGGCGAACCTGCTGTTGGATGGCGAGAATTTGTCGCGTGCCGGTTGTGAATCGCTTAAGAAGACACTACAGGAGTTTTATGGTGATTGCCCGGTCACCATAACCATTCACTTCGCCAAACGAGGGGAGGTGGATCTTGACATCTCTAAAGACATGACAATCCGGCCGTGCAGCGAGTTGCGTCAGAGAATCAACAATTTGGAGCAGAACGTTCAGCTGAGCTATCAGATAAAGAAGGTGGAGGCCAGGGGCAGGAATGGTAAGGGGTCATGGCAGAAGACAGTTCCAGGAGGGAGGAGTTAAGCCGGTAGCCTGCCAGGGAAGATAATCTGCGAATCACCAAAAAAGGCCTTCAGGGAAATAAGCACTGAAGGCCTTTGCTATTACTGGTACCCCCTACGAGGTTCAAACTCGTGTTGCCGGCGTCAGAGGCCGGGCAGTTTGGAGCCGCAGTCACAGCCGAGACTAATCGAGGTGAAGTAGCAGGGTTCTATACTGAGAGGCTAGAGGTCACAAACAAGTTTGAGAGTACGAGCGGTGAAGAATTGCAGGTTAAGATTGCAGTACATGATTGATCAGCCAACAGCGGAAAAGTTGATTCGACTGCTTAACCTGGAGTCTAATTGACGTTTCAAGTGTTTGCAAACAGGAAAATATCTTTAAGATGTTGGCATAATTCTACCCCTTATTCTACCCATTACGCTGTCCTGCTGCCCCCCCCCCCCAAAAAAAAATGGGTGGCTGGGGCTGGCTGTCAGACCAGGATGCCCCTCCCCGGACATTGTGCAAGGAATCGCATGCCTCATCCACTATGCGGGCTGATTTTCAAGATTTTATAGATCATCGAAGGATGACAGGGGAAGGAATCAAGGCAGGTATTTGCGAAATTTTTATGATTCGCGAGTGGGCATCACAAATCCCATATTAGGAAAAAATTACAGATAATTTACATAAATAAATTCCTACAAAACAGTTAGGCTCCATTCTATAGTGCAGAAGTGATCATCTGTATTTCCTAATAATTATGCGTAATTGTGTTCATCGTAATCTTATTGTAGGAATAACCTCCAGGGTAAAAAGAATCGGTAAAAGATCAAAGGCGTAGTACACCTCATAGGATCTCTATGACATCCAAATATCCATGCCCCCCAGCAAACAACAAGGTATTGACAGGAGGTGAGAAAGATATCGAAGAATGCCTGAAGGGAGTACTAAACACGTGTCAACGATATGTTGTGATTTGAAAAATCAAAAAAATGGAGAATGTATTATGAAAAAGTTTTCGTTTTTTTTGTTTCAGGTGCTTGCTTTGCCCGTCATCCTTGCTTCAGGCATTCTCGGGGCTCAGGCCCTGACCCTTCAAGAGGAACTTGGTAAAGCCATATTCTTCAATAAGGACCTCTCCTTTAACGGCAATCAAGCCTGTGCAGACTGCCACGGAGCAGAAGCAGGTTGGACAGGGCCCGACGCTAATTTCAATGCCTATGGTGGCGTATATGAAGGCTCGATTGCAGGCCGTTTCGGCAACCGTAAACCCCCGGCATCCGCTTACATGACTCAAAGTCCCATCCTTCATCTGGACAAGAAGGGAAACTTTGTCGGCGGTAACTTCTGGGATGGTCGCGCTACCGGCGAGCGGCTTGGCAGCCCCGCAGCGGAACAGGCTCAAGGCCCCTTCCTCAATCCCCTTGAGCAGGCCTTAAGTACGCCAGCTGATGTAGTTAATAAAATTTGCACGAGCATGGACAGCGACCTTTTTCGTATCGTTTGTGGTGACAATGCCTGTGACGAGGCTAATGTCTCAGCCGCTTATGACTGTGTCGGTTATTCCGTCGCCGCCTTTGAGGCATCGCCGGAAGTGAACCAATTTTCGTCCAAGTATGATGCTGTTAAAGCGGGAAAGGCACAGTTTAGCAAAGAGGAGCAGAAAGGTTTGGCGCTTTTCATGGGGAAAGGAAAATGCAATAAGTGCCATGTGGTAACCCCGAGGGGCAAAAAGGCTCTTTTTACAGACTTTACCTATGACAATCTAGGCGTTCCCAAAAATCCGGAAAATCCTTTCTACTCACAGATCGATTATAACCCGGCCGGAACGAACTGGATCGATCTCGGTCTGGGTGGTTTTCTCGCAGCTCAAGGTGCACATTCAGAATGGGTTTCCCTTGCAGTGATAAATATGGGTAAGCATAAAGTTCCTACTCTGCGGAACGTGGATAAGTGGGATCCCTCTTTGGGTCCGAAAGTTAAAGCCTATTCCCACAATGGCTACTTCAAGAGCCTCAAGAGTATTGTGCATTTTTACAATACTCGCGACGTGTTACCTGTTTGCCCAGAATTGTATACTGAAGAGGAGGCTTTAGCTGCCAATTGCTGGCCAGAACCAGAAGTTGCGCAAAACCTGAACATGGCAGACATTGGTGACTTAGGTCTGAGCAATGCTGAGGAGGATGCTCTGGTGTCTTTCCTGGAGACTCTTTCGGATGGGTATGTTCCACAAAAACATCAAAGCTGTAGTGCCCGGTGATTCAGGTTCAAGAATGCATGTTGCTTTCAAATAATGTATTACAAATATCCGATGTTGGGGGGGTAACGGCAGACAGGGAGGGTGGCACTGTTCATCGACGACATGAGGCCAAAAGAGGTTGCTGAAGGTATTCTCTACGTCCCGCACACCAAGGCAGGGTCTTTATGGCTCTGCCTTTTGTGTTTCTGGGGGGGGGTAAAGACTTTCAATTCACATCATGTGGTAGCGGAGATTTAAGCCTCTTACCGGTGCGGTCACAAAATATGGGGTGCACTAGAGCGTTAATTCTCGGTACACCATTTTATTTCCATAGCAGCACAGGAAGTATCATCACAACGAAAGGTAGACAGATTCTTATGATGCTGAAACGGAACTACAAAGGATCATGATTGACAAAAAAGTGACCTCCAGATACTGTAACGTCAGTTTTATCATAGGACGGTAAATATGATTTTTTGGCGTACCGATTCATTTTAGCGCTAAATTTGCTGACTCTACAAAACCACTTCTTGCTGTGCTATCGAGACAAGTCTGTCAAGATCATAGCTTATGATCCGCACGTTACCGACTTTCTGTATATCCCCCAATTGGCACGATATGCAGGTCAGTAGAATAACTTGTTCCTGGCGACTATGTCTACGGGGATCGCGGCCATTGGATGATCAACAACAAATGATGAATCAGGATGGTGAATTGAGTGAACTGGGCTGGAGCGACTGGTTTGCGCAGCGGTCAGACTGCAAACAGCCAGGTACCGTTGCCCGCGTGGCGGCGGTCGACCGCGATCAATTGCTGCTCGTGGATCAGGAAGGGAACTTTCGGGCAAAGTTGTCTGGTCGTTATTTGCACTATCACCACCTGAACCGGGAGTTGCCGTGCGTAGGCGACTGGGTTTGTGTCGAAAAGCAGCCTGGCGACGATTTTGGGGTAATTCATGCGCTGCTGGGACGCAGGACATCGCTGCGCAGGAAGTCCGCCGGGAGTGCCATGGAGCACCAGATGATTGCAGCGAACGTGGATTACGTGCTCATCGTGCAGTCTTGCCACTTCGATTTCAATCCAAGGCGTTTGGAGCGCTATCTCGTCATGGTGATGGAAGGTGGGGCCGAGCCGTACATTCTGTTGACCAAGACTGACTTGGTAAATCCTGAAGTGCTGGCGACGCAGTTGGCGGAAATCCGGTCTGTCGGTATTACCGCGCCGATAGTGCCTTTGAGTAACGTGACACGCGATGGCCTGGAGGATGTTAAACGGCTGCTGCTGCCTGGAAAGACCTATTGTTTCGTCGGTTCGTCAGGCGTTGGAAAAAGTACCCTGATCAATCAGTTGGTCGGCCACGAACGTATGGAAACCAAGTCTGTCAGCGGGACGGGAGAAGGTCGGCACACGACCGTTCGTCGTGAGTTGATACGCCTCGACGGTGGTGCGTTGGTCATTGACAACCCAGGAATGCGCGAATTCGGCATCCTCGGCGCTGATAGTGGCATAGCGAACAGCTACTCCGACATCATCGCTATTGCATCCCGTTGCCGTTATCAAGACTGTAGCCATACTGGCGATCCAGGCTGTGCCGTACTTGCGGCCATACACGCCGGCGAAATCAGTCGGGAATCTCTTGATAGCTTTCTCAAGCTCAAAGAAGAAACGATATTCAACGACATGTCTTATGCGGAGAAACGGAAAAAGGATCGAGATTTTGGCCGTTCCATCAAGTCGGCAAAAAAAGATTTGCGGGGCAGATAGCTTGTTCGCGGCGCATAACATGGCAGCCGAGCGGACCTGCGCGAAAAGCCACGCAGGCCGCTCACTTCTACGTATGTCTACAAACAATCTATGAATCAAACAAAAGGTACTTTAAAATGCTGGAATGAGGAGCGAGGTTTTGGCTTTATTGTCTCTAACATTGAAACTCAAGACATATTTATTCATATTTCCGCATTGAAAAATATGAGTCGAAGACCTGTTGTTGGAGACACAATACATTTTCAAATTCAAACGGATAGCACAGGAAAAAGGCAAGCAACTAACGCATCAATCGAAGGTGTCCAGGCAGTTAATAAAAAATCAATCAAACACAATAAAAAACAGAAATCATCATTGGCGGCATTATGGAGTATTTTTTTGATCATTACAGTAGGTTATTTTGTATGCAATAACCAAGATGATTTATCTAAATTCGAATTAAATAATATTTCTTCATCTCTTGGTTTTTTAAAAGACCAGATATCAGATAGTAGTACTGATGGATTATTAAATAATTTATATGAAAGAAGACTTAGCCGCGTACAAGTAAAAGGCGAAGGAGTAGTTGAACGGTTGCTTAGCGATGACAATGATGGCTCACGACATCAGCGCTTCATATTGAAATTAGCCAGTGGTCAAACTCTATTAGTAGCCCACAATATTGATTTAGCTCCTCGCATCAATGAGTTGCGAAGTGGAGATTCTATAATTTTTTATGGAGAATATGTGTGGAATTCAAAAGGCGGTGTTATTCACTGGACACACCACGATCCTGATAATATTCATACTGCTGGGTGGTTAGAGCATCGCGGGAAAAAATACCAATAGATAAATTCTAAAAGATTGCCATAACCATCCAATAAACCTGATCTGGTTGTCGTCTGCGGCGCTGATGTGGTTTACTAAAGGTGGCCCGACAGGTTATCGGGGTCCTTATGGTGTCCATGTCTGTAACGTAAGAAGTACCAAACTGATGAATATTGCTGAATTTTTATCATTAGAAACTTCATGTGATTGGCATAGAAAGGGCGAGATGAGGGGGGTATTTTTTCCCTTTTCAGGCTTTCTTATTGGGGCAACCCCACCCTGAAAATGGGGAGGCTGTTCAATGGCGTTGACCGGTTTCTCGCGCCTTTGGATTCAGCGGCGTGACCTGGGCACAAACCTGCGCTGACCTCATCAGGAGTGTTGACCAAGCCGGGGAAT
>JAQUKQ010000059.1 GCA_028718985.1 Desulfobulbaceae bacterium | reverse complement strand
TGAAGACCTTGGTTTGGCTGGCCTCTTTTTGCGTCTTAAAACTGATAGTGCATTTTACCTCTTGGCCGGGGCGAACGTACTTGGGTGTGAAGAGGACGGAGTCGACCTCAATATCGCTCGGCTCAACGACGGCAAGGTCTTTGTCTTCGGGAGGAGAGCGTCTGGTCAGCGTTTCGAACTCTGCCGGCCAGGTGGAGAACAGGTCGCGGATCAAAATGACCTGTAGATCCTTCATTGAAGTCGGGGCATTTATCCCCAGCAGGCGTTGCTCGGCAAAGAGACTTGTCCCTTTGCTGCTGGTCCAAATTGTCTTGCCATCGCTGGTGCGGAGCAGGGAGACGGTCATGCCGAGGGTGGAGCTGGTGTCGCTCCGCTGGCAAAGTGAGGAGAGCATGACGAGATCCGCTTGCAGCTCGACCCCTGCTGCTGTCACATCTTGACCTTGTAGGAGACCCAGGCGGCGGATGCGGTGCGCCGACATGAACGACTCGACGCGCTCGCGTGAGATGACGTCCATCCCTTGACGGGCGGCTTCCTGGCGCAAGATGTCGGTCATCGGCTGATTGATGCTGTTAAAGGCTGCCCCTAAGTCATCGAGAGGGAAGACGGCAACGCTTAAGGCATTAGCGTTGGCGGCGGCAAGCAGCAACAAGATGAGAGCGGCAAACAGTCGTGAGGGGTAACGTGTCGGCATGATTCGCGTTGGAATAGCCCTGTTGCGGATTATTCCGGCCAGGCTTGATCCCATTGTTGCTGGGTTTGAGGTGCCTTGGCTGGCACGGAGGGAGCTGGAGCTTGAGCTGGTTTTGGCTCTTCTTTTACTGGGGGATCTTCCTCTGCCTGCTTCGGTTCTGGAGCGGCTTCAGAGGCAGTCTCTCCTCCTGCAGGGGGGGCTGCCTCCAGGGCAGGGCTGGGTGCCGCCGCTGCAGGAGGCACAATTTCGGCCGGGGCCTGTTCTTCTGGTGGTGGTTGGCCAAGGGACTCGTCGAGGCCCATGGGGAAGTCTTCATCTTCGGGGTTCTCTTGTGTTGCAGGAGCTGGCGGGCCTTCCGGGGTGTCCGCTGGGGCTGTTTCTGCCGCGGGTTCTGCCTCTGCCTTAGGAGCCTCTTCTTTTTCCGGCTCGACAAATGTTGGCGGAGCGGTCACGGCGACCGGCAGTTTGACTTTGCGCTCGGCGGAGATGGTTGAGAGCAATTGGCGTAAGAGGCGAAGGGCCACTTTGAATTCATCATCGGAACCAAGTCCGAAGAGGCGTTTGCTGATTGAATCTCCGGTTCGACTGCCGCTGGCCTGCCAGAAAATCATGCCGGTGTTGATATCAACCAGGCGCAGGGTCATGGACAAGGCAGGATATGAGTTTGGCCCGCGTTGAACTTCGCCCGCCTGATCGATGGAGCCCAGCAAAAAGGCTTGCACATTGAGGCGTTGCCCTAGGCGTTTCATCGATCCGCCATCCATCGGCCCCTTGGTCAGGTCCACCGCTTCATCGCGAAAGGCACTGTCGACCAGGCCTTTGTCCACCACATCGAACAGGCCCTGCGAGAGAATTTCTGTAATGGCCATTCCCCGAACCCGCTCAGGGGCGAAGGGTTCCTTGCTGTTGTTTTCAAATGGCACCACCGCGATTCGTGTAACATAGGTCAAATCGACCTCGTCTCGCAGGAAAGATTCCATGGTGCTCTTACTCCCACAGGCGCTGACGAGAAAAGCTGTCAGGCAGAGGCAGAGGGCAAGGTAAGGTCTAACGTTGCGCACTGATAGGTGATCTCCGGAAGGGGTCGATTCTGATGACGTTTTGACTGCTACTCGTATTCTTTAAAAAAGTATAAACAAAACGTGATGCTATTGGTAGTACTATTTGTCTCCCCGATGGTGCAGAGACACAGTGAAAAGCATTTTGAGATTTTTCTTGTTTGCCGAGCAATAGGGTCAAGCCAAGGGCCGACATAATCCCAAATTCTTTTCCTCCTGAGTTCTCTTGTTACTCAGAATGCCCCCGCCTCTCGGGGAGATCAATCATTTGGTGAATACAGCCCAATCTTCAGACCTTTTAAAAGGTTGTGAAGCGGGTGTTGAGGCGGCTGGCGATTGTCCACTCGTCCTCTTCTTTGCCACCGTAGAGGAAGGCACTGCTGGTCATCATGGACAGGTAGCGGGTGATTGTCCAGCGCCAGTCAAGGGCCGTAATGTTCGACGTGTCGGGGGTGATCTGGCGGCGTTGGGTCATCGAGATTTGCATGGTGTCGGTGAGGCCCATGTCAAAACCGGCCGAGAGATCCATGGTGTTTGTTTCGCCCCAAGAGCCGTACAGGTCACTGTGCACGGAGAGGTTGTCGGTGACGCGCCAGGTCATCATGGCGTTCGAGTTGACGGTCGAGCTTTGATTTGTGGTGTCGCTCAGCGTCAGCGTCCAGTCGGCGACCAGACTTGGGATCAGACGGGCGGTAAGGCCTACGGTGGTGGAGAGGGTGTCTGATTGCAGGTCGGTCAACAGGCTGTCGTTCTGGTTGAAGTTGCAGTTGAAGCGGCCGGTGAGGTCACGGTAGAGATCGGCGATAAACTGCAGGGTGTAGTTGTATCCTGTATTTGTTTTTTTGTTCTCTTCATAATATTCAGAGAGATTGATGCCGAAAACGGAATCGACCGTTGGTACGGTGGGGAAGTTGACGCTGACGCCATAGGAGCGATTTTCGTCGGAGAGGGCGTTTGTCCTTTCTCTGAGGTTGCGGTTGGCGTTGGTTTGCACCGACCAGTCGGGGTTTGGGTTCCAGCTCAGGCCGGAGGAGATGTCGGTGCTGTTCCAGTCGTAGCCATTTGTGCTGGTGTTTTTCATGTAAGTGACATTGGAGGTAAGTTGCAAGTCTGGCCGCAGGGCAACGCTCATACCGACATTGGTTTGATAGGTGTTTTGGCTGTCGGTGGACATCAGCCTTGATCCGGTAGCGTCTACCGCCTGAAAGGCCTCAACCTCGGTGAAGTTGACGGCGATGAGGGAGGGGTCATTCACCGCCACCAGCTTGACATATTCCCTGCCAGAGGGTGGGATGATGAACTCAAATCGTTTGTCAAGTGGGTTGTAACTGCCGTTGATCGAGGCCTGGGTCAAGGTCCAGTCAAAGTTGTTGTTACTGGTGTATAAATCCCACCTGAAGGCTCTTTCGACGGACTGTAACAGCTCAATGTCAGTGTAGAGATAGATGCGCGCGACGGGCTGGAAATTGTTGCTTTTGACCCCGATGTTCATCGGGTGTATGGGATTGTTGACTGTGATTGCGGTTGCATCGCGGTTGCCATCGGTCAAGGCGGAATTGGCGGACAGGACCACCGGGTTGGCGCTTGTCTCCCCATGGTAGGCAGTGATGACAACGGGCAGCAGGGCGATGCCGCCCTCTACACGGGTGCTGTAATCGTTTGTGGTGGTGGCAAATTGCTGGGAGAGGGTCATCGTGCCACGTCCGTTGAGGAAAGAGGCATCGGTCTCGATGCGGGTCAGTTGGTTTTCGCTGTTCGATTCGTTACCCGATACGGCGTCGTTTGAGTCGTAGGTGTTGTAGTTGTAAAAGACCCGGGCCAAGGCGAGGTCCCAGTTGAGATTGCCACCGGCGCTGCTGGACTCCGATTCTTGGCGCGCGGGATCAAGGGAGTCATCTTGCCAATTCTGGGTGGCGTTCAGATTCACCGATGGCAGCCACCAGGCGGTTTGCCGGCTCCAGTTGGAGTTCCAGGTCGAGGCGAGTGAGCGGTTGCTGCGATCCCCTTGGGCACTGTTATCGTTGAACTCCTCGTTGTCGGTGCCGGTGAGGTTGAAGAAGAAGAGGTCGTTATTGATCTGGTAAGAGAGCGAAGGGGTCACGTCTTGGCGGGTGGTGTCGGCACCCGTTCGGTGGCTGGCGCGGAGATTGGTGTCCATGGACATCACCTCGGTCAGGTCAAGGCGCTTTGCGTAGTCAACGGTGTAGCTCTCGGCAAGATACCCTGCCTGCTGGCTGGAACTTTGGTAGGTCCAATCCGCAGTCAGGGCGAGGGATTCGGCATGAGCTTCAGGAACTGACACGGCTCCCACGTACCAGAGGGTGAGGAGTGTTCCGTAGACATATCGTTTTCTGAAGCGCATCAGCTTGGCTGTCACCGTCAAGATTTAACAAATCGATTTTCCTTTAGTGTTTACTGTTTACCAAGCAAGGCTCAGAAGGCAAGAGGGAAATGTTCCTGTGTGTATCACCCGTCCTTAGCAGTATGGCAGGCAAAACAACCGTTCCCTTGTCCGGCACCAACAGTTCCTAATACCATGTCCGTGTATTTCCAACGTAGCGCTGCATCTTCTGGGCTGGCATGAGCTCTATGGCAAGAGAGACACATGACGATTCTGTCAGATGCTGAAGCCACAGTTATCGTCCCATCAGTAACATCTGAGCTGGCTACCGGTACTGTTGTAGTATGTGCGTAAGCATCATATTCAGGTTTTGAGACATTATTTAGAGGCATTTCAAAGTCGACAGGGTGGCGGATCCAAGGGGTGGTGGCATAAGTCGCCCCGTTGATCGAGATTCCGTCATCCCCGGCTCCGCTGTGAAAGAGACCGTGACATTCGGCACAGAGATAACTCATTGTTTGCCGACCTGCGGTTGTTGCTGCTGGCGCGGTATCATTGGCCCGCGTGACGCCATAGTAGACGTTGTAGTCCCCGCCGGAATATTCATAGTCTGTCGACTCCCATCCCTTTATGCCGTAAAGAAAACGAAAACTTTTGCTTGCGGTTGAGCCATCGACATTTGTGCCTGTTACATTGTTGTGGTGTGTTCCAACCATTCCATTAGTTTCATGTTTTCCGTGGCAACCATAAACACCAGAACAACTTAATGTGTCAACTGCCCAGCCAGCACCTCCATTACCGACATAGTCTGTGTCGTCGTAAGACTTGAGGGTTGTCCCTCCCCCCGGAGGAGCGGCTAGATCGGTATGGTTTGTTAGCTCAATAGGGTTGTGTCCTTTGTGCATAGAAGGCGTGCCGCTTGCAGTCGATCCGGTTGTGGCGGAGTCAGAATAATAAAAATTGCCACCAGCCAGTTGCCCGGTGTCAGGGCTGGTGGGAAAATACACTAGCGGCGCTTGTGTTCCAGAAGGAGCGCTTGCGGCACCAGACCCTTGATGGCATCCGAGGCAGGTGTTTCTCAAGAGATAGCTTAGCGGTCCTCCAGAGGGGGTGGCGGTTCCCCCCTCCATGGCGTGCATAACGTGGCATGTCGCACATGATCCTGAAACTGACCAGGCCTCGTTAGGGCTTAATCCCCCAACCATGGTGGCAAAAAACAGTAGTGCTGGGATTATTCGACGTAATTTCATTGCGTTGCCCCCTGTGTTGAATGCTGACCTATTGTGTCGCTATGTGCTGGAAGTCTTTTTGACATCTCACTTTTCGTGTAGCCAGATGATTAAATGGACTGTTGCGTAGAGTAGTTGTTAGATTGCTAGTATCTAACATAATTTCAAGTTTAGTCATTAACAGGCAGAAAAAGCAAGGGTTTTTGAAATTATCTTGGAAAAAGTTTATGTGGGTATTTCTTAGGGAAAGCCCGTTCTAGGAAGGGAAAATGACAAGGGATAATTTCACTTTTGAGCATTGTGTTTTGTGCAAAGACACAAATTTATTGGGCGTTACTTTTGTGCTGCTGTGTGACCTGTTTTCGAGGGGGCAGCGACACCCTTCTGCCAGAGTTTTTCTGGGCGAGTTGGAAAGTCGGGGAGCGCCACCTCAAAGACCTGGGCCCGCTGGTTGAAAAAGTCTGCCACGACCACGTGCCCTTGCCGTCCAAGAACAATATCCACTGGGTAATTAAACCACCCTGGCCCCCAGCCGAGTCCGCCAAATTCAAAACGGAAAGCCCCCGTAAAATCAAAGATCAGCACGGTGTGGCGCATGTAGTCGACCACATAGATGCACCTCTTGCGTTCGTCGATGGCCAGGGCTCGCGGGCGGCTCATCTTGCCTTCGGCCCCACCCTTAGTGCCGAAGCTGAAGAGATAGTGCTCTTCTGCGTCAAAGACATAGATCTGCGAGGTCTCTTCACTTAAGAAGAACAGGTTGCCCAAGGCATCGACCACCACATTCTTGAGAATTGCTGTCTGTTGTGAGGCGTCTTGGCTGTTTGGGTGATAGTCACCGTTCTTGCTGATGGCGATCGTAAGCCAATGCGAAAAGGTGCCGTTTGCGTCAAGCACTAAGGCTCGTTTCGATTCATTGCCAACCAGATAGATCTTGCCGCTGTGACTCAGGGCGATCTCCTGGGGGGTAAAGTCGTCAATCTCTGGCATAGTGCTTAGGTCTATCTCTTGCAGCGGCAGAAAGGCAGAATTGAGGATGGTGAGGCGCGGGGGATTGGTGGTGTCGCCAGCCTGCGGGATGTAGAGGTTGCCCTTGTCATCAACTGCGCCACCGACGGGCGCATCAATGCCGCGGCCCTTGCCAAGGGATTCCTGCGGGAAATAATCAGGGCCATAAACGATGAGACGGCCTTCGCCGCCATTAAGCAGATAGAGTTCATTGGCCTTGTGGTCGAAAAAGAGTGCCGATGGCATGCGCAGTTTCTCGCCCCGGTCATCTGTGGTGAGAACTGTTAGTGCCTCATGGCTGAAGGCGGTTTGTTTGCTTGGGCGAGCGGTGGCAGGTGAGAGCGAATCTGGAGTAGAGGCCAAAGGGGTTTGTTCGCCAAAGAGCAAAAGGCTCAAGGCGATGCTTGTGAGGAGGATAAGAACCCGGAGGGAGGGGGGCATTTTGTAACTCCAAGAGGGCGAATGCTGGTGTCGATGGACGAAGTGTATGAATATTCGTACATGGTTAGGATGACGCTGGCAAGTGTTATTGAGTGGAAATCATCCTCTCGTCTCGTCGCCAAATCGGGTTTGGTGGCGAAAGGATGATTTGTTGCCATCGGGCGCAGCATTATCTCGATGTTGATTGAACGGCGCTTTCCATCAACTCATTGCCAACACTCATGGCCCACGTACGGATGTGTTTTGAGTTTTGCTGCATCATCCAGACAAGTTCGTGTTCGAGGTCATTCTTGAGTGTTCTTTGGGCGTGATAGACATCATGGAAACTCCAGAGGAGGCAGCCGGATTCAAGCGCTATGGTAAGCATATCCCCAAGTGGCAATGGCCCATCAACGATTGCTGGAAAGGCGGCAACGGCTATTCGTTTTGTTGCTCTCTGGCGGGCCTTGGCAAGCAGACTCCAGGCGCTACGAGTAACGGTTCTGGCTAGTGCGGCTGCGCTGATCATGGCCGAGCCGCTACCCACACTGCTGCGAAGCGAGATTGTTTGGCTTAATTTAGTTGTATTTTTCTCATTTTCTGGCGCGCCTGCCGTCATCATCCTTTCTGGTCCGGCAATATGCGTTTCTGTATAAATCCCTTCAGACAAGAGTAACGCACTCTGTAGTCGATCAATAGCTTGTTTGGCTTGATCGGTTGCGTTACTTGTGATGCGATCGATCTCTTCGGTCTCAGTTCTGAACAGGGACTCAGCGTCGTTTTTGCCGGTAAAAAAATCTTTAGCGATTCGGGAGGTCATCGTCAGGCAGGCTTGCACGGAAGTGAGTTCCTGGACAATCTTGTTGCCTCTGGAATTAGAGCTGTCGAGCGCCTTTGTGGCCAAGGAGATTTCACGGGCAAAATTTTGATATGCTGCCACCTGCCTTGTGTTTGTTGCTAACGGCGCATGAGAGATTATGACCTGCTCTTCGGCCTCAAAGCGGTCGGGGCGGCTTGTCTCGGGAACATTATCGGTCTTATCTGTAACGATATTTTCTGGGGATGAGATCTCGACACCTTCCTTGTTTTCCGTCATAAGTGCCCCGAGCCATAACAGTGTCCCGCAGGTCAACACTGATGCGATGGCCACGACCATTGCCTTGTTGATCGGTCTGTTGTCGCTTTGGATTGAGCTGAGTAATTTTTGCATGGGGACTCTCCTTGTTCAATGGCTGAGGTTTTGTAAGCGATCCCGGGATACCTCATCTGCATTGGCTACAGGCCTGTTCACGTGCAGGGGTGTAGCTCGCTGGCCGCTTTTGTGCCTCTGGGACACCATTCAATCGCTTACGACTCGGGGCAGTTGTCACTTCAAGTGATTTGTCCCTCGATCAGATCGGATGTTTTGATTGGTCAAATCATTTTCAATGCGGTCATTACGATTTCAGGTATAATCGATCCACTCCCCCATTCAGTGTCATAGTGGTTTTTTTGAAAAAATATTTTCAAACTTTTTTAGAGGCGTTGTGTCCGGAGGTTTGCTGCGCTCGCTGATCCCCGGCCATTGCCCTGCGCATCGAGAGGGAGGAATTTCAGATACGGGACAGGGGGGAGTGGCAACCATTTTTGCAAAATACCTTTGGTATTTATCAGAACCGAGTAAATTTTGACGTCGTGCTGCGGTTTGCGCCGGAGCGTGCACGCTGGGTCAGGGAAGAGGTCTGGCGTGAAAGGGCAGACTGAGAATTTTGAGGCGGATGGCTCGCTTGTGCGCAGTATCCCAGTCTCTCACGAGGCCGAGATTATGATGGAGATCTTGAAGCATGGCTCGCATGAGGAGGTGCTGCGTGGCTACGGGAGAAGGTGGCTATCGAGGGGAGAGACGCAGCAAGGAATTATTGCGGGTCAGCTATTGCGGGCTGACTATTGGGGTGCGGTTCCTTTTCGCTGGGGGTGGGGAGATATTTTTTGGTATCTCTCCTGCAATCGGGTAGAGTGAAACAAAGCTGTAACACCTTGTGCCTTTCTATTTTACCTCGGAGGATTGCTATGCAGAAAAAAAGCTCTTTCTTGTTCTTTGTGCTCATGCTGTGTGTTGCTTCGATCGCTTGTGCCGCCCCGCAAACGGATCATTTTCAAACCGATGCCGGTGAGTTGAAGATCACTTTCCTCAAACACGCCTCCCTGATGCTTGACTTTCACGGCACCATTATTCATGTCGATCCGATTGCCAAAATGGCCGACTACAGTACCTTGCCGAAGGCCGATCTTATCTTGATCACTCATGAACACTACGATCATTTTGAACCGGAAACGATCATGCAGATCAGTAAGCAGGGGGCAAAGGTTATTCTGACGAAAACGTGCGCCGAGAGGTTTCCCGGTGGAGTCGTTCTCAGTAATGGGGAGGAGACTAAGGTGGCAGATATTACTGTTTCGGCTGTGCCGGCGTACAATTTGATCCATAAGCGTGACACCGGCGAACCATACCACGCCAAGGGGGTAGGGAATGGCTACCTGCTGGACATGGGGGGCAAGCGAATCTACATAGCCGGGGATACGGAAAATATTCCGGAGATGAAGGGGCTTGTCGACATCGACATTGCCTTTTTGCCGATGAACTTGCCGTACACCATGACCCCAGAGATGGTAGCCGACGCCGCACTCTGTTTCAGGCCAAAAGTTCTCTACCCCTATCATTTTGGTGACACTGATACGGCTGAATTGACCACGATCATGAAGGCTTTCCCCAGCACTGAGGTTAGGCTGAGAAACATGCCATGACTCTCAAGTGGCACAACAGGTTGCGGTGAGCGAGGAGGCGAGGTGGAGTCGCTGCTGCGCTCACCGCAAGAGGTGATGCTGCCGAATAGTTTTATGGCTCGCTTACGAGAAATCAGGTCGAATCAAGCCATACTTCCGAAGTTTATATCCCATCTGTCTGGCCGTTAGGCCAAGTTCCCGTGCTGCCCTGGCTTGTACCCAGCCATGTCGCTTTAAGGCTGCTTCGATTTCACCTCGTTCAATCGCATCGAGGGAGAGGTGCGGACGGGTATTGGCAGGGAAGGGCTCGGCTGTTGGCACTGTACGAGGCGTGCTGCTATCTTCGGGTTCCGCAACCACAAAGGCCGGTAGGTCGCTTATTGTTACCCGGTCACAGTCTGCCATGATCACCAGACGTTCAATCAAGTTCTGTAACTCCCTGACATTGCCTGGCCACTGATATTGCGACAGAAAATCAAGGACTTCACGTGAGAGGCGTACGTTTTTCTGGTTGTTGCGATTGCTCACATTGAGAAAATGGTCGATCAGCAAGGGGATATCTTCATGACGCTCACGCAGGGGCGGCAGGATGATAGGGACGACATTCAGTCGATAAAATAGGTCGGCGCGAAACCTGCCCTTGGCTACTGCCTCCCCCAGGCTCCGATTGGTGGCCGCTATCACCCGCACATCAACGCTGAGCGTCGTCGTCCCTCCTAACCGTTCAAACTGCTGTTCCTGCAGCACCCGTAAGAGCTTGGATTGCAATTCAAGCGGCAACTCTCCTATCTCATCCAAAAACAAGGTGCCGGTATCGGCTAGTTCAAAGCGCCCTTTTTTGCGGGCCAAGGCCCCGGTAAACGCCCCCTTCTCATGTCCCAGCAACTCGCTCTCCAAAAGATTCTCAGGCAGGGCTGCGCAGTTGACCTTCAAGAAAGGGTTCTGCCGCCTGCGACTGGCAAGGTGCACCGCCCTGGCAACGAGTTCTTTGCCGGTTCCTGACTCACCAAGCAAGAGGACTGTTGCGTTGGAGGGCGAGACTTTGTCGATGGTGGAAAATACCTCAAGCATCGGCTTGCTCTGCCCCAGGATGTTGTGACGAACAAAGACGGGCGAGAGCTGGGCTTTCAGGGAGCGGTTTTCTTCGCGCAGGGTCGCTTCATTTTTTTGAATTTTGAGATTGAGTACGAGGAACTGGGCAATCAGGGTAGCGACAACAGTCAGGAACCGCACATCCTCTTCAAACGGGATTTCCAGCCCAAACAGCCGGTCAACGCTCAGGACCCCGACCGGCTCCCCTCCCACGAGCACAGGCACACCGAGGAAAGAGAGCGCCTCTTTGTCGATGCTTCGCGACCTGGTCTTGTTGAGAAAAAGAGGCTCTTGGTGGATATCGGGCACCACAAAAGGGGCACGACTGGCAAAGATAGTGCCCGTGATTCCCTCCCCGAGACTATACACCCCCCGTTTTTTCTCATCATCATTCAGTCCATACGAGGCCTTGATCGACAGATGTCGCCCATTTTCGTCCAGTAGGATTAGGGTGGCCCGCTCCATGCGCAGGATGTCATGCAGGACCTTCAGGATCGCGGTGAGGGTGGTGTCGAGGTCATGGGCCGAGCCGATTAGCTGGGCGATCTCGTAAAGCGCCGTCAGCTCAATGACTTCCGTGCAGGCCTTATCCATCTTCTGGCTTATCGGGGTTAGTGTGCTCATTCTCTAAGGTCTCCATTCGCCTGTGGCAAAAGTGATGAGTTGAAATTGTAAACGCCATGCAACACCTTATATAAAAGCAATTTTTATTCCGAATGCCTATTTAAATTAAATAATCATATATATCAGATTGTTATCTGTAACATGGCAAGAAGGTTGTCAGGGGAGTATGTTACATAATTGAAATATATGCCTATACGCAATGACAATATTGGACATTTGTGTAGGGTTGATACCATTTTGTCGGACAGCGACAAAAACGTCGGGTTTGACAGTGGTCTGCATAAGACATTATCGCTTTGGCAAATAATGGCATAACTACTTAAAATTAAAAAATAAAAAAAACTCTTCCCATGCATGGCACACCCCTTGAAATAAGCCAAGTCAAACACAGTTACTATGAACAGTCAGGAGGGGTGAAATCATTGTTAGCCGCCTCCACTGTTTCAACAAATTAACCCCAAGGGAGGACAACATGAGAAAAGTTGCAATTTATGGAAAAGGCGGCATCGGCAAGTCAACCACCACTCAGAATTTGGTCGCAGGTCTGGTTGAATTAAAGCGGAAAATTATGGTTGTTGGTTGCGACCCGAAAGCCGACTCGACGAGACTGCTGTTGGGCGGACTGGCCCAGAAGTCGGTCCTTGACACCCTGCGTGAAGAGGGTGAGGACGTTGAACTGGCTGATATCCGCAAAAGAGGATACGGCGGAACTTGGTGTGTTGAGTCCGGTGGGCCTGAGCCAGGAGTTGGTTGTGCTGGTCGCGGTATCATTACCTCCATCAACATGCTTGAATCACTCGGCGCCTACGAGGAGTCAGAAGGGCTCGACTATGCATTCTATGACGTTCTTGGTGACGTTGTTTGTGGCGGTTTTGCCATGCCGATACGCGATGGTAAGGCAGAAGAGATCTATATCGTTGTTTCCGGCGAGATGATGGCCATGTATGCGGCCAATAATATCAGCAAGGGTATCGTCAAGTTTGCCGCCTCAGGTTCTGTTCGCCTCGGTGGCCTGATCTGCAACTCACGTGCCGTGGACAATGAAGCAGAGATGATCGAGAAATTCGCCGCAAAACTCGGCACCAAAATGATCTATTTTGTGCCGAGGGATAACGATGTGCAACGAGCAGAGATTAACCGCAAGACGGTTCTCGAATGGAACCCTGCCGTGCCACAGGCTGATGTTTATCGAGGGCTAGCCAAGGCCATCGATGCAAATAAAGATTTAGTCATCCCTACTCCCATGGAAATAGAAGTGCTTGAAGAGCTTCTCATGGAATACGGCTTGATGGAAGCGGCCTGATCCACTCACCAATCTTAATTCAGATCAATTTAAAAATACCGGCCAGGTGACAGCGCCTGCCGGCAAGCTTGGAGATACAGCTATGATGATAATGATTCGATCAATTATTCGTCCTGAAAAGGCAGATGCAGTCTTGGCGGCTCTCATGGATGCAGGGTTTCCGGCCGTCACCAAATATTCCGTTGCTGGTCGTGGTAAACAGCGCGGCATTAAAATTGGCGAGGTCACCTATGACGAACTCCCCAAGGTCATGCTGATGAGCGTGGTCAATGAGGCAGACAAGGATTTTGTCATTCAAACCATCATGGATACGGCCCGCACGAAAGGAAAAGGTGCCTTTGGTGACGGTAAGATTTTCGTCAGCGAGGTGGAGGAATCCTACACCATCAGTTCCGGTGTCTTGGATACCGCAGCCGCCTCTGGGGGGGTGCCGGCATGAAAGAGGTGATCGCTATTGTGCGTATCAATATGATGAACCAAACCAAGCAGGCCCTTACCGATTGCGGCATAGATGCCTTCTTTGCCCATGAGGCCCATGGCCGAGGCAAGGGATTTGTCAACCCACAGGTCTTGGAAGGCGTGGAACGAGGGTACGAAGAGGCCGCCTCCCTGTTGGGAGAAAAGGGTAAGCTCTATCCGAAGCGCCTGGTTACCGCAGTGGTAGAAGACAAACAGGTGGCCTGCGTCGTGCAGACAATAATCAACGTAAACCAGACCGGTATGCCGGGCGACGGCAAGGTGTTTGTCTTGCCGATAAGCGATGCAGTCAGGGTCAGGACTGGAGAGATGGGCGTTAAGTCCATCTTATAGGGGGAGACATCATGACGACAGCAATGAAAAAAAAGATGGTGCAGTGGGATGCTACCGATATCAAGGCAGAACTCCTTTCGAAGTATCCGCCCAAGGTAGCCCGCAAACGCGCCAAGCAGATAATGATCAACGAGGCTCTGCAGAATGACACCCCGACTCTCACCGCAAACGTGCGTACCATTCCGGGAATCATCACCATGCGGGGCTGCACATACGCAGGGTGCAAGGGCGTTATCATGGGACCGACCCGCGACATCGTCAACATTGTCCACGGCCCCATCGGTTGCAGTTTCTATGCTTGGTTGACAAGACGTAATCAGACTGATGCCGGTCCGGACGGTGAGAATTACATGACCTACTGTTTTTCCACCGACATGCAGGAACAGGATATCATCTTTGGCGGTGAAAAGAAGCTGGCGCAGGCGATTCAAGAGGCGTACGACCTCTTTCATCCGAAATCCATCGCGGTCTTTGCGACCTGCCCCGTCGGGTTGATCGGTGACGACATCCATACTGTGACCAAAAATATGAAGGAAAAATTCGGCGACTGCAATGTCTACGCTTTCTCCTGCGAAGGGTACAAGGGGGTTTCACAGTCTGCCGGCCACCATATCGCCAACAACCAGGTCTTTCGCCATATTGTCGGTGAAAACAATGAAGTAAAACCAGGCAAGTACAAGATCAACCTGTTGGGCGAATACAATATCGGCGGTGATGGTTTTGAGATTGATCGGATCTTCAAGAAATGCGGCATCACCTGCATCTCAACCTTTTCCGGCAACTCAACTTATGACCAGTTTGCATCAAGTCATACCGCAGACCTGAACGCGGTCATGTGCCACCGATCGATTAACTATGTGGCCGACATGATGGAGACAAAATACGGCATCCCTTGGATCAAAGTGAACTTTATCGGCGCCAAGGCCACAGCCAAGTCTCTGCGCAAGATTGCCGAGTATTTCGGCGAGCAGGAACTGATCGACAAGGTGGAAGCAGTGATCGCCGAAGAGATGCCGGCAGTTGAGGCATCGCTTGTCGATATCCTGCCCCGCACGCAAGACAAAACTGCCATGATGTTTCTCGGCGGCTCCCGGGCCCATCATTACAAGGAACTCTTTGATGAACTTGGCATGAAGACCATCTCGGCAGGCTATGAGTTCGGCCATCAGGATGACTACGAAGGACGCCAGGTGCTGCCCAATATTCAGATCGATGCAGACAGTCGTAATATCGAAGAGATTACTGTTGAACCAGACGGAACTCGCTTCAAGCCCCGCAAGAGTGACAAAGAGATGAAGGCGCTCGACAAGGCCGGCTATAAGTTCAAGCAGTATGACGGCCTGGCCATGGATATGGACAAGGGGACTCTTATTGTCGACGATCTCAACCAGTACGAAGCTGAAAAATTGGTGGAACTCATGAAGCCGGACATTTTCTGCGCTGGTATCAAGGAGAAGTACTCCATCCAGAAACTGGGAGTGCCCATGAAACAGCTTCATAGTTATGACTCCGGCGGTCCTTATGCTGGCTTCCAGGGCGCCATCAATTTCTACAAGGAGATTGATCGCCTGGTCAACTCCAAGGTGTGGAGCTACATGAAGGCACCCTGGCAGAAGAACGCCCAGCTTACCGGATCGTATAACTGGGAGTAATCAACCCATGGCAGAAATCGAGTCTAACTTTTCACTCATTCGCTGAGGATAACGCAATGTTATTACGACATACATCAAAAGAAATCACCGAGCGCAAGGCTTTGACCATTAATCCGGCCAAAACCTGCCAGCCTATCGGCGCCATGTACGCGTCGCTTGGCATCCACGGGTGCCTGCCACACAGTCATGGCTCCCAAGGCTGCTGCGCCTACCATCGTAGCGCCTTGACCAGGCATTACAAGGAACCAATTTCCGCCTCTACCAGCTCGTTTACCGAGGGAGCCTCGGTGTTCGGCGGTCAGGCCAACATGTTGCAGGCCATCAACAACATCTTCACCGTCTACAACCCCGAGGTGATAGCAATCCATACCACTTGCCTCTCCGAGACCATCGGTGATGATCTGCCCCAGATCAAGAAAAAGGCGCAAATGGAGGGCAAGATCCCAAAGGGTAAGTACGTGATCAGTGCCTCTACCCCGAGCTATGCCGGTTCCCATGTCACGGGTTTCTCCAACATGGTCACCTCCATGGCAATGATGGCCGAGCCTACAGGCAAGAAGAACGGCAAGGTCAACATCATCCCTGGTTGGGTGGAGCCTGCTGATATGGAGGAACTTAAGCGGATAACCGCCCTCGTCGGGGTCAAGACCATCCTCTTTCCGGACACCTCTGGAGTCCTCAATGGCCCGCTTTCAGGGGAGTACAAGATGTTTCCCGATGGTGGCACCACCGTTGCCGAGCTGCAGAGCACAGGCGACTCCATCGGCACCCTGGCTTTAGGCGAATGGTGCTCGGCCGATGCGGCCCGGACCCTTGACACCATGCACAAGGTGCCCTGTTCGATACTGGACATGCCCTATGGTCTTATGGCCACCGATCGTTTCATCGATGCCCTGCGGACCATTGCCGGGGTAAGCATCCCCGATGAGATCACCTATGAACGTGGCCAGTTGGTCGACATGATTTCAGACATGCACCAGCATTTGTATGGCAAAAAGGTTGCCCTGGTCGGTGACCCGGATCAGCTCATTGCCATGACCGAGTTCCTGGTCTCCATGGACATGAAACCAATTCATATTGTCACCGGCACACCGGGCAAGAAGTTTGAGAAGCGGATCAAGGAGATCACCAAAGACATTGGCTGCGAGGTTAACGTAAGGGCCAGGGGCGACATGTACCTTCTCCATCAGTGGATCAAGAACGAGCCTGTGGATCTGCTCCTTGGCAATACCTACTGTAAGTATATTGCCCGGGACGAGGACATCCCGTATGTGCGTTGGGGATTCCCGATTCTGGATCGCCAGGGACATCAGTACTTCCCCACGGTCGGCTATAAAGGTGGTTTGCGGCTGCTGGAGAAAATACTTGGCGTATTATTGGATCGCCAGGATCGTGATGCACCAGAAGAGAAGTTCGAGCTGGTTCTGTAGGCAAACCGTTGATCCGGCAGTATGCCTGCCGGATCACGATAACTAAAAGAGATACGGCTATGTGCAAAATTTGTAATCCCAATCAACAACCGGGATGTGGATGTAAGGCCCCGGAGTGGATCACCTTGCCGATAGCCCCTCACGCCGCTGCCCGCTCGCGGTTTTGCGGAGAGGAGAACCTCCCTCAGGCTGTTCCTCTGCATGGGGCCCTGACCTGGGTGGATGACTTGCTAAAAAGAGGCGTATCAGTAACGGGGCTTGACATCAACGGACCCGGAGATCCTTTGGCCACTCTGCCCATGACCTTGGAACTCCTGGATCGTTTGCGGGAGAGGCATCCTGGCTTTCTCCTAGGGGTGACTACCCTGGGGCTTGGACTTGCTGATCATGCAAGTCCCTTGGCTCAGCATGGTGTTGCCAGGGTTACTCTGCTGGTAGATGCGGTTAGGCCTGAAATTGTGCAGAAGCTTTACGTTTGGATTCGCCCTGGCAAGCGCAATATGCCCATGGCAGAGGCTGCTGCCATTTTGATTGACGAACAGTCAAAGGGGATATCGGCTTGCCGTTCTGCCGGCATAGAGGTGACTGTGCTCTGCACGGTTTACCTCGGTGTGAATGAGCAGGAAGTAGAAGAAATTGCCCGTCATGCTGCTGCTCTTGGCGCAGAGGGCATGGCCCTGTTACCTGGAAAAGGATGGCTGGGAAGTGAAGAGAAGCTGACCCCACCTGCTCCTGAGACCATGGAGCGTTTGCGTGGGGTGGCAGCCCGTCACATCAAGCTTGTTACGCGGCCGGAGGCCGAAGATGTGGGGGCAATGAAATCTGCTACCAGTTGTGCGGGTATCCCCTCTCCGACAGTGTCGCGGCCCAACGTAGCCGTCTTAAGTTCCAATGGCATGGATATCGATTTGCACCTGGGCCAGGCGATCAAGGCCCTCATCTATGGCCCGAGGGAAGATGGCCTTGCCTGTCTTTTGGGTACCCGTACCCTGCCCGAACCTGGCGGAGGAGAGAGCCGTTGGCAACAGGTGGCTGAGACGTTACACGATTGTTTTGTTCTTCTGGCAACCAGTGCCGGCCAGAAGCCCCGCGAAATCTTAGGCCAGCATGGCCTGACCCTTCTGTTCAGCGATGATAATGTCGAAGGCACCGTCGATGTGCTCTTTGGTGGCGGCAAGAAAGGGAAATGTAAGAAATAACATTAAGGAGACACGGCAATGGCTATACCTGGGCGTCAAATAATTCTCTGCCAGAGTTTTCGCGTCGCTGGCGACAAAAAAGGGATTTGTCACAAACAGACCGACGGATTTTTGCAATACATCGAAGAAGAGGTTCTGGATCGTGGCATGGACTGCCTGATCACTGCTACCACCTGCCTCAAGCAGTGCGACAGTGGTCCAATCATGGTGATCCAGCCGGAGAACTGGTGGTTTAAGGGGGTCGACAGCCAAGAGGTGATCGATGCCATTCTTGACGGCCTTGAAGAGGGTGAACCTGCGGCAGAGTATCTCATTACCTCATAACAGCATTGAACAAGGAAGAGATCCCGTGGCGGATATCGTTTTTTATGAAAAACCGGGCTGCACCAATGGTGAAAAGCAGAAGGCTATCCTTCTGGCCGCTGGCCACAACTTGCTCTGCATTGATATCCTCAGCTATTCCTGGACCCGGGGGAAGCTTCTGGACTTTGTGGAAGGCAAACAGCCGGAGGAAATGATGAACCACATGGCCCCGGCCATAAAAAAAGGCGAGATCGTCCCTGCGCACCTCTCCTTTGCTGAAGCTGTGGAAATGATGGTGGCACACCCAATTCTGATCAAGAGACCACTCGTCGAGGTTGATAGTATGAACATCCAGGGGTTTATGGATTCTCGCCTTGCCCCTTATCTAGGGGACTGGAGTGGCGCAGATGATGTGGTGACCTGCCCCAACCAGAAAACCCTGTCCTGTGATGAGCAAAAGAGAGGGGCGAAATGACTTTCAAATCATACCTGGAGTGTGGTGGTGGGCAATGCCCAAAATGTGGTTCCAAGGCAGTAAAGGCAAGTGCCAAACCCGAGAAGATTAGTGCTAACCAGGTGCACGTCGCTATGTTTTGCGCAACGTGCGGTGCCAGGTGGCGTGACATCTACACCCTCAGCAAAGCGGAAGATCTATGATCTAGCACGCGAGGGTCAGGGAACTGATACAGATTTTTAAAACAGCAACAAGGAGAAAAGTCATGGCGAGAAAAGATGTAGAAAATTTGCTAGTTGCCGGCGGCGCAGATAAGCACCTGCGCGCCAAATATGATGTCCCCGCCACGATGGAGGAATTTGTCGCTCTGGCCGCTGAAGACGGCTACAACTTTACTGTTGAAGAGCTTACGGCGGTACTCAAGGAATCGGGCGATGTCTTTGAAAAAAACGGCAATCCCTCCAAGCGCCAGATCTGGTGGGTGTGAGAAAGAATTTATGAACACTCATAAAAAACCCCATCTGACTCTGCTGACGTCCATCAAACCCATTCAGGGGTGGGAGGAGTATCTGGAGGATGGAGATGGATATTTGCGGACGGCGAAAGGGGGATACGCCAACCGTAAAAAAGTATTCACCAGCAATATTTTGTACAACATTATTGCCATGGCGATTGAGAAGTTTGTTATGGCAGCCTTGATGCGACACGGGACCTTGCCCTATAACCACACCATGGCAGATCTGGTTGAGTCCATGGAACAAACCTTCCCCGGTGCCTTGGCAGATATTCGGGAGGGCTTACTACGGCTAGATTCTTATCAGGACATCTGTGACCCGTACGAATTTTCAATTGTCGAGCTGGCGATGGATGAAATCCCCGGCATGTTGGATCTTGCTGAAAAGTTGCAGAAACTCGTCACCAACGACTTACCTGATTAAACATAACTTAAAACATATCGATAAGGAGTGGCACAATGAAGAGCACCTGGGAAAAGATTTTTGAGTATGCCTCCATGCCTGTCCATGGGACAATGTCCCGAAAACTGCGAAAGGGGGTCTCCCTGCAGATCAATGAAGGCAAAGAGTATGAAAATGCGGTGATTTTTCTTGGCGATCAATTTGTTCGCATAACAGAGACCGATCCAAAGAAAACAATGATGAATACCTATTACGATTGGGCTGGTATCAGTTCGATCAGGACGTTGAGTCCGGGTGAGTAAGAATGGGCCTTAAACAACTTGGTATCGTTAAAGAGATCGTTGAATCTGCCGGAATGGGTATCTCGTATACCTATGAGGATCTGGTGTTCATTGAGCACAATGCTTTTCTGCTCCAATTCACAGATAAAGACCATGAGCTGCTGATCCATATCAATCAGGAAGCAGACGGGTCGTCGATACAAGCTGATATCGCCAGACTGAAGGCAGAAGCCTCCGTCAGAAAAATGATTTTCCGGGATGGGATTTATTATACCATCAGCCAGGGCGAGGATGAGAATATTCACCTTGAGTTTGCGGAGCTATAAGTTCGTGAGAATCTGGTTGGTGAGACAATATGTCTGATATTCAGGTGAAGATTCGGCCGGCAGTTTCTTCTGATGTCGAAGTGCTGACATCCCTTTTGGAAATCCTCTTCAGTATCGAAGAGGATTTTTTTTGCAACAAACCTCTTCAGCGCCGAGGGTTGGAATTGATGCTCAGCAATGAAAGATGCTGCGTCCTGGTTGCCGAGGTTAACGGGCAAGTCGTAGGCATGTGCTCTGGGCAACTGACGATATCGACGGCCGAGGGTGGCCCTGCCCTGCTGGTAGAAGACATGGTTGTTCTCGGAGAGTATCGTGGGCAGGGTATTGGCCAGCGACTCCTGGCAGAGGTTGCTGGGTGGGGCGAGACACAAGGGGTTTCACGGCTCCAACTTCTGGCCGATCGCAACAACGCTCAAGGCCTGAAATTTTACAAAAAACTTGGCTGGCAGACCACAGAACTTATCTGCCTGCGAAAAACAAAGGCATGCAGCTAAGGTGCCTT
>JAQUKQ010000058.1 GCA_028718985.1 Desulfobulbaceae bacterium | reverse complement strand
CGGAAAACTTCCTGCGCTAGTTTTGGCTTGTTTTTACAGGGGGGAATAGAGAGGGGCATCCCCTCGAGAGGACATGAGGGGAAGAAATAAAACAGCAGCTGAGATATCAAGATCAACGATCAAATGGAAAGGTCAAAAGCCTTGGGGCCGATCAAAAATTACCGACTACGGTCAGTCAGTAAAGATTCTAACCCTGCACGAGCACCCCACAACTCCAAGCATAGAAGGACATTCGGATTTAAACATGTGCCCTTCACACAGAAACACGGCAAGGCTGGCCAAGAGTAGCCACTGAGGGATTGAGAAAAGGGAGGATCATCGCCCCTGCCTGCAAAGTGCTAGCCGCCATATTGCCAATAATGCCCTGCTCGATATCGACCTCAGGCTCGACAAACTGCCAACATTCCGGGTGAGCGGCAATTGCCTGCATAAGCGCCAGGTGTTGACCATGCCCAGACTTGGTGGCCTCGACATGCCCCAACACGCGGCACCCCAAGAGGGCCAAGTCGCCGAGCAGATCAAGAACTTTGTGCCTTGCGAACTCATCGACAAAACGCAGCCCTTCTTCGTTGATCACCCCTTGAGGCCCAATCACCACGGCGTTCTTTAATGAACCTCCCAAGGCATAGCCACTAGCATGTAACGCCTCAACCTGTTCCATGAAACCAAAGGTTCGGGCAGCCGCGATCTCTTCGCTGAATTTCTTGGGCGATAATACAACACTGTACGATTGGCTCTGAACCGTTGCATGTGCAAAATCAACATGGCAGGTCAGCTTAAGTCCATCATAAGGTGTAATGGTAATCAGCTTATCTCCATCCTGACAACAAATCGGACGGGTGATCTTTAGCACCCGACACAGTGCCCGCTGTTTTGTTCGACTGGCCTTTCGTAAATCTTCAACAAATGGAGCGGCACTACCATCCATGATAGGCAACTCTGAACCATCAATCTCGATCAAGGCATTGTCTATCCCCAAACCCATCAAGGCAGCCAACAAGTGCTCGGTGGTCGACACCACCATGCCCCTGTCAGCGATTGTCATCGCAAGACTTGTATCGACAACTCTGTCCATAAAAGCCGGCATGGAGTCATCACTCCCGACACGTTTGAAACGAAGGCCATGATTGGCCCGCGCGGGCAGTACAGTTACTTTGACTGCTTCCCCGGTATGAAGGCCGACATCATTGAAGGTAACAGGCCTGCTGATGGTATGTTGATAAATTTCCATTATTTCGACAACGACGCCAGACTCATCTGCGTCATGCTCTCCTACAATTCAATTTTTTTAGTAAGCCTATTGCCCATCGTTGCAAAAACAGCTAGCAACACAAACAGAGCAAGCAATAAAAAGGCCAATTATCAATATAGCCAAAAGATAAAAATTTTTGCCCTTAATTTTCAGACTGTTGCACTAAAAAAATACCTGCCTACCTATGATCACGACCATGCCGAACCCTTTTCGACTGTGGCAAAAAGAACACAGCTCAGCCGTGACAGTGCCAACCCAAGGCTATTCTGGTACAAAGAATACAACATAACTCCAGGCACAGATCTCGGATTACGCCCACCCACAAACACATCGCCGCCTCGGCACAATATATCAGCACCAGTGTTTTTTTTCGACACCGATCACAGGCGCCTAACGTGCCTCAACAAGAGATTTTTTTCGATGTTTTTTAGTTTTCGTCCCCGATAATATCCTTGACACCACTGACGATTATTGGTATTCACGTCGAGATTATTGTGATTCGTATTGAGAGGAGCCTATGCCCCGAGTTTGTATAACAGGGCAGGGGCACTGGCAACTGAGCATTTGTCACCTTCGATTGCATCGAGCGCTCAACGGCCAGGCCGCGCACCAGTCTCTGGACAATCACAATCGTTCTTACCTATAATCCATAGGCGCGTAGCTCAGTTGGTTAGAGCGCTTGCTCGACACGCAAGAGGTCAGCGGTTCAAATCCGCTCGTGCCTACCAGATTTACTAAGCTTCGTACTTTGTGCGGAGCTTATTTGTTCATACGGACTGTTTTTTTTAAGGTTAAGGTAGTCAGACAATGAGCGACATCAATATTTCCACTCCTACTGGCGAGTCAATCGGCGTCGCTTCCGGCTGCACAGCGGCTGAAGCGGTCAAGTCATTATGCTCCAGTAAGGTCAGAAAAAACAGCGTCGCGGCCAAAGTAAATGGCGCCCTGGTCGACCTTAATTCACCCATATACAACGATGCAGTCCTGGAGCCGGTTGCGCTTGACAGCCCGGAAGGTCTTACCGTCCTTCGTCACAGTGCCGCACACATCATGGCGCAAGCGGTCATCGACCTTTTTGGCCAAGAGGTGCAAGTAACCATCGGCCCTGCAATTGAAGATGGCTTTTATTACGATTTTGGCAAAAACGACCCCTTCTCTCCGGATGACTTCGCAAAGATTGAGGCACGGATGCAGGAAATTGTCGATGCCAACCAGCCCTTTGTTCGTGAAGAACTGGCCAAAGCAGAAGCAATCAAGTTCTTTCAAGAAAAAGGGCAAAAGTATAAGGTTGAACTCATCGAAGGCATTGGAGCCGACTCGGTCAGTCTCTACTCACAAGGAAGTTTTGTTGACCTCTGTCGCGGCCCTCATTTACCAAGCACTGGCTGGCTGAAGGCCTTTACGATTCTCAAAGTGGCAGGGGCATACTGGCGCGGGGACGAAAAAAATGCCATGCTGCAACGGCTGTATGGAACCGCCTTTGCAGACCCCAAGGCCCTGAAGGCCTATCTCAATAATCTTGAGGAGGCCAAGAAGCGCGATCATCGTAAACTGGGAAAGGAACTGGAGCTCTTCACCATCAGCGACCAAGTTGGCCCTGGACTCATCCTTTGGCAGCCTAAAGGGGCACAACTACGCCGCGTCCTCGAAGACTATTGGAAGGATGAGCATTATCGGCACGATTACGAGTTGCTCTTTACCCCCCAGATAGCCCGACGCGACTTGTGGCAGACATCAGGGCATCTTGATTTCTACGTGGACGACATGTTCTCTCCCATGGAGGTTGACGAAGTCAGCTACCAGATCAAGCCGATGAACTGCCCTTTCCACATTGCGATTTATCAAAGCAGAAAGCGCAGTTATCGCGAGTTCCCTATCCGCTGGTGTGAATTAGGCACCGTCTATCGCTACGAAAGGACAGGGGCTCTGCACGGCTTAATGCGGGTGCGTGGCTTTACCCAGGATGATGCACATATCTTTTGTCTCCCTCAGCAGTTGGAGCAAGAGATATTCAACATTCTTGATTTGAATTTACACATCCTAAAGACCTTCGGCTTTGAGGATTACCAGATTTACCTCTCGACCCGGCCTGAGAAATTTGTCGGCAGCGATGAGAACTGGCAACGCGCCACAGAAGCCCTGAAGTTGGCCCTTGAGAAGAAGGGCTTGGCCTATCAGGTCGACCCTGGCGAGGGCGTCTTTTATGGCCCCAAGATCGACATCAAGATCAAAGACGTCCTTGGCCGTTTTTGGCAATGTTCCACCATCCAGGTTGACTTCAACCTGCCTGAACGCTTCGCCATGACCTATACCGGTGAAGACAGCGCGGAACACCAACCCATTATGATCCATCGCGCCTTGATGGGTTCGCTGGAAAGATTTTTTGGTGTGTTGATTGAGCACTACGCCGGAGCCTTCCCTCTGTGGCTTGCTCCGGTTCAGGCAAGAATTATGAATATTTCTGATGCCCAATCCACCTTTGCCGATGAGGTCTATGGCCAATTAAAAAAGGCAGGTATTCGGATTGAAAAAGACCTGCGAAACGAAAAACTTAACTACAAGATACGTCAAGCTCAGTTACTTAAAATCCCTTTCATGTTAATTGTTGGAGATAAAGAAGTAGAGGAGAAAAAAGTCACAGTACGCCTGCGGGATGGTCAAAATTTACCCGCGATGTCGGTACCTGAACTTATTGACATGCTAAAGAAAGAAAGTCGAATACCGGTTTCTTCAGAGTGAGAAGAAAAGGGCTGATCTGATTCGCCCACACGTCAGGGGCTCTACAGATGCCCCTTCTTTGTCGGGATCAAGACTTTGTCCACAAACACTAAAACATGAGGTGGGAGTATTAAAGGTCGCACTAAGTCTGCCAGCAAAGGCGCAGAAGTACGGGTTAGGATCAATAATCAGATTAACAACAAAGAAGTTCGGGTTATTTCTGAAAATGGCGAGCAGTTAGGCATCCTAGCCGTTGCCATTGCCTTACGAACGGCACAAGAGGCAGGTCTCGACCTGGTCGAAGTTTCCGGCAACGCCGATCCTCCTGTTTGCAGGATCATGGATTACGGCAAATATCGTTACGAAACGAGCAAAAAGCAGGCTGAAGCGAAGAAGAAACAGACCGTCATTGAAGTAAAAGAGATCAAGCTACGCCCTAAGACCGAAAAGCATGACCTTGATTTCAAAATTAAAAACATCCGTAAGTTTCTAGAACAAAAAAATAAAGTTAAAATTACTGTCCGCTTTCGAGGGAGAGAAATTGTCTATTCCGACGTTCAAGGCAAAGAGACCATGAATAAAATCACCGAAGGCCTAACTGATATTGCGGTTATTATACAGGAACCGAAAATGGAAGGGCGGCAGATGGTGATGTATGTCGGGCCAAAATAATAAGGGAGAGATGTAATGCCAAAGATGAAGACCCATAGGGGCGCTGCAAAAAGATTTAAAATGAGTGCGTCTGGTAAAATAATTCGCAGCAAGGCCTTTTCTAGTCACATTTTGACGAAAAAAAGCACCAAAAGAAAACGCAATTTGCGTCAAGGATCGGTGGTTGATGATACCAATGCTCCAAACATCCGGAAGCTGCTCCCATACATGTAAAACCTTGTAGGGGTTATAGGTTTGAATGTTACTATTGTCGATGCAGAGCAATAGGACATCCTCACAACCCGACAACCAAAATGTATACAGTTAAGGTTATTAGCGTTTGGTCAGGCTTCCACTCAATCGACCAAACTGGCTAAACCTGATTTGTTACCTGTTTTTTATCAATTGTTTATCGAATTAAGGAGAATACGATGCCTCGAGTAAGCCGTGGTTTTAAGGCGCGTCGCCGGAGAAATAGAGTTTTAAAATTGGCCAAAGGCTATGTTGGTGCACGTCATCGGCTGATCAGAAGTGCTTCTGAAGCTGTTGATCGAGCTTTGAACTACGCATTTCGGGATCGCCGTCAGAAAAAACGTGATTTTAGAAAATTATGGATCGCCCGTATTTCTGCTGCTGCCAAGATGAATGGACTGTCTTATAGCAAGTTAATTGGCGGCATGAAGAAGGCAAAGATCGATATCGACCGTAAAGTCCTGTCGAACTTGGCTATTCTTGACCCCAACGCCTTCACCCATATCACAAAACTGGCATCGTAATTTGCCATCTTCGTTTGCGATGGAAGACGAACTCCTTTCTCTGAAAGGCCAAGCCTTAGCCTGTCTCGGCAACGCTCAGGACAACGACAGTCTTGAAGCATGCCGAGTACAGTATCTTGGCAGGAAAGGTCTGTTTTCGACAGTCATGCGCAATCTGGGTAAGACTTCCGAAGAGGATCGTCCCCGCTTGGGCAAACTTGCTAACGAGATTAAACTTGCCCTCGAGCAAGCGTTCGCTGACAAGCAAAACGGATTCACCGCTTCAAATAACGCCAGCAAAAACAAAGCATCCCAAGACCTGACTCTGCCCGGCCGGGCGATTCCCTTCGGCAAACACCACCCGGTCTCGCAGGTCATGACCGAGATATGTTCTGTTTTTGAACGTCTCGGCTTCACCGTCGCTGAAGGGCCTGATATAGAACTGGATTTCTATAATTTTGAAGGCCTCAATATCCCCGCCCATCATCCTGCGCGGGACATGCACGATACCTTCTACATCAGCAGCAATATCCTGCTCCGTACCCACACATCGCCGATGCAGGTACGGACGATGGAGAAACAGCCCCCCCCACTTCGCATGATCGTTCCCGGCAAGGTTTACCGGTGCGATTCAGATATCACTCACACCCCCATGTTCCATCAGGTGGAAGGTTTTTTAGTCGACGACAATGTCTCCTTTGCAGATCTGAAAGGTGTGCTCTCAATTTTTATCGCCCAGATCTTTTCCGCAAAAACTGCCATCCGCTTTCGCCCCAGCTTTTTCCCCTTCACCGAACCAAGCGCCGAGGTTGATATCGCCTGTGTCATTTGCAATGGCAAAGGGTGCCGCGTCTGCAAACAAACTGGATGGCTCGAAATCTTAGGGGCCGGCTTGATTGACCCAGAGGTATTCAAAAAGGTAGGGTACGATCCAGAACAATACAGCGGCTTTGCCTTCGGCCTCGGAGTCGAGCGGATTGCCATGCTGAAGTATGGCATCACCGACATCCGTCTCTTCTATGAAAATGATATTCGCTTCCTGCGCCAGTTCTAGCGCTTTTGCCCCTGATCAAATCCGATGAAATTTACCGTTAACTGGCTCAAAAAATACGTCGACTTTGACCTTTCCGCAGGCGCTCTTGCCGATCGCCTCACCATGCTAGGGCTTGAAGTCGATGCCGTACAAAGCCTTTATCCTGGCCTTGAACACATTAAAGTCGCACGCATCGTCTCCGTCGAGAAGCATCCAAACGCCGACAAGCTGAGCCTGTGCGATGTTATGGTGGGTGAGGAGCAAAAGCGCATCGTTTGTGGCGCCCCCAATGTAAGAGCCGGGATGCTTGCACCTATCGCCCTGCCTGGCTGCCAAATGCCTTCCGGTTTGCTGATCAAGAAATCCAAGATCCGCGGCGAGACCTCCGAAGGCATGTTGTGCTCCGGGGCAGAATTGGGAATTGTAAGTGACAGTGCAGGCCTAATGGATTTACCAGAAAGCTGCCACTGTGGTGCAAGCCTGACTGCTGCCCTTGACTTGGCTGACACCATGATTGAGGTCGACATTACCCCAAACCGCGCCGACTGCACAAGCTTGCTTGGCATTGCGAGAGAAGTGGGTGGCGTTACTGGCAACCCCATAAAACCACCAGTTGAAACACCCCCCATCCTGCCCGCCACCAGCAGTAATTTCTCCGTTGAGATCCTTGCCCCTGACGCCTGCCCCCGCTATGCGGCCCGTCTTCTGAAAAATGTCAAAATAGGCCCCTCTCCCTGGTGGCTGAAGCGCTTGCTTCTCGCCGTCGGGCTCAGGCCAATCAATAATGTCGTCGACATCACAAACTTCGTCATGCTGGAGTATGGACAACCTCTGCATGCCTTTGATTTCGCAAAAATTGGCGAGGGAAGAATTGTTGTGCGCAAGGCACAGCCTGCAGAGACTATATCGACCCTTGACGGTACCGAGCGTACCCTTACCGATGAAATGCTACTCATCTGTGACGCAAAGAAAGCTATTGCTATCGCCGGAGTCATGGGTGGGGAGAATTCCGAAGTCACCGCACAAACTACCGAGGTTTTACTCGAAAGCGCCTACTTCGCACCAACTAGCATTCGCCGCACCAGTCGCGCCTTAAAACTATCAACTGATGCCTCATATCGCTTCGAGCGTGGCATTGACCCGCAAGGCACCCTTCTTGCCCTAGAGAGAGCGGCAAAACTTATCGTTGAGTGCTGTGGCGCAGAATTCGTCGATGATGGGGTTGACTGCAACCATGGGATTGCCGAACCCGCCCTCATTCACTTACGAGCAAGCCAGACATGCAAACGCCTCGGCACCTCGCTCACTATCGAAGAAATTGCTTCGCTCCTCGCACGCATCGGCATCACTGCCGCTCGCCTCGATGCTGACACCTTACAGGTCACCGTACCAAGCTTCCGCATCGATCTCGAGCGTGAAATTGATTTAATCGAAGAGGTCGCGCGTCTGAAGGGATACAACGAAATCCACCCGACCCTGCCCGCCGTACCGATGAGCCTCTCCTGCCAGGAGCCGTCCTTTATCCTCCGCCGCAAAGTGGCCAATATTATGGTCGCCCTTGGTGTCTTTGAAGCGATCAATTATAGCTTCAACGCAGCACGATACTCTTCCATGCTTGGACTCGCGGCAGACGACCCTTTGCGTGAACAGATAACCATTGTCAACCCCTTGGCCGACGATCAAGGGGTGATGCGCACCATGCTACTCCCGGGTCTGCTCGAAAACATCCGCCACAACCTCAACCGGCAAACCAATGACATTAGCCTCTTTGAAATTGGCAAGGTCTTCTGGCCCCACACAGGCCACGAGCTCCCGCGTGAGGCTATCCGCCTTGGCGCAGTGTTCTCTGGCCGCCCTGGGATCGGCTCGCCAATGCTGCACTACGGTGACCGTGCCTTTGACATCTACGACCTGAAGGGAGTTGCTGAGGTGCTCCTGTCTCAGCTTGGGATCAAAGGTGCACAATTCTGCAAAGCAGACTCAGCCCCATCCTATGCTGATCAAGACGAGTGGCTCACCGTAACCTTGCCAACGGGACAACTTGGCTCATTCGGCAAATTGGCCCAATCGACCTTGAAGGAATTTGGCATCAAGCAGGCAGTCTACAGTATGGATTTTGATCTCGATCTGCTCACCACCCTAGCGATAGATAAACCACTATTCACCCCATTATCAAAATTCCCTTCCGTTTCCTGGGATTTAGCAGTGCTTGTCCCTGAAGAAACCGGGGCCGGCACCATTCTCCAAGCGATCATGGCAAAGAATTTTCCTTTGGTCGACCATGTAGAAATTTTTGATGTGTACCGTGGACAAAACATTAGCGCTGGCATGAAAAGCGTTGCACTCTCGATCACCTATCACTCCGACGAAAAAACACTAGATGACAAGGTCGTTGGACATGTCCACGAGCAGGTTGTTGAATTGATTTGTACCCTTTTTAAGGGGCAATTACGCGAGGTCTAGGATGGCAAACGATAACATCACCCGCAAGCATCTCGCTGATGCCATCCACGAACAGATCGGCTTCTCCAAGCAAGTTTCAGGTGAACTTGTCGATGCCTTTTTCGATCGCCTTAAAGGATCACTCCTCGCAGAAAAAGATGTCATGCTTGCCCAATTTGGCCGCTTCAAAGTGAGGCAGAAATCACCACGCATGGGGCGCAACCCCAAAAGTGGAGAAAGTATAGAAATAAGTAAGCGAAGTATGGTAACGTTTAAGCCAAGCAAGTTGTTACGTGATAAAATCAACAGGGACATGTAACGGCTTCCCGCCCGCCCGGGGAAGACAATCTACCACAGGTGTCCCGGTTTTCCCTATTCGTTACCAATATTCGACAAACAGGGGATTGATGTGGGAGGCAGCAACCTTGAACTTAGCAATATTCCGGACAAAGTTTATTTCAAAATAGGCGAAGTCTGTCAACTGACTGGAATCAAGGCGCACACACTACGCTATTGGGAATCCGAATTTTCAATCATCAAGCCTCGCCGGGCCGGATCACAGCAACGTCTATATCGTCGAATCGACGTTGAAAATATTCTGCAAGTCAAGAGGATGCTCCATGATGACGGAATGACCCTTGCGGGAACCAGAAAAGCCTTGGCGCGACAAGCAAAAAGTGCTAATAAAGGAACCTCTGTGAGTGAGGAGATTCAATTACTCTATGAGATAAAAAATCAGTTGCTCACATTAAAAAGGATACTGAAATAGATTTGGGTCGGGATGTAGCGCAGTCTGGTAGCGCACTTGAATGGGGTTCAAGGGGCCGGAAGTTCGAATCTTCTCATCCCGACCAGTGTTTACGGGGCTTTCGGAGAAATCTGAAAGCCCTTTTTTTATGCATTTTTTGAACGGGGTACCAATCGGGGTACCAATTTGACGCCGCTTGAGCATGGCCACTTTGGGGTACATTTAGACCCTGGCCAGCGCCGCCGCCATTACGATAAAGAATAAGAGCCACCGCCGCCCCTAACTCCGATCTTCGATCCACGTCCGCTGTCAGGCCACTTGCAATACCAAGCCGCATCAAAACGCACACACCGCGCTTTTCGCAGCTTGAGCAAGTCGCCCGCCAGCTCGTGCCATCGCCGCCCCGTTCCATGCCCACCAATAGCAGGTAAGGTACTTCTCATCGGATTAACGGCAAGTGCTGTTCCCAGCACATAAGGCAAGCAATGTTCCATTGCCCTTTAACTGCACCGGAACGACGATGGCCCATCGTCAACTTTATCAGAAGGCGGCGGCTGTCATGCCTTTTAGCACGAATGTTCCGGGCAGACTGCGCCCCGCATAATTCAGCATTATGTTTAATGGGACACGGCACCCATTCAAACATAATGCGGTAATTATGCGACATTTCAAAAGTCACGCCAGCCGCCGCCAACTGCATCGGTGCCACTGCTCACAAGGTAGTTGTGCCATCTCTTACCTCCTGTGCTGGTTGACAGTAGGCTGCTTCAGTTTTGATAGGGCTGAAATCCTGATGCTTCATAAATTGGAACCATAACCCTATAATAATTATTGGTTTACAGTGAGGTATGTAGTAGAAATGATGGGCGTTACGCTGCGTGAGCTGATATCAGTAAACAAGATAACATGTCAATCGCGCATGATATCCAGTTAGAAAACTGCCACTTAGATCGGGATGTCTAGCGCCATTCTCCTCAGAATGAAAGATATCCAGAAACTAGATAATAACTTGTTATTCCCTCATCGCCCCAGGATTGAGGCGTTGAGCCGCTTTTTTTGGTGGACCTGACCAGGTGCGCCGACCGATTGCAGAACCCAGTCCGCGAGGACCTGAATAGATGCACCGACCGATTCCAGAAGGCCGGGTGGCGACCTGAAAAGATGCTCCGAACGATGGCATGAAGCCATATTTTTTACTTGACATTCGATGAGCGTAATGTGTAGTTGTTGACTTTCTTAAAATAGGATGCATATAATTTATGTGGGATAAAATACTTGGGTTGGTTGCCCAATATGGCCCTTTTCCTTTTGGCGTCGTAGTCGGCATAATAATTAAAAGTTGGTCTGTGGACCAATTTCTCAAAAGTGCTGAAAAAGAAAAAGACGCCCTTCGTAAAGAAAAACGAGAACTCATCGATCTAGTAAAAGTGAAGGAAGATCGAATAGATAAGTTGCATGGCAAATTGTCTTCCAAGAAAAAGGAGTTATCACAATGAACATAGGAACTTTTTTTATCGTAGCGGTAACGAGTTCATTTGTTGCATTCATATGGCAATACATATTTAATGTTTTCCCTGGCCAAAGGAGCGCGCTTATAGCTGAGTGCTTAGCTGTTCTGGCCAAGTGCGTAACAAAAATAAATCGTGAGGCATTGCTAAATTCAAGGATACGAAACGGCCATTACCTACATGATAGATTATATAAATCTCTATTTTGTGTTTTGACTCATAAAGTAAATTTGAAAATCAACATGCTCGGCCATGTAAAATATGATGCTGAAACTGAGAAGGAACGGCGTAAATTCAGAAAAGAAATCGACTCTCTTGATGAAGAAACAAGGAAATTAATTAATAATGCTATTTTTTCTATGGCAAAAATATTATTAATTAGAAATCCGTTAGTATTCATATTGTTATGTGCGAAGTCACAAAAAGTACAACGAGATTTCAAATCTAAAAATTTCAAATGCACAATTAAAAATAGAATGATTACTTCTGTTGAGTATATGACAATTAAAGCAAAAGAGGATGATTATTTGTTTGCTCCTTGTTGACGATAGTAACTTTCTTCAATTTACAGAAAGCCTGATGCCGTTTGCGTCAGGCTTTTTTTTTACACAATGGAAGTTTAAAAGCTCCATCGGGTAAGGGCGGGGTTATCTCCGTCACCCCACAAACTTTAAATTGATCGGCATGAAGTCACGCCGGAACAACCACGCAATTCACCAGGCGGGAAAAGCACCGCTGGTGATCGCGGCGTTCGGCGTAAAAGGAAAAATTGAGGAGCATCATGCCAGATCATTACAAAAAATTTGACCTCCACAATAAGGTTGCCGTTATTACTGGCGCAAGTGAGGGCATTGGTCGCGATATAGCAATCGGCCTCGCTGAAGCTGGCTCTGACATAATTATCTGTAGCCGGCGTGAAGAAAAATTACTGGAAGTAAAAGAAATCGCAGAGAGATGCGGACGCAAAGCCGAAATATGCGTCATTGATGTTCAAAGTATTTCTGAAATTGAAAAATTGAAGGCACTTATTAAAGCAAAAACAGGCAGAGTTGACATCCTAGTCAACAATGCCGGTTACGCTGTCACAAAGCCAGCATGGGAAGTTTCCGAAAACGATTGGGACGCAATGGTTGATACAGGTTTTAAAGGTCTGTTTTTTTGTTGTCAGGCTGTCGGCTCAATCATGCGCGAACAAGGATATGGTAAAATTATTAATCTCAGCTCCACTTTTAGCAAAAGCATTGTGCCAGGCCGATCCGTCTATGGTGGAATCAAAGCCGGAATTAACCATCTAACAGAGGCCCTTGCCATGGAATGGGCTCCTAATGGAATAAGGGTCAACGCTCTTGCGCCAACCGCCGTGAACACGCCTAGCCGTCAAGTGACTTTACAAGGGCCAATCTTGGAGAAAGTGCTTTCTCGTATACCATTGGGGAGGCTTGCCACTCCAGAGGACTTACTTGGGGCAGTAATTTATCTTGCCAGTGAAGCCTCAGACTTCGTCACAGGGCAAACATTATTCGTTGATGGCGGCTGGGTGGCAGCAAGCTAAAAGAGCCAGAAATGAACAGCTGCGCCGAACAATCGGTTGCACATGGATTGCAATTCCGCTGCGCTCCATTGCAACCAGTGAACCGTAGCGTTAATGATGTCCTGCTTCACATCCTCAAAATGACGAAACTTATACCTCTTACTGAGCAGCTTGAAAATAGCATGGACTAAAACCAATGTCACCGAGTCCAGGGCTTGCCAGGTTTCGGCTCTCATCAAGCACCCGGCACCCGCTCATCTTACCGCTCCGCTTTGCGTAGCCGGTCGCACTTCTTCCCTACGGCCTTCAGTGCCGACAAACTGGCCCACCTGTAGTCGTTCTGCGAAGCTGGCCGTCACCCTGCACCTCTGGCCCGTTTAGCCACTCCGTCCGCGTCCGCCAACGTCACGCGGTAAAGATTGCGCGACTTATGGCCGGACGCTACCGGGGTGGCAGTTCAGGGCTTATTTCGCCGGGTTCACCCGCAAACTTTGTCGGCCACGTCCACGGCCAGCGATAAACGGATAAAGAAAAGACAAAAACAACTACCCTTTGAAAAAGGGAAATTATGCCATGTTAAGTCGATTACAAACTATTTTTCGCCATCCTCGAAGGGCAAGTGGCCTTACCAACAACAATTTCGCTGATTAAATTCCGTCTTGCTTCTTGGCCTATCCCTACCACTGCCAGGCTGCTGGCATTAAAAGACGTTGACTTCGCTCGGCATTAGGCTTTTATATATCAAAGTAATGATCTTGTGAAAAGTTTCGCTTTTACTAACCATACCATGGAGAAATCTATCAGACTGAACGAATATGCATCATCGTTTTACATAGTTTTGCGTTAACGCAGTAATCTTCCAACCTGAAACCGCCAATTTCTACCACGGATTGATACTGACAGTTACGCGCTCGCTTGGGCGCGTCTTCTGTTTGTGTTCCGTGGTGGGTGCTTGGCGGTACCCAGGTTGGGCATGAAGGAAGTCGCGCCCATTTTTTTTGTGCGCGACAACAGGGATGCTTCACCTAACTAAAGTTGTTCACAAAAAGGGAGAAACAGTCAAATGCAATTTACAGAGCAGGAGCAAATAGAACATGATAAAAAGGCCGAGGCTAATAAGGCGGCTAATAAGGCGGCTGCTATAGAACGAGTACAATCGTTAATTGAAAAGCATATTGGAACGCTGACTCTTAAATGGAGCCAAACCGTATCACAGGATGATTATGGAAACATAATGTTTGACAAATGGGTCAAAGAGCAAGATTATTTCATTGCGAATGTGTTATGCAAAGATGATATAATTAATCAACACCTAGGTGATGAAACAATTAACGCATTTCGTGAGCTTGGACTTGAAGATATTGCAATAAAATATGAAATTGAAAGGTATGAAAATTTAATACAAATTAAACAAATTATGAATAATGCAATAGAACATTCTATTGCAAAAAATATATAAATATTACAACAATATATATAGCTATATTAAAATATTTACCATAAACAACAATATGTTTGAATGAAATGACATAAAAAAGATAGGAATATTGATTTCTTCTTACTAATATTGAATTGAAAATAAATATGGACACTTTGACAGTAACAGAACATCAAGAATCAACTGAAAAAGATAAAAATTACTTTGTTAAATACCATTTAAAAGAACAAAAAATACCTTCTGGATTTGAAAAATATATAGAATGTGATGGGATAGAAGTAGCTGGAATTAACCACAGATTGAATGTCAGTGCAAAATTCGTTAATCAGAAAGATAGTACATGGCTTGAATTTGAATCAGAACCATCAAATAAATTTGATGAGTACGCAATAAAAGTTTTAGGTTGTTATAAAGAAAAAGACGAAATCATAAAATTGCATGTCGGGTATGTGCCTGCTAGCCTTGCTAAACAAATAACACTATTCTCAGTTAACGAATGTTTGCCGAGACTATTCAAAACATATATTAGCAAGAGTGGATTTGTAGAAATTAGGTTTCAACTACTAGGGCCTAAAGGAAGAGGATCGGAATTTTATAAGTATTATGAAGCTCCTGAGACAGATGAAGATGCAGATGAGTGTGAAGAAGAAGATGATGATGACATACTTAACACATTAAGTAGTAATGCCATAAAAATGGTACTAGAAAAACCAAAATTATGGAGGTATCGGCTTTTTTTTCAAGTTTGGATTGATGAATTAAATTCATTACATAATAAAATAAATCAATACAATAACTTAGATGAAATTATCAAGTCAAAACATTTAGATAATGAAAATTTTGCTGAATTTGGCAAGCTACGACTAAGTGAAATTGGTGGATATGTTGACAATGTAAAAAATCTTATTAATATTTCGGCAAATAAAGTATTTGGTGCTCCAGACAAAAACGACAACCACATGTTTGTAATCTTAATAGCTAAAGAAATTGTTGAGCTATTAGATAAAATACTCGATTGGAGTATTAATATAAGATCATACAAGTCAGAAGAGCCATTTACGAGAGTTTTAAATGCTATGTCTAAGTTTACAGAAAGTGCAATTGCTAATTTGCAAGAATTCCCTCATTCATCATTAAATAAAATAGAAGAATCACTATCTTGTTCAATTAAACATGACAAACAAAATATTGACTTGTCAATAGATTTTGACCTATCAAATTTAGATGAATTTAATTCAGCAATAGATGCTATGAATAAATTTTATGAATCACAGTAATTATTAATTTATACACAATAAATTTCGCTGTTGATATTACACGTTAATAAAGCTGAGGTTTTTATATTAATAATATTAAACTTGAGTTATGTGCAGCACATTCAATTCTTGATAATGGTGTCCCGTGCGTGAAGGGGGCCGCGAGGTACCGAAGTAGAAAGCCGCAGACTTTAGATAGTCCCCCCGGTTGGCAGTACAAGCCAGTCGTCAACCATGATCCTCGGTTACTATGTCGATGATCTCAGCTCGGTATTCATCGGTGTGGCCTGCTATTTTTGCTATTCCTGCTATTTGTCGTGATTTGCTATTTGGCATAGAATAGCAACTCTAGCAACAATAGCACTAGCAAGGAGGAAGGAATCAAGAATAATTGCCACATCATTATAATGAATTAACCTCCTGCTTATTTCTTTGCTAGTGCTATTTTCGCTATTCCTGCTAGAGGTTGACGACTTAGGCCATTTATGTAGAGCCTTGACTACCGCCACACCCCTATCAATGCAGGATTGATTTTAACCAGTTTGCGCCGTCCTTCCTTTACCACTCGAACTCTCCCGGCTTCTTCTAGCCCAGCAAGTGCCGGGTCAAGTGTGCGCTTCTCCCTGGTGGCAGGTGGCCCATTCTGTTGAATAACTGTAGTTGGAACTTCCATCACCCGTTCCTGTTGGCAGTACACCAAAAGCCAAGCGTCAAGTTTTGTCGCGTTGTTCAATTCAACAGGTAGGGCGATCTCGCCCATGAATCGTCTGGCTTCGTATAGATGCCAATTCACCACCACCGCCGCACTTCGCATGTGATCCAATCCGATGGCCCCACCGGGGTTATTCTCGAACAGATGAAACAGCGCCGCCAATCGCGCCGCATTATCCGCCGCCTTGCTTGCCACGTCCTTGGCCTCGGCCATATCCCGCCCCGGCCTCAACTCTGCTTCAACATAATCATGGAAGGCTACCCATTCCGCTTTAGCTTCCGGTGACAACTCAAGCATGTTCGGTTCTAGCTCGTCTCGATCATTGAACGTCAGGGGCAGGTCAAGCAGAGTGCCAAGCCTCCTATGGAATTTAGCAAGGTGGGGGCAGTTCTCCGGCGGGTCTTTAAACATCCTCCCGCCCTGTGTACTTTCCGGCCAGGCAATTAAGAAACGTGCGAGCCAGCCGATACCACGGGCAAGGCCTTTTGATCCTTCAAGAAAGGCCCGCACGGTTTCAGATTGCACAGCTAACCCCATGGTCAACCGTGCGCCGCGTACCGTGTATGACGGTGAAGTTCGCCGGTCAACCTTCAATTCCTTCGCGTCCCATAGAGTGTTCAGCATGGCCATATTTCGCATAGCAGAATCTTTGCCCATTGCATGACTACCGAACACAGTGCCAGCCTCACTAGAAAGAACGCCGCCCACGGGCCACCCATGCGCCAGCCTGTAAGCCAGGGCCTCCGGTGTGGAATCACCGAACGTCAGGTCTGGAATTTTCGGCTGGTTTGGTTTCTCTAACTCAAGGGCTGCAACCTTTCTTTCAAGTTCCTCGGTTGCCTTGCTGCTTTTTGATGCATCTTTGATCGCTGACAGCAGGCCGCTTTTCTTCGCCTCCCATGCTGCTTGTTCCGCCTCATATTTCTGAAGGGCTGGCCTTGCCGCTTCTTTTTGTTCTGCCCCCCATTGATAAACCGGCTTTGAAAAATGTCCGTCAACAGTGGTTTTCCTTTCCCCTGAATCTGCTATGGCCAGCAGAAAAAGACTTGTCGGCCCTTCCAGTGTTTCCGCCCGCCGGACGTCAACCAGCCCTTGGCATACGGTAGAGACAACCGCTAGGGCCGAACACGCCCCCAGAGCAACAGGGCATTGCACAAAGTCCACCACCTCACTAACCGCCGCGCCGATGATTCCAGGTAGATAGTCCAGCGGATAGGGGCTGGCCTGTTGGTGAACAATAAGCGGTGAAGTTTCCGGCCAGTCAATACCAGTCCCGGTCTGTGCCGATGGTGCCCCATACCCTCGGCCAGCCAGGGTTAGCGCTGCTGCCTTGAAGTCGCCGCCGTGTTTCAAAATCGAATAGACTGAAAAGGGACTGTAACGTTTGTTGGCCTCAAATGGGCCAGCGTTACCTGAAAAATTATAAATACTGCCATCGTCAAAGATGGTGGCCGATGCACCATGAGTTTTTCCAGGTCTTGACCATCGTTCATTCGTGCCAGATTGGCAATAGAATGACCATCCGATTTCTTGCAATAATGGGCGACTATCACCCCGTTTATTGAAGTCATCACCGGGCCGACCTTTTCCTTCTACTGGTACCGGCTCGACTCGTGTCTGCTTGTCTAACACCAAGTCAACAAGCCAGCCAGGGGCCTCGATGACAGGTAAAGTGTTTGTCCACTCGTAGAGGGTACCGGTTTCCTTTTGGGCCTTGTTGTCCCAACCACATGACGGTGGCGCTATGACGTACCCGTCTTGGCATCTTGTGTCCAAGTTGGGGCCGATCTTCCCTGCACTGATTGAAATGTTGACGCCTTCTGGATTCTTAAAAAATAAGTGCCGACCTCCGGTGCCAGTCCGTTGCTCCAATGTCGCCGGTAACGGCCCATTTTCTTGCTCAAGGCGTGCCAGTGAGTTGGGGCCATCTGGCAGGTCAACATCAAGTACAAACAGCCAGGACGCTGATCCTGTCGCTACTCCGATGGATGCATCAGGAAATTGACGCCACCAATCTTGGATGATCTTCTCGTCTGTGGTGGCGTCCTTAAATCCATTCTTGGTCTTGGGGGTTTTATTGACGTTGCATGGGAAAACTGGCCAACCTTGCTTGGCATAAGATAAGGCTGCGTCAAGGTGCATCGTTTTTGAGGTTGTGTCTATCATGGCTTACCCCCAGATTCTTTTCCTGTGGGTGCTGGGTTTGACCACCAGGGTGGTCGAGGGCAAGACACGAGAGTGTAAACCCACTTGGGGAAGGGCCACGAAATGTGGTTTTTTACTTCGCAGGGGATTACGTAACCAAGCCGCCTCAATGAAACCACAATCTTGTTTACATCCGGGCCAAAATAGCCACTTAGAAAATCAGTCGATAGTCCACCCGGTTCGTCGTCAAGAAAAACTAAAAGTAACAATTGCTCCTTAGTCAGTGGCAGTGCTTGTGGTTTTAGGGCTAATGGGGTAAAATAATCTTGAGTTTTTGGAGCGCTGGCAAGTACGATCTGAGGGGGTCGCTTACCGGCGTTTTTGCGTTTGTTGGTCATGGTCTTACCCCCTATCCGCAGCACGATCAGCAAACCAGCCGGAAATCTCCGTTGATAGCCAGCCGCAAGAGTTGCCGCCCAGCCTCAAACGCTTTGGAAATTTACCGGCTTTTTCCATCCGCCAAATGGTTGGATCGGACAACCCGACCATGGCCAGAAGTTCGGCCTTCCTGATGATTCGTTCTTGGATCAAATCTCTCATCTGTTCCATTTCTTACCTCCAAAAAAATTGATAGTTGACTACACGACGCTTTTCATAATAAGTCATTTCTTTGCGGTGTAAACATAATATAACTATCTGTAATCATTAATGTTATGGATGAAAAGAACCGAGCTTGTTTAGATGCCGGTATTGAAAAAACTGTTATTTTGCGGGAGGTTACAGCAGGAAGGAGAGTTCAGGAGGGGGAAATCTATTCATCCATAGATTTATTTTCAGTGATTTTAATGGATTGCTCAAGCACTTGCAGGAACCCGGCGCAGGTTCCGCAACCGATATAAGGATCAAGGGCCTTGAGTATGTCGATCATCGGCCCGGATTCGCGTTGCTTTTTCCCTGCTTCACGGCGATTCGCATGGGGGTTCACATACTTACTATTTCGCGTCGGCCATACCTTATGGGCGCGTTTATATAGGTCTGCCAGTTCAAAAACCAGCACACGGCTTGCCGTGTCTGGATTTTCTCCCTTTCCATGTTTTGGCCCAACATCTTCCAAGCCTTCGATGATGGTCTTGACTGTTTTGATGTTCAATGCAAGCCCTGTGTCATAAATATGGCCAATGTCGTGTTTGCTCAACTGATCCAAGGCCTCAGATAGAACTTTTGCCGCTTTTGCTACGGCATTTAGATTATCGTTGTCCTTAAGGTTTGGCACTTCCTCTTTCATACATAGATACATCCTACAAATATCATAAACAGGCCGCACATAAGATGGGCCTAAAATTTTTCGCAAAAAAATGACGGTAGTGGCGGCATCTTTGAATTTTACTTCCGAAAAATGCTGCGATTCGATAAATCCACCAGAAGATTGTTTCATCCTTTGTTTCATATCGCCCCCCGCCTCATCTGGACTATCTTTCCCTGTTCCGGCTCCTCAATGCCTACAATCTGCCGCAACTTCTTTTCCCATTTTTCAAGTGCTTCACGCTTCTCATCGTCATACCCATGGCGGTTATAGACGGCAAGAATTCCTTGAAGCTTATGGCCAAGGACTCGCTCGGCCACAACATCACTGACGCCAAGCCCCGTAAGCCTGGTGCGAACGGTACGCCTCAAATCATGTGGGGTGAATTTTTCCTTGAATCCAATTTCCTGCCAGTGTCGCAAAATAGCCTTGCTCAATCCGTGCGCCAGCATTGGGGAATCATCTTTGTATGATGATCGGAATACAAATTGACTATCACCGGAATAGACACGGGCCTGCTCTATTACCTCAAGAATTGCATCGGTCAATGGTACGCTGTGCGCCTCCTTCCCTTTCATTCTCTCAGCCGGAATGTTCCATGTATCGCCTACAATTTCAGCCCAGGCCATGCCGCAAACCTCACCGGGCCGCTGACCGGTCAACAGGATCATTTTTAAAGCCAACTTACTGAGTCGGTAAATGTCGATCTCCACGTTGTCCAAATCCAAAGCCGACCATAACAGCATGATCTCATCGTCAGTCAAGACACGGGTGCGTCCCTTTTCTGTCAATTTCTTAATCCTAGTGCATGGCGAATCTTCTATGATGCCGCGCTCCCCTGCAAAATTGAACAGCCGAGACAAAGCGCCATGAACACGGTTTCTGGTTATCGGCGCTCGTTCAGCAATGCTATCCAGTAACAGAACAATATCACGCCGCTTAATGTCCGCCACCTTTCTGTTGCCCCAAGCTGGCAAGACGTCATGTTCCAATAGTCGTTTGGTGTCCTTGCACGATTTTTTGTGTTGAAGTTCTTTTTCCCACAACTCAATGATGATGTCCGTGAATGTCGGCGCGGCTTTCCTGGTGGACTTGGTTTCCTTCTGCTTAATTCCCGGATCAATCCCGCGCTCTGTCTCCTGTAATGCCTTAGCGTGTATTTCTCGCACCTCTGCCAGCGTAATAGACGGATAGCTGC
>JAQUKQ010000057.1 GCA_028718985.1 Desulfobulbaceae bacterium | reverse complement strand
TGCGGCGACAACGCCGGTGGTGGTGTCGGCGGCCTGAGAAACGGCGGCCAAGCCGAGAACCAACACGGAACTCAATGCTGCTGCGGTTAATGTCTTCTTCATAGTTGTAACTCCTTTCCAAAAAAGATTTTTTTGTGCCTTCCAAGGCGAGTGTTGTGCCGCTCGCTTTGTTCCCTGGCACGCTTCAATGTCCGCTGTCCAATCTCCCGGAGGACAGGAACATCGTCCAAAACGCCTGCCCAATTGCAGGCTGAGTCCATTCTATCAACTATTCGGCAACTATTGTCAAGTTTTTTTTACGACAAGTTTAAATTTTTGTACTTTTGCTTTTGAGTGATGGAGAGGGGTTTTACCTCAGCCCTCACCGCAACCCTCTCCCTGGGTGAGAGGGTTGCACTTGTCATTCCCTCGCCCTCTGTTGAGGGTGGCCCAAGGCCGGGCGAGGTTTTTGTAAAACACTTGCCACCCCCCTGTCCCCATGCTATTTTCCATGCCGGAGAACATGGAGAGGAAGATACGCTGGTACAATAAAAAGGAGAATCTCATTTGGCCAATGATGAAGGCGTGGTGCAAGCCGTAAAAGATGCAGCTGACATCCTGGAGGTGGTCGGCGAGATCGTCAGCCTCAAGAAGGCGGGGGTCAACTACAAGGGGCTCTGTCCGTTTCACGGCGAGAAGACACCTTCCTTTACGGTGAATCCGGCCCGGCGCTCGTTTCATTGCTTTGGCTGTGGCGAGGGTGGCGATGCCTTATCCTTCATTATGCGCTATCAGGGCATCGGTTTCTGGGAGGCGTTGAAACAGTTGGCCGGGCGCTATCATATCAGTCTGCCGGAGCGGGAGCTCTCTCCCCGCGAGCGGCAGACGGCAAGCAAGCGCAAGGAGCTTTTTGCCATCAATCAGCAGGCGGCGCTATGCTATCATCAGTTGCTCTTTGCCGAGAATGGTGCCGTTGCCCGTAACTATTTGGAGAAGCGGCGCATCCCGCTTGCGGTGATCAACGACTTCCAACTGGGCTTTGCCCCGGAGAGTTGGGATTTTTTGTTGAAGGCGATGGCGGATGTCGGTGAGGAGGGTTTGAGCGAGGCCGGGCTTGTTGTGCAGCGGGAGTCCGGTAAGGGGTATTATGATCGCTTTCGCAACCGGGTGCTCTTCCCGATCATCAGCCATAGCGGCAAGTATCTCGGCTTTGGTGGACGTATCCTCGATAATCAGGAGCCAAAATACCTCAATTCGCCGGAGACCCTGGTTTACACCAAGGGCAAGACCCTGTTTGGCCTTTTCCAGAATAAGGAGGCGATTCGGCGTTCGCACCGCGCCTTGATTGTCGAGGGGAATTTTGATCTGCTGAGCCTGGTTGCCGCGGGCGTCCGCGATGTGGTGGCACCTCTGGGCACGGCCCTGACCTCGCAGCATATCCGCGCCTTAAAGGGCTATGCCCAAGAGGCGGTGCTGCTTTTCGATGGCGATCAGGCCGGCATCAAGGCCGCCATGCGGGCGGTGCCGCTCTTTTTGTCGGAAAAGGTAGCAGCGCGGGTGGTGATCTTGCCGGATGGTCACGATCCGGATACCTTTGTGACCGAGTTTGGGGCAGCGGCACTGGAGGAGCGCTTGGCGGCGGCCTACGCCTTGCCGGAATTTGTCGTCAGTCACTTGGTCGACAAGCATGGTCTTGATTTGGAGGGCAAGGGGCGCATTGTCGAGGAGTTGCGGCCCTTGATCAAGGCCATCGACGATCAGGACCTGCAACGCTCACTGTTTGTCTCTCACTTCAGTACAAAGTTGGGATTGAGCGAGGAACAGCTTCTGGGGGCGGTCTCGCCGCCGCTTGCGGTCAGCGCCTATCAGCCGGTGCAGACGTCGGCAACTGCTGCTGCTCGCCACCTCAAGATTTCGTACACGATGATTGAAGAGCAGTTGCTCTCGTTTTTGATCATCTATCCGGAGTATGTCGGGCAATTTGTCGAGGAGGGACTGCTTGAGATCATCACGCAGCCTTCGGCGGCCAACATCGTCAAGGCTTTGCAGGAGTTGCACAGCAAGTTCCCCGGTTGTGGGGCTGAGCGCTTACTTGATCAGCTTGAAGGGCCGGAGCGAACCTTTGTCTCCAGGCAGCTGATTTCGGTGCCAGTCTTGCCCGATACGGAGCGGGAGGCGGCGGAGAAAATCGCCTGGTTGCGGGAGAATCGCCAGAAGCAAAGGATGCGGCAGTTGACGGCGCGTATCAATGAGGCGCAGAGCAAAAATGATCAGGAACTGTTGTTTTCTCTGCTGCTTGAAAAGAAAAAAATAAGCGAGCGTGAGTGAAGAGGGATTATTTACTTCCAAATTCCTTTTGAATCGAATATCTATCCCTTATTTTGTAATTGTTATTAACTGTTCGGTAGCACCACCCCGGCGTTGTCATCGATCGGCTCATGGGCAGAAGCATGACGTCGCCCCCTTTACGTTACCAAGCTGGCGTTTGGTAACGAGCAGTAACTTGTAAGGTATTGTGTATCTACGGAATCCATGAAAAATAAAAAATCCCCAAAGACCTCCAGCCAAGAGTTGATCGACGGCATCGATCCGAACGAGACGGATGATGTGGTCGAGCAGGATGATTTTCTGGATATGTTGGCAGACGAAGACAGCGACATCGACAGTGATGAGGTTGTTGCCTTTGCCGCTCGTCGGCAGGGCAAGGATTATGATGATGAGGGCTTAGAGATCTCGTTTGCCGATGATTCCGGGCAGGAGGATTTTGCCCAAGATCTGCTCGACCCCGTCAAGACCTATCTGAGGGAGATGGGGGCGGTACCGTTGCTCTCTACCGCTGCCGAGACCGAAATCGCTATCAAGATCGAGCGTGGCGAGAAACAGATTCAGAGCACCTTGCTGTCCCTGCCCATGGCGATGCCATTTCTCGCGTCACTTGCGGCAGGTCTTCGCGAGGGCAGCATTCAGATCCAAGCGGTTGTCAAAAATGTGGACGAGAATGATCTCGCCGCCCTGCGGCAGGTCAAGGAGAACTTCATCTGGAGGGTTGCCGAAGCGGAACGGCATCACAATGAGAGAACGGCCTTTCATAAGGATTTTATGGAGTTGCCGTTACATGACGAGGCGGCGGTCAAGTTGATGGTACGTATGGAGCGCAGCAGTCATGCGATTGCAGCGCTATTTGACGAACTTCGCTTCCAGCAGAAATACCTCGATGAGATGAGTGCGGCGATGAAAGGGCTTTCCGAGCAAATGACCATGGCGCAGAAGGCGATTGCCGATGGTACCTCAAAACACGCGGCCAACTTCCTAAAGGATTTGGAAGAGACCTCCGGCATGGATCAGGAGACGGTCGAGCAGTCGATGGCGGCCATCAAGCAGGGAGAGATCTTCTCGCGGGAGGCCAAGAATCGCTTGATCCAGGCCAATCTCAGGCTGGTGGTCAGCGTGGCTAAAAAATATGCCAATCGCGGTTTGCAGCTCCTCGATCTGATTCAAGAGGGCAATGTTGGGCTGATGCGGGCGGCTGAGAAATTCGAGTATCGGCGGGGTTATAAGTTCAGCACCTATGCGACGTGGTGGATCCGGCAGGCGATCAACCGGGCGCTTGCCGATCAAGGTCGGACGATTCGCATCCCGGTGCATATGATTGACCACATCAATCGTTTGATGCGAGAGACCAAGGAATTTGTGCGACAGCATGGCCGTGAACCAACGCCTGAGGAGATGGCGGAGGAGAGCGGTATCGATCTGGATAAGGTCAAGACAATCTTCAAGATTGCCAGGGAGCCAATTTCGCTTGATTCGCCAGTAGGAGATGGCGAGGACTCGTTCCTTGGCGATTTTATCGAGTCTGATTCGGTCTCCCCTGACGAGGCGACGATTCGCAAGAGTTTGCGGCAGAGCCTGGATCAAGTCTTAGCCTCACTGTCTCCGCGCGAGGAGTCGGTACTGCGCATGCGTTACGGCATCGATAACGCCGTTGACCAGACGCTTGAGGAGGTTGGCAAAAATTTTGCCGTGACTCGAGAACGAATCCGTCAGATTGAGGCGAAGGCCTTGAAAAAATTAAAGCATCCCACCCGACGAGAGCGACTTGCCAGCTTCATGATCGATTGAGCCGCTTCCTCCCCTCTCTTGGTGCCACTTTTAGAAAAAGGTTGACACCCTTAGTTCTTGCCTTATAGATTGTCCCCAATTTTCCCCTCACAGATTGACAGCTGATCAGCACAACCCACATCTTGCGGCAATCGAGTCGGTTGCAGGTTGGCTTGCGCATCTCGAAATCCAACACTTTAGGGTGGGATGCTGGTGCTGAACCGAGACGATTGTAGAGAGTATGGCAGAGACACAACTCGATTGGTTGACTCTTCACCTGGTGCCTGGTTTGGGTGCGGTTGGATTCCGGAGGTTGCTGGAGGCCTTTGGTTCCGCGCGAGCGGCCCTTCGGACTGGCCGAAAGGAATTGCAGCAGGTGTCCGGCCTGCGGGCGGAGGTTATCCAATCGATCACCACTGGCCCACCATATCAGGAGGCCGAACGGGAGCTCGCGAGACTGGAACCGCTTGGCATCTCCATGGTCTGCTTTGGTGATGAGAACTACCCTGCCCTGCTGGCCAATATCTATAACCCGCCAATGGTGCTTTTTGTCAAAGGGGATCTGGGGTTGTTGCGCAAGACCGGGATTGCCGTGGTCGGATCACGGGCCGCGACCTCCTATGGCCTCAAGGTTGCCAGGGATTTCAGTGCTCAGTTGGCGGGCAGCGGGTTGGTTGTTGTCAGTGGGCTGGCCCTGGGTATTGATACCGCCGCTCATAGCGGGGCCCTGGCTGCAGGTGGTGATACGGTTGCAGTCTTGGGGTGTGGCTTGGATGTCATTTATCCGCCAACAAATGAGCGTCTGGCTGGACAGATCGCGAAAACCGGAGCCCTGGTCAGTGAGTACAGTTTGGGGACGCAGCCGGATGCCTTTCGTTTTCCGGCCCGCAATCGGATTATCAGCGGCTTGTCGCGCGGGGTCTTGGTGGTGGAGGCGGCTCAGCGCTCTGGCTCGTTGATCACGGCCCGCATGGCCTTGGATGAAGGCCGTGAGGTTTTTGCCATCCCCGGCCGGGTGGATTCGCTAAAGAGCACCGGTACCCATCGACTGCTACAGGAAGGGGCCAAGTTAGTTGGCAGTATCGATGACATCCTGGAGGAGTTGGGCTGGCATATGGCCGCTACCCATGCGGCTGCTTCGGCCTCCGGCCAGGCGGCAGAGGTAGCCGTGACGCTTAGCGAGGAGGAGTCAAGAGTCTTAGCACTTCTTGATGTCTATCCTAAGCATATTGACACGATCATTAGCCAGGCGGGCTTGGCGACGGCCAGGGTCAGCGAAATTTTGTTGCTGCTTGAGTTGCACGGCTTGGTTGAGGCTGTTTCTGGGCAACAGTACCAAATCTTGCGGTGATCGAGCCGACCTGCTTACCGCAATCTGCCGCACGGCTGGAGAGTTTGAAAAGGGTAGCTGTAAGTTCATCGATTACAGAAAAGAATGGGCTAAGCTGTAACGCTAAGACGCGTAAGCGTTTCCAGCCCTACATTATATGTCTCTATTTGGACAAAGGAAGAAGGATGTCAAAAGCGTTAATCATTGTTGAGTCACCCGCCAAAGCCCGTACCTTGCAGCGTTACCTTGGCAATCAATACGAGGTGAAGGCCTCGGTCGGTCATGTCCGAGACTTGCCGGTCAAGAGCTTAGGGGTTGATATCGAGAATGATTTTTCTCCTCAGTACGAGACGATTCGCGGCAAAGGCAAGGTTTTGGCCGAGTTGAGTAAGGCCGGGCAGCAGGCGGATATTATCTATCTGGCACCTGACCCTGACCGTGAGGGAGAGGCGATCGCCTACCATATCGCCGAGGCTCTGAAATCAACCAAAAAACCGATTTCGCGGGTGCTTTTTCATGAGTTGACCAAGAAGGCGATTCTTGCCGCTATCGAGCAGGCGTCAAGCATTAACTATCGCCTGTTCGAGGCCCAGCAGACCAGGCGGATACTAGATCGATTAGTGGGGTACCAGATCTCACCGCTCTTGTGGGATAAGGTGCGTCGTGGTTTGAGTGCTGGCCGCGTGCAGTCCGTTGCGGTGCGCATGGTCTGTGAGCGCGAAGAGGAGATTGGAGCCTTCAAGTCGGAGGAGTACTGGACCGTCAGTGCTACCCTGCAGGGTGAGAAGCCGCCAGAGTTTATTGCCCAGCTCGATCAGATTGATGGCAAAAAGGCGAAAGTGGGAGATCAGGAAGCGGCCAAGCAGATTGAGGCTGATCTGCGTAGTGCCAATTTTGTGGTCACAAACGTTGAAAAGAAGCAGAAAAAACGCAACCCCTCGCCACCGTTCATCACCAGCTCCCTGCAGATTGAGGCCAATCGCAAGCTGCGCTTTTCGGCCAAGAAGACCATGTCGCAGGCGCAGCGTTTGTATGAGGGGATCGAATTAGGTGCCGAGGGGCCAACCGGCTTGATCACCTACATGCGTACCGATTCGACTCGGATCAATGACGATGCCATGGCCGAGGTGCGAAACTTTATCCAGCAGACCTACGGGCCGGAGCTGCTGCCGGCAAAGCCTATTCTCTACAAGACCAAGAAGTCGGCGCAGGATGCCCATGAGGCGATTAGACCGACTGACGTCACCAAGACCCCGGAGCAGATGGCGGCCTATCTCGATCGAGACATGCTGAAGCTCTACACCTTGATCTGGAAGCGCTTCGTGGCTAGCCAGATGGCGGCGGCTATCTATGATCAGACCGCGATCTTGATCACGGCGGGTCGATATCAGTTGAAGGCGGTAGGCTCGATTATTCGCTTCATGGGTTTCATGACGCTCTATGTTGAGGCGGCGGGGGACGAAGCGGCGAAAGAGGGTGATGAGCAGGACATGCTGTTGCCGAATCTTGAAAAAGGTGCAGCGTTGACCCTAAGAGAGGTGGAGGCAGGCCAGCACTTCACTCAGCCTCCCCCGCGCTACACCGAGGCATCGTTGGTCAAGGCGCTGGAGGAAAACGGTGTTGGTCGCCCCAGCACCTACGCCACGATCCTCTCTACCATTCAGGAGAAGGAGTATACGCGTCTTGATCAGCGGAAATTTTGTCCGACCGACCTCGGAAAATTAATTAACGGCCTGCTGCTGAAGCATTTTCCGGCCATCATGGATATTGAGTTCACCGCCTCCATGGAGGGCAAACTCGATCAGGTTGAGGAGGGGAAAGTTGAGTGGTTGACCATTTTACGGGATTTTTATGGCCCGTTCAAGGAGGCCCTGTCGCTTGCCAAAGCGGAGATGGCCTCGGTGAAACGGGCGATCACGCCGACCGATGTCCCCTGCAAGCTCTGTGATGGCAAGATGGTGATTCGTTGGGGCAAGAATGGTGATTTCCTTGCCTGCGAGACCTACCCTGCCTGCAAGAACACCCAGGACTTCACGCGGGAGGCGGACGGCACGATCACGCCGGTTGAGCGGGATCAAGCGCAGGAGACCGGTGAGCAATGTGAAAAATGTGGGAAGCCGATGGTTTACAAGCAGGGGAAATTTGGCCGTTTCCTGGCGTGTTCCGGCTATCCTGAGTGTCGACACATCAAAGCGGAGACGATGGGTGTTTCGTGTCCCGAGGCGACGTGTAGTGGTGAAATTGTCAAGAAGGTTTCCAAGCGGGGCAAGGTCTTTTTTGCCTGTAACCAGTATCCGAAGTGTAGTTTTGCGATGTGGGACAAACCGGTCAGCACCCCCTGCCCTCAGTGTGGTGCCGGGTTCCTGGCAGAAAAAATCAGCAAGAAATCAGGCGCTAAACTGCAGTGCGTGAACAAAGAGTGCGGCTACAGCAAGTCTTTGGAAGAATAGAGGTAATCCCTGTCTGACGGCCCATCCTCGGGGTGATTGAATGGCTTCGGGGGACGCTGCCCTAGCTGCACGCTTGAACGGCTTCCTTCTTGTACCAGTCGTTGGATATGCTTGCCATTGGCTGAGCTTGTGCTTAAGATAAGAGAGGTGCTTCATGGATTTGCAGCAAATCTTTTTTGGGAGGTAACGCCATGCTTTCAGGGATCTCATCAGGGCTATCAGCCCTTAATGCCATTGCAACGCGAACGCAATCGACAGCCAATAACACCGCAAACGTTAACACCGACGGTTTTAAAAAGACGCGAGTCACGATGGTGGAGGCCGAGCCACAAGGGGTGACGACCAATACCCAGAGGGTGGAGACACCAGGCCCGATGATTTATGAACCGATTCAGGAGGGGCAGGTCTTGGTGGAAAAATCAAACGTCGATTTGGCAGAGGAGCTGCCAAGGATGATGATTGATCGCCGGGCTTTTCAGGCCAATATCAAGACCATCCAAGCCCAGGACGACATGTTGGGGAGTTTGTTGGATATCAAAAGTTGATTTTTAAGTGTTTAAGCCAATGTCGCCTCTGCGGGAGGGGACATTGGTAGACGAGTGAGATTTTGCGAAAAACGAAATACCCTCTTCTCTCAGCTCCCTCCTCCGTTTACCTCTTACCTCTTTTTAAAGGTCAATTCCGTTCCATTGTCTGCAAGGTCCGCCAGGATGTTGTCACCTTCGCTGAAATTCCCATCTAATATTTTGATTGCCAAGGCGTCTAAGACATGGCGCTGGATGCTGCGTTTGAGTGGTCTGGCACCAAAGGCCGGGTCATAACCGGTCTGAATCAGGAAATCTTCGGCCTTGGCGGTCAGTTCGAGGTGGAATTTTTGCTCCGCCAGTCTTCCCTTCAGTTGCTCGAGCTGGATGGTAACAATCCTGCTCAGGTCTTCTCGGGTCAGACTGTGGAAGGTGATGATCTCGTCAATACGATTCAAAAACTCGGGCTTGAACTGGCGGTGCAGGAGCTCATCTAGTCCTTGCTTCATCGCATCATTATCTCGGCCGCCTAAGTCCATGATTAGTTGACTGCCGAGATTAGAGGTCATGATCAGGATGGTGTTTTTGAAATCCACCGTCCTGCCTTTGCCGTCGGTCATTCGGCCATCATCTAAAATTTGCAAGAGGACATTGAAGACATCCGGGTGGGCCTTTTCAATTTCGTCGAACAAGATGACTGCGTAGGGCCTGCGGCGGACGGCCTCGGTCAGATAACCACCCTCTTCATAGCCGACGTAGCCGGGAGGGGCACCAATAAGACGGGCGACAGAGTGCTTCTCCATGAATTCCGACATGTCGATGCGGATCATGGCCCGTTCGCTGTTGAACAGAAATTCCGCCAAGGTGCGCGCCAGTTCCGTCTTGCCCACCCCGGTAGGTCCGAGAAAGATAAAGGAGCCAAGTGGGCGGTTGGGGTCTTGCAGGCCTGCCCGAGCTCGGCGCACGGCATTAGCGATGGCGGTGATGGCCTGCTGTTGGCCAACAACCCGTTTGGCAAGTTGCTCGTCGGCATGCACCAGCTTCTCCTTTTCGCCGGTAAGCAAGCGATCGACCGGGATGCCGGTCCATTTTGCCACCACCTGGGCGATATCCTCTTCGTCCACCTCTTCTTTCAGCATCTTGCGATCCTTTTGGACCTCAAGCAGGCGGTCGTTAGCGGTTTGTAGTTGGCGCTCCAGGTCGCTGATGCGGCCATAGCGAATCTCCGCTACCCGGCTCAGGTCACCCTGGCGCTCTGCCTGCTGCTCTTCGACCTTGGCTTCATCAATCTGACCTTTGACCTGACGGATCTTCTGGATGGTCTCTTTTTCAAGCAGCCAATGACCTTTCATGCTGTTCAGTTCTTCATTGATGTCGGCAAGTTCTGCTTCGAGCTTGGCCAGGCGCTCTTTGGAGGCTTGATCTTTCTCTTTGACCAGGGCGACTCGTTCGATTTCGAGCCGGATGCGCTTGCGGTCCACCTCATCAATTTCGGTAGGCATGGAGTCGATTTCGATACGCAACCGGGAACTGGCCTCATCGATCAGGTCGATGGCCTTGTCCGGCAGAAAGCGATCGGTGATATAGCGATTGGACAAGGTGGCGGCGGCAACGGTGGCGCCATCGGTGATGCGAATACCGTGGTGAACCTCATACTTTTCCTTGATACCGCGCAGGATAGCGATGGTGTCGTCCAAGGAGGGTTCCTGCACCAGAACCTGTTGGAAGCGGCGTTCGAGGGCCGGGTCCTTTTCGATGGTGCGGAATTCGTTTAAGGTGGTGGCGCCGACACAGTGGAGTTCGCCGCGGGCAAGGGCTGGCTTCAGCATGTTGGAGGCGTCCATTGCCCCTTCGGCGGCACCTGCACCGACCAAGGTGTGGATCTCATCGATGAACAAAATGATTTCACCTGCCCGTTTCTGCACCTCCTTGAGCACGGCCTTGAGCCGGTCTTCAAACTCGCCGCGGTATTTCGCACCAGCTATCAACGCCCCCATGTCCAGAGCAATAACCTGTTTATTGCGTAAGGTCTCCGGGATGTCGCCGGAAACGATGCGCTGGGCCAGTCCTTCGACAATGGCGGTCTTACCCACCCCGGGTTCGCCGATCAGGACGGGGTTGTTCTTGGTACGGCGGGCCAAGACCTGTACCACCCGCCGAACTTCGTCATCACGGCCAATGACTGGATCGAGTTTCCCCTGCTTGGCCAAGTCAGTGAGGTTGCGGCCATATTTTTCCAGGGCCTGATATTTCTCTTCCGGTGAAGGGTCGGTAACCCGCTGATTGCCACGGATGGCAACCATTGCCTTCAGGAAGGAGTCCTTGTTGATGCCGAGACGCTGCAGCATGGAGGCGCTGGGTCCTTTCTCGTCGAGGATGGCCAGAAAAAGGTGCTCCTGGCTGACATAGTCATCCTGCATGGTTTTGGCGACTGAAAAGGCTTGGTCGAGAACCCGTTTGAGGTTTTGTGAGATGGTAACCTGTCCAAAACCAGAGCCGCTGATTTTGGGCAGAGAGGCCAGGAGGCGTTCGGTTTCGCCGGTGACCGTCGTCAGATCGATCTCCATCTTTTTCAGCACCGGAATGACGACGCCGTCTGGCTGTTGGAGAATGGCGGCCAGCAGGTGCGGGGCGATCATCTCTTGTTGGCCGTTCTGCTCGGCTATACCCTGCGCTGACTGTAAGGCTTCTTGGGATTTTATGGTGAATTTATCGAGTTGCATGCTGTTGATCTCCCGTTATTTTAGTGAGCTTTTTTCCGGTGCCACCTGGTAAGGGTGGTGGCAAGGTATGCAAACAGATAAGATTCGCCGCCGCAGCTGTCAAGGGACTATGGGCAGGATGGGAGAGGTCAAAAGGGAAAAGGGGTTGCCGGGTACGATTTTGAGGAGGCGAGAGAATAGAGATGAGAGGGGCAATCATCTCGTAGTGAGCAGGTATCGTACGGAGGCGAGTGGTTAGGTCTGCCCCCTTGCCTTATTATCGCATTTTGGGAGAGAGTATCCTCGTGCGGCAGGTGTGTTACGATATTAAAATGTCTCAGCGAGGGAGAGTTGCTGTGCAGACTTGCCAATTTTTGCGAAGCGAGGCGTGGGCAGTGAGGGGTTGGTCTTTGGCCTAAGGGCTGTTTGGGCAGACTGTTTCTTGGAGAAGCCGTATTCGACTAATTTTTTCAAGTCACCCCACATGTTCTCACTGCCCATGAGGGAAACAATAATCTCATCGTTGTTGCGTTTAAACTTACCGACATAGGTCTTGCGGGCGGCATCAGTATAACCTGTCTTGCCTCCTTCGGCACCATCGACCTGCCAGAGGGCGCGATTGTGACTCTTAATGATTTTGCCGTCTGTGTTTTCTACCTCGGTCACAGCCATTTTGCTGGCGAATTCATCATTTTGCATGGCATGGTTAAAAATCTTGGCCAGGTCATGAGCGGTGGTGTACTGGCCGCTGGCGGTGAGGCCATTGGCTGTCTTGCAAACGGTATTGGTCGCGCCAAAGCTTCGGGCTTTAGCGGTCATCAACCGGGCAAAGCCCTCTTCCGAGCCACCAATTTTTTCGGCGAGAGCAACACTTGCGTCGTTTGCTGAGGCAAGGAGCACGGCATTGATCAGGTCGTCGGCTGGATACTTACGGCCGACGCTCAGATAAATTTTGGATTTTGGCATCCGTGCGGCATGTTGACTGACGGGCACCAACTCGTTTTTTCGTAAAGAATTCAGCGAAATTACCCCGGTCAGAACCTTGATGGTGCTTGCTGGCTGGGCCGGGCTGTTGGCTGCTTGCGCGTAAATTTCTTCTCCAGAACGAGCATCCATGACCATGGCGCTCCGGGCGGTGATGCGTCGAGACAAGTCTCCATTTGCGCCCACCAAGGCGACAGAGCGGGAACTTTGTTTGGTAGCGCACCGACTTGCAGCCACTCTCTTTCTCCGAACAGGAGCGTGGTGCTTGACGATTTTTTTACTCTGACGGCGAGTTCGTTTGGAGATGGTTTTTTGGGTCGTGACTTTCTTTTTGGCTGCAATAGCGGAAGCATTTGCCGCAAGCAGGGAGGGGGCGGGAGCGAGGATAAAGGTGACGAAGCAACTGACAACAATGAAACATTTACCGATCCAGTTCATGTTACCTCCATTAGCTGGTTATTAAAGCAGGTGCTAAACACAGACCCCATTGTTTCACGAAACAACAAAAAATGCAAGGATTTTTCTAAACATTATCGAGACGTTAGCCTCTGCCCGTCATACCAGGAGGCCCTGGCCTTTGCAATACTACATATTGGGGTATGACTAAAAAAGCTATACTCTCAAAGGTGCATCAGACGGGAGGCGGCAGATGGGCTTATGGAGGAATATCGGGGTGGCAGCAAAAAAAATATGTTCTTTGCAAGAGGGAGGGAGGTATTTTTGCCGGCTTGTCGAGGCGGAACAGCGATAGCCTGGCATAGTGACGGGAACTGGTTTCAAGGAGAGACGGCTCCGAGAAAATTATTGCAGCAGCCGCAAAATGGTATTGGTGACCTCGCTGAGGGGCACGATCTCATCGACCCCACCCATTTCGATTGCCTCCTTCGGCATGCCGAAGACGACGCAGCTCTTTTCGTCTTGGGCAATGGTGCGGGCACCGGCCTGTTTCATCTTCAGCATACCGCTCGCCCCGTCCTTGCCCATACCGGTCAAGATGACACCAATGGCGTTATTGCCGCCATAGGCAGCGACGGAATTAAACAGGACATCTGCCGCAGGGCGTTGATGACAGACCAAGGGACCCGTTTTGACATTGACATAATAGCGTGCGCCGCTGCGCCGCATGACCATGTGGAAATTTCCAGGTGCGAGCAGGCAGGTGCCTGGTATCACTGAATCGCCGTCTTCAGCCTCCTTGACCCGGATCTGGCAAAGCTCGTTGAGGCGTTCGGCAAATTTGGTGGTAAAGTGGGCGGGCATATGTTGGACGACCAACACTCCCGGGCTGTTGGGTGGCAGCAGGGGCAGCACCTCCTTTAAGGCCTCGGTGCCACCGGTAGATGAGCCAATGGCAATGATCTGGTTGGTGGTCTTGGTCAGCGAAAGGCTCGGGGTGTCGGGGTTAACTCGAGAAAGCGGAGCGGCCCGTCTTTGCCGGGCATGAATATTGACCCGGGCTGCGGCTCGGATCTTTTCGGCCAGTTGCACGCTCATGTCGCCGACCGAGTAGGCGGTATTCGGTTTGCAAATGACCTCGACGGCCCCAATATCCATGGCCTCCATTGCGAGAGCGCCGCCAGCCTCGGTCAGAGAGCTGACAATGATCACCGGCAAGGGGAAGTACTTCATCAGTTTGCGCAGGAAGGTGATGCCGTCCATTCTTGGCATTTCGATATCTAAGGTGATGACATCTGGCTTCAAGTTGACGATCTTGTCGCGAGCGACGTAGGGATCCGGGGCCGTGCCAACGACCTCGATATCTGGCTCTCGACCAAGCTCTTCGCTGAAGACTTTACGAACAACGGCTGAATCATCAACTACCAGCACACGTATTTTATTCATCAAGCACCACCAAATTCTTTCAGTTCTGGCCTGAGCCGTTTTCGTTGTAGATCATCCACAGGTGACCAAAATCTGAAATAAAGGCCAAGAGTTCGTCTCCCTGTCTAGCTCGATCGGGCGAGAACCCTTGGGTCACTTCCGCTTGGGGAATACCCAGGGTACAGCCTCCATCAGGGTCGATTCGTCCTAAAAAATTTCCGATAATCATATTGGCTGCTTCCCGCATGGTGTCAATCAGTTGCGAGTCGCTAATTTGATCCTCGTCAATGCCAAGAAAGCCACCGGCAATGTTGACTGCAAGGGTACGTGGGAAATAAAAACAGATGCTGGCCCGATTGGACCCAGTATATTCGATGGCGGTTTTGATGTATTGCCTTTCGCTGGAACTCTCCTGTGTCGGGAGTTCTGGCAGGAGTTCAACCGGCGTGTAATACATCATGCCGAAGACCTCAACTGCCGCCGCATTAAGCTGCGTTTTCTCAATTTCTCCTATCATCTCAACCTCTTAGAAGTCAGATTGTTCTTCAGCTACCGGCGCTGCGCCACTGCCCTCTTCGGCCATGCGAGTGGCGTAGGCCTTGTTTAAGACATCAACGAGCACTTCGCGAATTTTTGCCGGCATGAACGGTTTTTTCACATAACCTGCTGCGCCAAGGCTTACTACCTCATCCATTCGAGCTTGACTCGACTCGGTAGAAATAAAAATCACGGGGATATTTTTCAGCACAGCGTCTTTTTTGACCTCTCGCAGAAAATCAACACCGCCCATCACCGGCATATTGATGTCGGAGAGTACGACGTCAATCCACATCTCTTCTAAAATTTCCAGGGCCGCTTTGCCGTTGCAGGCCTCGCAAAATTCACCGATTTGTACGCCGGACATGAGAACCGTCTTCTTGATAACGGCCCGCATGGTGTCGGAATCGTCGACTACCAGAATGTTAAATGCCATATACGTTTCCTTCTTCGTCGTAGAAACAGTCCTTACTTGGACAGGGTCATCATCTCCTCTGCCTTCTCCATTTCGAGAAGGAGATTCATCATGTACTGGTCTAGGTCCCGCGCGGAGATTTTGAACCGCTTAAGGCCTTCACCCTGCATTGCGCCGGAAAGACCATCGGCTCCAACCCCGACACCAAGCGAGATGACCAGGGTGTTTGCCAAAGCGAGCAAGGCGGTGAGCGGGTCTTTGTCCAGGGCTTTAGGGTCATGATGCAACTTGACAGCAAGCACCATTTCTTCAGGAAAGTCCCATTTCTGGAGGATCATACTGCCGAGTTCCGCATGATCCATGCCTAAAATTTCGTGCTCGGCCTCCATGAAAGAGAGACCATCGTTATAGGTTCGATCCATGATTTTTTTGAAGTCACTGGCGACGAAACTGCTTAAGAAGCGCTTGCCGATGTCGTGGAGTAGGCCGACGGTAAAAGCGGTGCCGGGCTCAACGCCTTTGAAATGACGGGAGATAGACTTAGCCATGATCGCCGTGGCGACGGAGTGTTTCCAGAGGTCACCCTGCTCCAACTGATAACCTCCGCCCGCCTCACCCTTATAAAAGCGGGCACTGCTGCTGGCGATGATAATGTCCTTGAGTGCCGCATGTCCAATCAGAACGAGGGCTTCATCCAAGGATGATATCTTGCGGGAGAGGCCGAAATAAGCGGCATTACAGGTTTTTATCAGGTTGGCGGTAATTGCTGAATCGTATTGGATGGTCTCGGCCAAGTCTTTGGTGTGCACCTCGGGGTCTTCCAGCATCTTCATAACCTGCATGGCGACTTTGGGGAATGGTGGGATGTGGTCGGCAATATTTAGAATTTCATCAATCCTGCTCATAGATCCACCTCCCCCCGACCAGAAGTTTTCAACTTGACCTGACCGGTACCCACATGCAGGGTGATCGTCCGGTTAACGGTTCCCCCAACATCCTCCTTGGTGATAGCGACATTGTTTTTGAAGAACATCTTCTGGATGATCATCTGGTTTCGTTTGCCGATATTGAAAAGGCCTGAATCATCCATCACCTGAGCACCACCGACGACGTAGACCTTCATCCGTTCTTTGACCGCCCCAAGTTTATAGATCTCCTTGAACATGCGCGGCACTCCGGTGTCGGCAAACATGAAGGGTTTCATCTCAGCCTTTTCCTTGTCGATGTTTGAGTCTGGCAGCATGTAATGCAACAGGGCGCCTACCTTGACGATCGGATCCCAAAGGGCAACACCGATGCAAGAGCCCAGTGAGTAAGTCACCAGTTCTTCATCGGGTTTATTCGCAATTTTCATATCAGAGATGCCGACAATTTGTTTCATTCCCACTCCTTATTTTATGTCTCAGTCTGGACAGGTTACATTTTTTTATAGGTGGTCGCTTCTACCTGGACAAAGTCATGCTTGAGGCTTGAGATGCTTTCGGAGTGGCCAATGAAAAGATAGCCACCCTTATTGAGGCAGGTATGGAATTTGTTGATGAGCTTCTCCTGGGTCTGCCGATCGAAATAGATCATGACATTACGGCAAAAAATGACGTCCATTTCCTCGTGCCAGGGGAATTGATCCATCAGGTTAAAACGTTGAAAAGAGACCTGCCGGCGGAGATCATCCTTGACCTTAACCTTGCCGGCACTGGAGCCGAGCCCTTTCTGGAAATATTTTTTTAAGATCACCTTGGGGACCTTGGTAGTCTGCTCGATAGGATAGACTCCGTTGGCGGCCATCGCTAAAACCCTGGTTGAAATGTCAGTTGCCAAGATTTTGTAATGAAATCCAGCAGTTTGACTGCCGAACTCGTCGAGAAACATCGCCAGGGTATAAGGCTCTTCGCCAGAGGAGGAGGCCGATGACCAGAAGACGAAATCCTTGCTTGTGCCCCTCTTGGCGACTAACTCAGGCAGCACATTGCCTTTCAGGTACTCAAAATGGGAGACTTCGCGGAAGAAACTGGTGAAGTTTGTTGAGACACTGTCAAGGAAATGGACAAACTCTAGTTTTTGTTGGTCAGGACGCGAAATAAAATCGAAATAGTCTTGAAAAGAGTCCAGCTGACAGGCCCGTAAGCGCTTGCCGAGTCTGGCGTTAAGCAGTTCTTTTTTCTCCACTTTCATGAAGATGCCAACATGTTGGTAAATCAGATCGCTGAATTTCTTGAATTCAGCATCGGTCAGTTGCTTGCCGATCAAGATGGGTTCCCTCTGGAGAGCATAGTGGAAGAAAAAGGGGGACTACTTGAGTGCCGATAAGGTAGACGCAAGGGTGCGACCAATCACTTGATCGACATCAAGCAGGATCTTGAGCTTTCCTTTAATTTTCCCCATGCCGATGATGTTTTCGGCATCGGTACTGACGCCAAAATCAGGGGGAGGCTCGATATCTTGGGCACCGATGTTGACGACCTCGGAGACCGAATCGACCAGCATCCCTACCTGCACGGTACCGGTTGGGCCAGGAACATCGACGACGATGATGCAGGTTCGTTCATCATAGGGCCGGACTTCCATGCCGAACCTCATGCGCAGCTCAATAATCGGGATAACTCGGCCCCGTAAGTTGATGACGCCTTTGATAAAGTCTGGAGTGTGCGGCACGGCGGTGATCTCCATGATGCCGATGATCTCACGTATCTTGGTGATGACAATGCCATACTCTTCCGTACCGAGGCTGAAGGTGAGGTACTTGCCTCCGAGTCCTTCCCCAATACTGTTGTCAATTGCCGCCGCTGCTCCCATACCAATACCTCCACATCAGTCAAGTTTGTTGTTAACCATTCACTAGCACCGCATCTTGCGGCAGGCAAAGGAGGTAGGAATCACCGACTTGCCCAGTGTAAATTACGTCACTACGGAATCATTACGGATATCAATGAGATAGCCATTTTTTTCGACAGGGGCGGGATAGTTCCCTTTTTTATGACTTCGGAATAAACTAAAAACGGACAGGGCTGTCTCTGTGGTGACCGTTCAGTCCTGAGGCACTTCTTCTGGTTTCTGTTCTGCAGCCAATCTCTAGGCAGGTTGTGACTCCTGCACGCTATGACCGGAATGTGATTGGACAATACCGGCCAAGTCAAGAATCAGACCAACTCGGCCGTCGCCAAGGATGGTGCCACCAGCGACACCGGGGATATCGCTGAGCCCCCCTAAGTTTTTGATGACCACCTCTTGCTTGCCAAGCAGCTCATCGACCATGATGGCCCACTGGCGTCCTTCATAATCGACTACGACGACGATGGCATCCCAGGGATCGGCATAGGTCGGCTTGACTTGGAATAACTTGTATAAACGAATGATGGGCAGTACGGAACCTCGCACCATCAAGGTCTCGCCTTTGCCTTGCACCGTGTTGTAGCTCTCCTGCTTGGGTTTTAAGGATTCTTGGATGGCAGTTGTCGGGATAATGTAACGTTCACTGCCAACACGGACGATAATACCATCGATGATGGCCATGGTGAGCGGCAGACGGATAACAAAAAGTGACCCCTTGCCGGGCTCACTGATCGCTTCTACCTTGCCGCGCAATTTTTCAACGGCTTTTTTGACCACATCCATGCCGACCCCACGGCCCGAAACATCGGTGATTGTGTCGGCAGTTGAAAAGCCGGGCAGGAAAATAAGATTGTTCAGCTCGTAGTTCGTGCTTTTATCGTTCTCTTTGATCAGCTCGCGCTCGATGGCCTTGCGCCGGATCTTTTCGGTGTTGAGACCTTGACCGTCATCTTCGATCTCAATCACCATATAGCCGCCCTTTTGGTAGGCTCTGAGATTGACGACTCCCGCACGGGGTTTTCCCAATTTTTCTCGCTCGGCCGGGGTTTGTACACCATGGTCGACCGAATTTCTCATCATGTGAACCAAAGGGTCGTAGATAGAATCAACCATGTTGCGATCAATCTCGGTCTCTTCCCCTTCCATCACCAAATTCACCTCTTTGCCGGTCTTCTTGGAAAGGTCGCGCACCAGGCGGATCATCTTTTGGAAGGTTTGCCGGATTGGCACCATGCGCATGGACATGGCTGTTTTTTGCAACTCGCTGGTGATGCGGCTGAGCTGGGCAAAATCTTTGAGCAGTTTAGGATCTGACAGGACGGCAATTTTTGGGTTTGAGCGGACCGTTGCCTGCATGATAACGAGTTCGCCTACCGCGTTAACCAAGCTGTCAAGTTTTTCGACATCAACCTTGATCGACTCGCCGATAGCAGCTTTTTGCGGGGTGGCAGGTGGTGTTTTTGCGGTCGAGGGCGCCGGGGAGCTTGCTTGGCTCGGAGCGGTCGGTGCAGGTCTTGGCACAACCGGTGAGGATTGAGCGGCAACCGCTGGTGGAGCCTGGGTAGGGCTTACCGCTTGCGGGGCTGGTTTATTGGGGACGGCAGGATTCCCTGATTGGACGGATTCGACCCAGGCAACATAGTCTGTGATGTCATAATTCTTGTACTGTTCAGGGCCATTGGCAAGCACCTCTTTCAGATTCTCGACCATGGTCTTCAGAAAATCACCAACCTTCAGGACGACCTCGATCACTTGGGCGTCCATGGCATGGATGCCGTTTCTGACGTCATCAAGAAGATTTTCGGTGCTGTGGGCGAGTTTTTGGATATTTTTGAGATTCAGGAAGCCTGCAACCCCTTTGATTGTATGGAAAGGGCGGAATATCTTGTTGATGATCTCCTGATCGGTGGGGTTGTCTTCAAGGTCAAGGATGTTGACCTCAATCGATTCAAGGTGTTCGAGTGTCTCGCTCACGAATCCGGTCAGCAACTCGAGGTCCTGCAAAAACTCCATGGCCTCGACGGCAGGGGATGCAAGGATGCGCATCTCTTGAGGGGGGCCACTTACGATAGCCGGAGGGGGAGTTGTGGGGAGCGGAGAGGTGTCGGAGTCAACTTGCGGCGCAACGGTAGGTTTGGAGGGGCGTTCAGCCTCTGCTTCTGGAGCGGGGAGTCCTGCCTCCGGGACAGGCGAGGCGTTGCTGATTTCGCCGATCAGCGCGGTGAAGGATTTTTCGGAGACATCATCCTCACCATGCTTCCGATAGCTCTCCTGCATCAGCCCGATGCACTGTCCGATCAGATCATAATTCTGGGCGGAGTCGGGGAGTTCGTTCATGACAATCTGGCCAATGACCGACATCAACGCTTGGCCCATCTTCTTTAAGGTGGGGAATTCCTCTATGCCTTCCAGGTTTTGCAAGTCTTCAACGAGGACCACAAGTTCGCCGACTATCGATAAATCTCCTGGTTCGACCATCATGATCTTCAGCGCCATCTCGTCAAGATGCGAGGCAATCATTGCTGTACTGTTCTCTGCCATAAACTCTCTCTCTCTCCGTCCGTCACGATCAAGTTACTAAAGGTATTGTCGCCAAGTTGAATGGGGCCTTGGGGAAGTAAGGATATCCGTCAGAGGGCGGGTGCTTTTCCTGGCAAGATAAGGCGCAAGCTTTTTGTCGTATAGAGCGGAAAGCACGCATTTTGAGAAACGCCAAAGCATTGCACACTTATAGCTTGCCTAAAAAGGCCCCAACTTTGCAAGTTTTTTTAGTCTTTCGTAAGAAAAAAGCAAAAAAGTATTGATGGGGAATATGTTACGGGGGGAGACTTCTGCAGAGAGTAAGCCGTCGACTGCGCTGTAAAGTAAGGGAGAGAACCCACAAGGGATTTGCTAATGTCTCCTCAATGTTTCTGCGCACCGGGAGTTACGGTTTTTGCGGATATTGCATCGTTGTCGACAGGGGGGCGGAGTCGTTACGGACGCCCTATCTTATTCAGCGTTCATCATGGGGCTTGCTGGGGGGGTGCCAAGCCAAGCTCGAGATCCAAGACCTTGAGATTTTGGCGGGCTTTTTCGACGATAGAGCAGTCGGGATATTTTTCGATCAGTTCGACCAACAGGGTACGGGAGCTGAGCAGGGCTTGTCGTTTTACCTCGGGGTCAAAGGTCTTTTTCGCCTTGGAGTAGAGGGCGGCGGCTTGACGCCTCATGGAACTGG
>JAQUKQ010000056.1 GCA_028718985.1 Desulfobulbaceae bacterium | reverse complement strand
TACTGCGGCAGGTGCCTTTGTCCCTGGGAACTGGGCCGGTGCGCTTGTCGGCTCGCCAACCTTGGTCGGCTCGGTGTTACTCATTGGCACTTCAACCGCCGTTGGGGCAAGCTCAACTTTCTTCTCGAGAGGAGCCGTGATCTTCAACGACTTCATGACCGAACTTTTTGAAACATTGGCCGAATAATATGCCAAAGAAACAGACGTGACCATAAAAATAATGGCACTCGCCGTGGTAATTTTATTGAGCAGGGGCAGAGGGCCTTCGGTACCGAACACCGTCTTGCCGGAACCACCGCCAAAAGACGCGCCCATATCCGCTCCTTTGCCATGTTGCAAAAGCACGATCACAATCAGGAATAAGCAAACAAGAGCGTGTGAAATAGTTAACAGGGTAAGCATTTGTAAATCCTAAGTATCCTTGCAAAACAATTGATTGTGTAGCAATCAAACAATTCAGTTTTCAACCAAGGTGGTCCGCCTGAGAACTAGACCAGATGAATAATTCCAGCAAAAGAGTCGATATGAAGGCCGGCACCACCAACCAAAGCACCATCAATATCGGCCTGGGCCATCAACGCAGAGACATTGTCTGATTTGACCGAGCCACCATACAGTATTCTAATTTCGGTAGCAATAGTTTTCTCAAACATGTCCGCGAGAATTCCTCTGATAAATGAGTGTGCGTCCTGGGCCTGCTGACTGCTTGCCGTCTGGCCAGTCCCAATGGCCCAAACAGGCTCATAGGCAATTATCAAACGACTCGGATCGGTAACACTAACCGCGGACAAGCACTCAAGGAGCTGCTCCTTGAGAACAGCTGTCGTCTGATCGGTTTGCCGCTGCTCAAGGGTTTCACCAATGCAGAGCACTGGTACCAGGCCTGCAGCCATCGCCCCTTGTAGCCGTCGGTTAACCATGCGATTATCTTCATGAAAAAGTTGCCGCCGCTCAGAATGACCGACGATAACCATGGAACAACCAAGTTCCTTCAACATCAACGGGGATATCTCTCCTGTAAAAGCCCCCTGCTCGGCCCAACAACAATTTTGGGCACCCAACATCACGCTACTACCTCGCAGGGCTTCAGCCACCACCGATATCGAGGTAAACGGTGGCGCGATCACCGTCTCACAGGCTGCAGTCGCCACGGAAAGGCTGATGGCCTCGGCAAGGGCTGCCGCTTCGCTCAAACTCAAGTGCATCTTCCAGTTGACGGCAATCAGTGGGCGACGGGACATAGTGATCTCCTGCAAGTTATAACGTAGTGAAAAAAATTGTAGCTATCAATGATTCTCGGCCCACTCCCCACGGAATCATGCGTGGCTTAGCGCCAATCGCCTTCGCTCAGAGAACGGCACTACCGCTCCTTCGCATAATCGAGAGGTCTTGAGTGCTTGAGGTGTACAGTGTTACCGATCAGAGCAGCCTATACTCTCCCAAAACAACAGGCCGATCAGTCCAAGGCCGTGACACCAGGCAACTTCTTACCTTCCATCAACTCCAGAAAGGCGCCGCCACCGGTGGACATATACGAGACTTTACCCCCTGCCTTGGCCTGATTGATAACAACATTGGTATCGCCGCCACCGACAATAGAAAGAGCACCGCTGCCAATAACCGCCTGCACCATCGCCATCGATCCGTTGGCAAATGGCACCATCTCGAAGGCACCCATCGGGCCGTTCCAGACTATGGTCTTGCTACCGGCCAACGCCTTGCTGAAAGCAGCGACAGTATCAGGGCCAATATCCAAGATCATCCATTGCGGCAGCACGGAGCCGAGACGGACGACCTTGGTCGCTGCCTCAGCGGCAAAGGCATCAGCAATCACGAAATCAAGCGGCAGGTGCATAGCCACACCTTTCTGCGCGGCATAGGCCAGAAGTTCCTTGGCCGTATCAAGCAAGTCATCCTCAACCAGAGACTTGCCGACCTCAACGCCCTGGGCCTTGAGAAAGGTGTTGGCCATAGCGCCGCCAATTATCATGCGATCGACTCGATCAAGCATGTTACGGATTGCGCTGAGCTTACTCGACACCTTTGCCCCGCCAAGAATTGCAGTCAAAGGCCGGGTCGGATTAGCCACCGCCCGGTTAAAGAAATCAATCTCGTTATAGAGCAACAACCCGGCCGCCTTCTCTGTAAAATAATGAGTGACCCCTTCTACTGAGGCATCGGGCCGATGCGAAACGGCAAAAGCGTCATTAACATAACAATCACCAAAGGCCGCTAATGCCTTGGCGAAGGCAGGATCGTTTTTCTGCTCCTCCGCGTGAAAACGGAGATTTTCAAGCAGCAAGATCTCCCCTGGCTTGAGGGCATCGGCCAAGGCCATGGACTCTTTACCGATACAGTCTGGAGCCATAACAACCGTTTTCTTCAACAACTCAGCAAGTCTTTTCGCGGCAGGGGCTAGACTGAATTTTGCCTGCACTTGACCTTTTGGCCTGCCACAATGGGAGCAAAGGACAACCCTCGCCCCTTTCTCAATCAAATAGGTAATGGTTGGCAACACCCCGAGTATGCGGGTGTCATCCGTGATAACGAAGTTGGAGTCCATGGGCACATTGAAATCCACCCGCATCAAGACCCGTTTATTCGTGACGTAAATATCTTGTATTCGTTTCATGGCGATCCCCTTGGTTTACTTGAAAGATTTTTTCAATATCATAGCATCCTCGGTCGGCAGAGTATAGTAGCTTTTTCGTTGGCCAACGACTTGGAAGGTATTTTTTTGATAGAGCTTAAGGGCTGGGATATTGGAGAGGCGGAGCTCCAGGAAGCAGCTCGAAATTTTTTGCAGAGAGAGACGCTGGCACGCAGCGGTGAGCAAGAGGCTGGCAACTCCCTGTCGCCGCCACGCACTCGCCACGGCAACCTTGCGGATTTCCGCCTCATCGATAACCGTTATACCGAAGAGATAGCCGCAGACTTTGCCATCCGACCCTTTGGCGACAAATTGCCAGCCGTGACTTATGGTCAACTCACCCTCAAGCTGACCATAGGTCCAAGGGCCGGTCAGGGTCTGCTCAATGGCCCAGATATCGGCAAGATCACTTGGCACAGCTGGCAGGATAGTAACGCTCACCAAGATCGGAAACGCATCTTCGCCAAAACGGCAGACATCCGGCGGCCTTACAAAACAGTCCCGAGCAGCACCGATCAGACCATCTGTTCGGCAATGGAGACGGTACGGTCAGCCAACATATTGGTATAGCTGCCCAGTTCATTGTCATACCACCCGTAAATTACGGCCTGGGTGACCGGGATATCAAGAATATCTGGCTGACCATTCAAACAACCAACCCCCAACTTCTTCAAATTGACCTTAATTGAAGCGGTACGAGTGTGATTCTCAGAGCCTTCGATGGTGGCCGCAGCAAATGGGGTACCAATGATGTCAGACGAAACATTCTGCTCATCAGTGTATACCAGATAGGGGGAATGCGCCGCGTAGTCACGATAGATCGAATTGATCAAATCGCGCTTGATTGGATTTTGCAGATCATCCTGAAAGTTCAACACCAAGATAATCAGCGAGCCGGTTGAGGTTGGTATGCGCACCGACTCGGCGATAAAACCGATATTGCCCATCTCCGGAATAACCAGTTTCAAAGCCTTAGCGGCACCAGTGGTGGTCAAGATGATGTTATTCAAAATACTGCGGTTTTTCCGCAAGTCGGTGGCTCCGGCATTGGGCAGCCGATCAAGCACCTGCTGACTGCCGGTCGCGGCGTGAATAGTGACCATGGAGGCACTCAAGAAATTATCGGCCCCAAAATGCTCCATCAGCGGCTTGATCATATACGATAAACAGGTTGTGGTGCAGGAGGCCCCGGAGATCAAACTATGCTTCGTCGGAATATAGTCATCGGTGTTTATGCCCATGATCGTGGTCACGGCATCATCCGGCATATTCAGTCCCTTGGCCTTGATCTTGAACGGCGCAGACAGGATAACCTTCTCAGCGCCAGCCTTCAGGTGGCCACGCAAGGAGCCTTTCGGGGCATCGGCATCGGCGGTGGGGTCGGTGAATACCCCGGTGGTGTCCACCACCATCCGCACCCCATTCTCCTTCCATTTGATCTCACCTGGATTCCTGGCCTGACGTAAAATAGTGAGCGGCACCCCGTTGACGGTCATGGTGCCGGCAGCTTCATTCAGATTTTCAATAACCCGTCCACCTTTGTAGCCATGGAGATAGTTACCCAGTTTACCGTAAGTGCTGTCCCGCTCAATGGCGGCAGCAAGATCATGGAGCCCTTGGCCAACTTCACGCCCAATATTGACGACAATCTCTGAGAAAAACTTTCTGCCCGAGTGATGCCATACTGAAAGTTTTCCGATACGGCCAAGTCCGTTGATACCTAATTTCATGCCTGTCTCCTTGCTTATTTACCTGGATTATTTTTGCGAGGGGGAGTTACTGACCGCTAAAGCCCACATAGCGTTTTTGATAGCAAGAACGTCACTGGAGCATTTGCTGGCACCACTATAAAAACGTGCCATGATTTGGGCAACCATAAAGATAGCCAAAGATGAAAAAATCGTCATTATTCGGCATATTCGCCCTGCCGACTCAAGAAAAAATCGGGGATTGAGACGCCAAGTCACCCGCACTCCTGCACGTCGATTGGCGGCCTGGGAGTACGATCAAGTGTCGGAACACTCTCTTCCATGCCTCGCAACAAAGGATCAAGCTCCGCGAATTTTCTGGCGGTCACCATAACCCGGCTCTCAAAGGAGCCAACCGCATTGTTGTAGGCCTGTACGGTGCGGTCCAAGCCCTTCTGGATCTCGACGAAATGACCGGAAAGGACGCCGAGGCGGGCATGTAGACTCCTGCCCAACTCACCTATCAAGTGGGCATTCTTAGTAAGCTGCTCTTGCCGCCAGCCATAAGAAACCGCCCGCAACAAGGCAATAAGCGTCGTGGGAGTAGCCATGATCACCCGCTGATCGACACCATATTCAATTAACGAGGGGTCCTGCTCCAAGGCGGCACTGAAGAAATTTTCTCCGGGCAGGAAGAGGACAACGAACTCGGGCGAGTCCTTGAACTGCTGCCAATAACTCTTGGCGGCCAGTTGACTGATATGGGTACGCACGTGCCGGGCGTGTTGACGAAGCTTGGCAAGTCTCGCCTCCGGATCATTCGTCTCTTGGGCTTCCAGATAGGCATGCAGCACCGTCTTCGAATCAACAACGATCTCTTTGCTGTTGGGCAACCGAATCAAAAGGTCAGGGCGCAGTGTACCACTGCCGTTCGCAACCGAAAGCTGCTCATAAAAATCACAATACTCCACCATGCCAGCCAATTCGACAACTCGCCGAAGTTGAATCTCACCCCAGCGCCCTCGTACTGTAGGGTTCCGCAAGGCCTGAGCAAGAGTGGCGGTCTCACTCTGCAGACGAAGTTGAGCCCCCGCTAGATTTTTCAACTGCTCGTTGAGTGTACTTGCCGTGGCGATCCGATCTTTCTCTACCTGGCGAATCTGCAGATCAACCCTGCCCAAGCACTCCTGCACCGGCTTAAAGAGCTCCTGGATCGACTGGCTTCGCTTTTCCAACTCGTGCTCCGACTGGCGCTGCAGCGTGGCAAACGAGTCTGCCGCCAGGGAAAGAAAAGAGTGATTGTTACTTTTCAAGACATCGGCAGCCAAGGCCTTAAAGGTATCAGTCAACTCGACCCTGGAGCGAATCAACAAGTCGGCCTGCGCGCTATTGTGGCGACTGAGGTCGGCAAGCTGCGTCTCAAGTGCCACAATTCGTTCACGTCCATCTGCAATAGCCTCGGCCTGCTTCACAAAAGCGGCACGTGCCTCCAGCAATTTCCCCTGCAACGCCTCGCCTCGGCGACTCATCTCCGCCAGGGTTGCATCCTTGGCCTGCAGGCGTTCTCGAAAAATCAGCTCGTTGGACTCGGCTTTGACACGAAAACTTTTAATCCGTTCTCTTCCCAAGAGCCATGCCAAAAGAGTGGCCACCAGGAGTCCGCCCAAAAAACCGCCAGCAAAATCAAGGGGTGTTATTGACATGGACCCGCTACCTATTGACCGACCGCGTCGGTGATCTTCTGAAGTGCCTCGGCAAAGGTGCTGGCAAGAGTGGTGATTGCAGTGCCGCGACGTTCGGCCAAGCGGATTTCTTGTGCGTCCGGGAAGGTGGTAAGAAGCGTGGCATTCAACATCGATTCAAGGAAACTTACATCATCAGGGCTGGAGATGCTGTTGCCGACAAAAGAGATCTTGGGGATAGAGACATCCTGCGCCAATTTCTGGATCTTCAACGCTGTTCGAGCGCTGGATTTAGAAGGGATGACCACCACCAGCAGGTGATCGACCCCAGCAATAGTGCCACGGCCAAGATGCTCGACCCCGGCCTCCATATCAAGCAGCACGGCCTGGTCGGCCTTGAGCAGCAACTTGGTCAGCAACCGCTTTAGCACCGTATTCTCGGCACAGGCACAGCCTTTGTTGCCGGTTTGGATAGCCCCCAGCACCATGAGCTTAATGCCATCCTTCTCAAGCATGAACCGCCCCGGCAGATCATCTATCGCTGGGTTGATGTTATAAAAAGGTGAGCCATCGGTATACCCCGAACGCTCGCGCAGCATCTCCTTCATGTCAGCGATAGCAGTAACCTTCTCCGGATCTTCGATGCCCAAGGTCTGAGCCATATGCGGGCTGGGATCGGCGTCGATAACCAGCACCTCCTTAAATGTTTTTTTCAAATGATGGGCCAAAAGTGCCATGATGGTGGTCTTGCCAACGCCACCCTTGCCGCTGATCGCTATTTTCATAAGAGACTCCTCTCCTCGATTTCAATAAAATATAGAGCACATCTCTCAATTCTGAGATACCGTGCCGGCAGGCATAATGTCAAAAATTGGGCATTCAAAACAGCTCACGCATTACAAACTCTCGACCCAAGGAAAAACCATGCCCCTGCACATATTCCCTCCACACTATCGGCATGAACACAATCCGATAAAAAACGCCAACGAGGTTTTCCGTGACCAATTGACCGTAGGACAGCGAGCGGCGGACTGGGTGGCCTCCAAGGTGGGGTCATGGTCCTTCATCATTGGCCAATCGACCCTACTCATCGCCTGGGCGGGGCTCAATGTCACGGCCTGGATGCGTCATTGGGATCCATATCCGTTCATTCTGATGAACCTCGTCCTCTCGCTGCAAGCGGCCTACACTGCCCCAATGATCATGATGAGCCAAAACAGAAAGGCGGATCGTGATCGCATTGAGGCACATTTGGATTACGAAATTAATGTGAAGGCGGAAACCGAAATCCGGCTTATCATTGAGAATCTTGAAGCACAAAACATGGCGATCAACGAACTCCACAAGCTCCTTGTCGATCTCCATAACAACAGAGAGTAATCGGCTCCTTACTTTGACAACACGCCCTTAATACCACCCGCGATAAGAACTGTCACATTACTAAAAATTCTTGGCAGTTGCAGCCCTGTCGGCAATGCCATGTAGCGTGGCTCCCAAACAGGGCCAAATTTGTCTTTGTACGCTCTCAAGCCCTCAAAGTTATAAAAATTTTCCCCATGCCGAAAGATGAATCCACCCACTTTGTTCCAGAATGGAGCCAAAGGATGGCTTTGGAAACCTGAAAGAGGCACCATCCCCAAACTGAACCACTGATACCCTTCGCACTTCCCCCACAGCATCATCTTAAGAAAAAGGTACTCCATAATTCCGGCTGGAGCTTCGGGCAGATATCGCATCAGGTCAAGAGACAGTTCTGTCTTGTGGGCGTCAGCCCAAACATTTGCAAAGGCAAGGATTCTATTGCCTTTCTCGATAATGGCAATTGGAAAGTTTTTAAGATATGCCTCATCAAAAAAACCAAGTGAAAAGCCCTTCTCACGGGTATTTTTCTCTGCAAGCCACAAATCCGATATCTGCTGCAACTCGGGCAAAACAGATGGAACCTCCGACGCCGGAATAATTCTAAAGATCAATCCTTCCTTGTCGCACCTATTAAGCACATGGCGGAGGTGTTTTCTAGAACTGCCATCCAGACTATACTCTGTAAGCAACACTCTCGCCTCTTCACCTATTTTAAGAAGCATTAAACCCAGGTCTGCATAGAGATAAAGATTCACATGTCCCACTTCATAGAAGACCGGCCAACCGTTGTGCTGATCACAATACTCATGGAACTTCCAGATGAGATCGGGCCACTCTTCTTCACGACCGACTGGATCACCCAACACCACCCAACTTCGCCCCTCCACACCATACATCAGAAAACTTTCCCCAGATGCGCTCATAAAAAAACGCTTATCTCCTAAAAGTGCCAGGTTCGCAGAGGTTTTAGCTGAGAGGCGCGCAACAGAACGGATTTTTTCAAAATCAACCACCGAGCTCTCATTCTGAGCGACGTGAGGAGGGCGGAAGAGACGTGAAAATGCAAGAAAAAAAGCCAGCGTCACGACACCAACAGTGGTCCGCAGAAAGCGTGGGGCCTCCGCAGAGAATTGGAATTTCCACCAAAGATCGTTCGAATATGCAATATTTTTATACGAAAAATTTCCAAGCCATATGGAGAAGGTAACCACGCCAGCGATGGCAATAAACCAGCCAACGGTAAGCGGCTCATCAACCAAAGCCGTTTTCCGATAAAAAAAATGGCGACAAGGTAAAATCGACACCAGCATAAGGCTTAAGATAATGGCTTCCTCATAATCAAATCCCTTAAGGACAGAAAAAACAACACCTCCGGCCAATAGCCCCACGGACAGAACATAGGCGGCGTTTAACCGTCGATAGAGCCCCCAAGCAACAAAGAGGAGCGCGACGCCTGCCAGGCTGCCCATGAAATGAGAAATCTCTATGACAGGCAAAGGAACAAAGCCTCTCAACCAATGAAGACGCCCCTGCCCCGCCGGTGTAGCACCGGAGACAAGCAGGATGATGCCCGTCAAGAAAATGGTAACAGCAAATACTTGCGGGACAAAACTCCTGATCAACCTGTCGAACAACTCAAAGGATCTCTTCAGTGTTGCCTGCCTGCGGATGAGTTCATAGCCCACTAACAGGAGCATGGCGAACAGCAGTGGCAGAAAGTAATAAATCGCTCGATAAGCAAAAAGAGCAGCCAGGATTTCCGCTGCCGGAATCGACGGAACAAAGAAAAAAAGAACAACACTCTCAAAGATACCGACTCCACCCGGCACATGACTGGCCAGACCAGCAAGTTGTGCCAGCAGAAAAATCGCCAAGAAACCGAAAAAAGAGAACGGCAAGTCGGACGGCATCAACACGTACAAGACAGCACTTGCAAGCATCCAATCCACTGAAGAGAGTAAGACTTGAAGGGTGGTGTATTTATTAGATGGCAAGGCAATGGTCCATTTGCCGACTTGCAGAGATTTATCGCCAAGCCAACTCCACACTAAATAGACAAAGACAATCAAAAGAAACAACCCGCCAAGAGGTCGAACGGTGTCAAATGGTAAGGAGAAATGGGTTTTAATCGCTAGCGGCTCAAAAAGAAAAACACACCCGGCCAAGGCAAAAAAACCCACCCAAAGAGACAATACGTTAAACGCCACAATCTTGGCAATATCCGCCGTGGAAAAACCAAAGGCCGAATACATCCGATATCGGATTGCTGTGCCACCGAACACCGAAAGGCCAATATTGTAACTGAAGACATAGGCAATAAACGAGGTTAGGATCATCTTCCATAGCTCGATCGTTTTGCCAAGGTAACGAATTGCCAGTCCGTCATAAGCGGTCAAGACGAGGTAGTTGACAATAGTCAAGACACTGGCAGACAGAAGCGTCATGGATGAATACCCAGAAAGATGCTTTCTGACTTCATGATAGCTATGAATCTTGAGCTCCTGATGGATAACTCCAAAAGCAACAAAGAAAAGAGCAACCCCGATAAAGCCAAAGGCGTTTTTAACCCAGTAATACGAGTGTGTTTTTTCTTGTGTGGCAATCATGGGAAGACCCCCGGAGACGACTCAATGCGGACATGCAGAGTAAAACGAAAAAGCCAATAAGCTGGGTTGAGCGACAGAAGGACAAGAGATTTTGAAAGAAGGGAAAAAATGACCACACCTCTTCTCGGGAGTTGTTCAGCTACGGCCTGATTTTTCCTCAAACTTGTACCCCAAACCATAGACCGAGTGCACCAACTCCTCATCAGGGGCAACTTCAGCGATTTTCTTCCGCAGTTTCATGATATGAGAATCGATGGTTCGGTCATTTACGATTCGCTGATCTGGGTAGATCCGCTCCATAAGCTGGTCTCGAGATGAGATACGGCCTGGATTGGCCGCCAAAAAACTTAAGAGCTTAAATTCTACTGCGGTAAGCTCAAGATCATGACCATGCAGAATCGCTTTGTTACACAGCTCATCCAGCACCAATCCTCCCCTCTTATACTGCGCGGGGGAAGGGGAGGTTCGTCGTAAAACCGCTTTGACACGAGCTAAGACCTCGCGAGGGCTACAGGGTTTGCAGATGTAATCATCGGCTCCCATCTCCAGGCCAAGCACTCTGTCAATCTCTTCAACCCTCGCTGTCAGCATAATGATCGGCACGCCAGTGAACGAGCGAAGCTCCCTGCAAACCTCCATGCCATCTCGCCCTGGCAGCATCAAATCGAGGATGATCAGATCAACAGAATGGGTTCTCACCCAAGCGCTCACCTCCAAGCCATTATACAGACAAAAAGGAGTAAAATTAGCTTGCTTGAGGTAATCCTCGATCAGGCTGGCAAATTTTCGTTCATCCTCAACAATCAGAATGGTTTCGTTCATTATTCCACCCCAATAAGCGGCAGGGTAATAGATATCCATAGCCCCCCCAGGGAGCTAGGCCGGGCGACAATCGTCCCCTCATGCGCCTCCACGATAGTTTTGCAGATTGTCAGCCCTAGCCCTGCCCCCCCAGAGCCACGATTTCTTGAACCTTCGACCCGATAGAGTCGATCAAAAAGCTTATCCAATTCCCAAACCGGTACCTCCGGGGCGCTGTCCTGAAAATCGATCGCAATCTTCTTCTTATCGGAATGCACCAAAATCTCAAGGCACCCGCCCGTGTTGGTATATTTAAGACTATTATCCAATAAGTTGGAAAAAAGCTGCAGCAGTCGCTCGCGATCGGCAAAAATAGATGCCGATACCGACTCAGGAAACACCACCGTTAAGGCGACCCCCTCTCTCTCGAATTTGGCACGAAAAGAGTCCACAACTTTCTGTAAAATGGCAGTCGGCTCGAGTAACTCTTTACGGTAGCTCAAGCCACCTATGTCGTACAGAGAGAGTTGATAGAGATCTTCAACTAAGCGGACGAGATGAATCGCCTCGGCGTGGAGAGAGTTCAGAGTTTCCGGAGTAAACACACGCACCCCATCCTGAAGCGCCTCAAGCTCACCCCGTAAGATTGCCAGGGGCGTCCTCAGTTCATGGGAGATATCCGCCACCCACTGCCGATGAGCCTTTTCATTATTTTCCAGAACCAGAGACAATGCATTAAAATCATTGGCCAACATCCCAAGCTCATCGGCTGAAGCCACTGAGACCCGAGTCCGGTAGTCCCCCCCTGCCAGACGATGTGTGCCCTCGGCCAAGGCATTGATCGGTCGCAATAACCGGCGGGTAATAACAAGTGAGAAGATGACCGCGAGCAGCAAAATCACCACTGTAATGAGCAGCATAGCAAACTCTTGCTGTTTGACAAATTGTACTTGATGGATGTCAGACAACTCCTCCCTCGGGTGCATCAACAAATAACTTACTACCCGCCCCTGATGGGTCAGGGGGGAGGGCTTTTCACCTTTCTTTTGACCAATATTACCAAATATTGGATCGAGATTTTCATCCAGCAAAAGAAGATGCGCATCAACTTTGCCACCTGGCATGATTCGAGTCAGAACACTAGGCCAGCCGGCGGGGTCTTCCTGCAGAAATTCCCAATTACCTTTCTCAACATAAGCCTGCAAAAGAGCGGCTGACAGCTTCTCATTCTCAATGGTATTGACATATTGCAGGAAGCCACGCCCAAGACTCAATTTCATAATCACAAGCATGGATATAACCGACAGGGCGGCAGCGGCAAGGATAGCGACAAAGAGACGCTGTTGAATCTTAATTTTCATGGGAAGATGTGTCGCGACGGAAGACTGTTGGGGGTGGAGAAATGCATTTGACTAGCTGTTTGGCAGTGTGCAAGAGGAAATCTTATCTGTGAGCCAGCGGAGAAAATCTCCCAACTCGTCCTCAAGTATAGCACCACAAGAGAACCTGGGCATTCTTTTTCTCTTTGTTCTCAACGTGACCGGAGACAGTCACAATCATCCTGACCTCAAAGCATCTGCCGACAAGAAGCAGCAATCAAAGACCAATCTCTCTCCTGCCGTCGAGAACTCACCAGAGTGATTTGACATTCATTCCATAATCGCTCCATAATTCTTACACAATAGCCCTCTATAGTCTGGTCAAAGGGCCGGATTGCCGACCACATCAACTCCGGAATACACAAAACAAAAAAGGAGAAATACATGAAGAAGACCATCGTAGTCGCCGCTTGTTTTTTAATGTTGCCTGTGGCCGCTCTGGCCGCCTCTCACAAAGCATCTGTGGGTCCGAGCAAAGCCGCCATGAGTGCCTGTGTCGGTAAAACTGCCGGAGCCGCAGTTGAACTGACAGATGCCAAAGGCAAAATGACGGCTGCCACCTGTCAAGAAGTGAAAGGAAAGATGGTAGCCGTTCCAACTGCACAGAAGTAACCACCCCCCTCCCAGCAAAAAAGCCCCTGGCAACGACATCTCGCTGCCAGGGGCTTTTTGTGTTCATACAACCATACAATCCCCGGAGAGCCGTTGGATTAAGCAAATCCAACCTGCCTGCAACGCCTAGTTGCCAGGCAACCTCTCAACCAGATCAGCGTCACCCTCCAGATTTAATCAAAGCAGCCCAATCCTCCCACATGATGGGCTTATCGGTGACTACTCCGTCCGCAGTAAATCGATCCACCACGACACTGTCGTAAGGGTGGTCTGCCGTCCAAAATATGACTCGCAACCCTGCGGAATGCGCCAAAGCCATATACTCTTCATCAGGGGCGTCCAAGGCGAGAGCGACACAAGGGACCTTCGCCCGTAATTGTTTCTGAACAAACTCTCGTTGAGCAACCACGCCAGTTGGCAAACTGTAGGCGAGATGGACTAATCGAACACCGGGCATAAGACGACCTATCACTGGTAAGACATTCAACTGATCACTCATGATCCAAATATCGGCAACAGGAAAGGCTGTTTTGCGGAGGACTGCTGCGATAGCGGGGATAGCACCGGTAATTTTTACGTGGAGAAGCAACTTCAGTTTGCTATCCGCAAGCAGCAGAGCCTCTTCAAAGGTTGGAATTTTCTCCCCCAGGAACTCTATTGATTTGTAAGATCCCGCATCCAATTTTTTAATTTCTGCAAGCGTCAGTTCGCTAACCAAGTGGTGATCGCCTGTCGTCCGAGAAAGACTGCTATCATGCAAGAGAACAGGGACACCATCGGAAGTAAGTCGAATATCAACTTCCGCAACCTTCACCGCCTCGCTGATAGATCTGCGTAATGCAGCCAAAGTATTCTCTGGAGTAGCGCTGCCATATCCACGATGCCCAACAATCTCGAAAGAAAGTGGCTCAGCAACAGGAGGGGTCATCTGCCGGTAATCGATATATGAACCGATGCGCTCACCCGCACCGCAGGATAGCAGCGAGCAGGCAGTAAAAGCACAAATCAAGCTGCTAATAAAGATACACAATGGTGACAATCTGGAATATCTCATACTCTCCCTCGTTTTTCTGTTGACGACATCAGCAAGTTCACTCCTGCGGAAAAGCCTTTCTGCAAGACAATTGTACCACTAATGGATTCTACGGAAAAACCCCCTCTCGAAGGTTTTTCCTTGATTAATCAGCAAATGTTGGTGTTTATGAAGTGTTCAGCTCAATTTAGTCGAATTTGCCTTTTCGCGCCATCGACGAAACGAGGCAAAGTTTTTGCCGGTTGACATGACAATGCCGCTTGACCTTCAGCTTTCACCTTTCCGCAAAAGATACTCATGATTTCACTAGGGATAGAAGAATTCACCAAAACGCCGCCGCCCTGGCTCAAGAACCGACGCCTGGGTTTACTCTGCAATCAGGCCTCGGTCAATCGCCATTTTCAGCATAGCCGCGACCTGATCGATCAGGTCTTTCCCGGCCAACTGCGGTGCCTGTTTACGCCCCAGCATGGTTTTTTTGCCGAAAAGCAAGACAACATGATCGAATCCGCCCATGGGCGCGACGAACAGGGCAGACCGGTATTTAGCCTCTACGGCGACACGAGGAGGCCAGACGAGGCGATGTTTGACCACCTCGACGTGCTCTTAGTCGACATCTTTGATGTCGGCACCAGGGTCTATACGTTCATGTCCACCCTGGCCTATTGCCTGGAAGAAGCTGCCCGTTTCGGAAAAGCAGTGCTGATCCTCGATCGGCCAAATCCCATCGGCGGTTCGGCAATAGAAGGCAATATCCTCCACGACGACTGCCGATCCTTTGTCGGCATCGACAACCTGCCGATGCGTCACGGCCTCACCTTCGCCGAACTTGGCCTGCTCTTAAACGCCAAGCTCCCACAGCCTGCCGAGTTGAGTGTCCTCCCCATGGCCGGTTGGCAGCGAGAGATGCACTTTCCGGCCTGCGGTCAACCGTGGATCTTTCCTTCTCCCAACATGCCCACCTACACCACGGCCCTGACCTATCCCGGCCAAGTCATATGGGAAGGCACCAACATCTCGGAAGGACGCGGCACTGCCCTGCCCTTTGAGCTGTTCGGCGCGCCATTCATTGAGCATAGGGCTATGCGCGATTACCTACAGCAAACCCCGCTGCCCGGTTGCACGCTGCGACCGGTATGCTTCGAACCAACTTCCAACAAATGGCAGAGCGTAGTCTGCACCGGCTTCCAGATCCATGTCGACGACCCGCACACTTTCCTGCCCTATCGCACAAGCCTCGCCATCCTGGGGGCGATAATGACCCTTTCCCCCGATCATTTCCAGCTCAAAGAGCCCCCTTACGAGTATGAGTTTGTGCGGACCCCGCTGGATCTCATTCTCGGCGACAGCTCCATCCGCCATGATCTTGCCGCAGGCCGCTCTCTTCTCGACTTAGAGGCTGGCTGGAGGGATGGGCTTGCGGCCTTCACCGAGGTGCGACAACCGTATCTCCTTTACTGATCTTGTTTTCGCCATAATCTCCCCGGAATTTTCGGGCAACGTCAACCAACATGGAAGATCTATGGAATTTCTCCACGACTTTTTGAATTTTTTTCTGCACCTTGATAAATCCCTGCAAGGGGTAATCAATCAGTACGGCACCTTGACCTACATCATCCTCTTTGCAGTTATTTTTGCGGAGACAGGGTTTGTCGTGACGCCATTCCTGCCTGGCGATTCACTCCTCTTTGCGGCTGGCGCCCTGGCCTCTGGGACGGGATTAAGTCCATGGTTAATCTTTGTAACACTGACCATTGCCGCGGTCCTTGGAGATGCGGTCAATTACAGCGTCGGCCACTATATCGGCCTCCGTGCCTTCAGCGGTGAATTCCGGTTTCTTAAAAAAGAGTATCTGGACAAGACCCACTCCTTTTACGAGAAGTACGGCAACAAGACAATTGTCCTGGCCCGTTTTGTACCGATCGTGCGTACCTTCGCGCCTTTTGTGGCCGGCGTCGGCAAGATGAGTTACCGCCACTTCGCCACCTACAACATCTTGGGAGCCATCCTTTGGGTTGGCTTGCTTACCGCCGCAGGCTACTTCTTCGGCGAAATCCCCTTTGTCAAAAAGAACTTTGAATTAGTGATCATCGCCATTATTATCTTGTCGATCCTGCCTGGTCTCTTCGAATGGTGGAGAGCCCAGACCAAAACAAAAGAAATGTAACCACCACACAATTCAACAAGGACATCGCACATGACGCTCATCCAACCCGTCATCCTGGCCGGTGGCACCGGTTCACGACTCTGGCCCCTATCACGAGAGCTGTACCCCAAGCAGCTTCTGCGACTGGTCGGTGACCACTCCCTGTTGCAAGAGACCTTCCTCCGGGTGCAGCGGTTGAGTTCTGTCGCGCCGCCGATACTCATTGTCGGCGAGGAGCATCGCTTCATTGCCAAGTCGCAAATCGACGCGCTCCACTCTCCTGAAAACACCCCTATCTTGCTTGAACCTACGGGCCGCAATACCGCCCCGGCCATCGCCGCCGCCGTTTTTTACTGCCAGAAGATTCATGCCGAGCCGGTTATCCTTCTGGTGCTCCCGGCCGATCACCTGGTGCGAAACGGCGAGGCCTTTGCCTTGGCGGTTTCCCAAGCCGCCACCTTAGCCGAAGCGGGCAGACTGGTGACCTTTGGCATGCAACCTAGCTGCCCGGAAACCGGTTATGGCTACATCCAGCAGGGCAAAGGCAATGCTGTTACCTCGTTTGTCGAAAAACCCGATCTCGCCACCGCCAAGAGATATCTTGCCTCAGGCGACTACTTCTGGAACTCCGGCATGTTTGCCTTCCACAGTGACACCCTCCTGCACGAGATGGCAGAGCACTGCCCGTCCATTTGTGCCCCGATGAAGCAAGCCGTTGACAAAGGGGTTTCCGACGGTATCTTCTTCCGCCTGGACGCTACCAGTATGGCGACCTGCCCCTCTGACTCTATCGACTACGCCTTGCTCGAAAAATCGAAAAAGGTGGCCGTCGTGCCCGCGGATTTAGGTTGGAGCGATATTGGCTCATGGCAAGCCTTGTGGGATGTAACTGATAAGGATGAAACAGGGAATGTCACGAGTGGCGACGTCATCTTGGAAGATGTCAACAATTGCCTGATCCGCGCCGAGCACAGCCTGGTGGCAGCAATTGGCCTTGAGGATACCATGGTGATCGAAACGGCCGATGCCGTCCTGGTAGCGCCCATGTCCCGAGCCCAAGATGTCAAGAAGGTGGTGGATCGCCTCAAGAGAGAGAATCGGGAGCACTACAAAGTCCACCAGACGGTGTTTCGTCCCTGGGGGAGCTACACCATTCTTGAAGAGCAGGAAAAGTTCAAGATCAAGCGGATTACCGTGCTGCCATCAGTCAAGCTCTCCTTGCAAATGCACCATCACCGCTCCGAACATTGGGTAGTGGTCAAAGGTACCGCCCGGGTTACCTGTGGCGACAAGGTGTTTCTGGTCATGGAGAATCAATCGACCTACATCCCTTGCGGCGAACGGCATCGCCTAGAGAACCCCGGCGTCATTCCGCTTGAACTCATCGAAGTCCAGAACGGCAGCTATCTTGGCGAAGACGACATCGTTCGTTTCGACGACGATTTCGGCCGCCAAAGCTAATGTTATGAAAGTAGTCATTGCCAAACAAGCGGGATTTTGCATGGGGGTGCGACGCGCCGTCGACCTGACCCTCGATCTGGTCAACAAGGACGAGCAGAACATCTCCACTTTCGGCCCGTTGATCCACAACCCGCAAGTCCTGGAGGTCCTGCAAGACAAAGGGGTAGGCATCCTCAAGAAAATCCCTGTCGCGGCTCAAGGCACGGTAATCATCCGCGCCCACGGCGTCCCTCCGCTACAAAAAGAACAGCTTAAAGCGTCCGGCCTCACAGTCAAGGATGCCACCTGTCCCCGAGTCCTGAAGGTGCAGGCCATCATCAACAAACACCGCAAACTGGGTAAGACCACGGTGATCATCGGTGACCGCAATCATGCCGAGGTCGATGGACTGATGGGCTACGCCGGACCGGATTGCCACGTTATCTCCAATGAGTCCGAGGCCGCGTCTTTGCAGTTGACCTCCCCGTACATTATCGTTTGTCAAACCACCCAGGACGAACGGGTCTTTGAAAAAATTACCGATATTATCACCAGCCATTGCCCCGGCGGCGAAATATTCAATACGATTTGCGACTCCACGCATCGTCGCCAGGAAGAGGTTCGCAACCTCTGCGAACAGGTAGAGGCGGTGGTGGTAGTCGGTGGCAAAACCAGCGCCAACACCACCCGCCTAGCAGAAATTGCCACAGGTCTGGGCCGCCGAGTACTCTTAATCGAATCGGAAGAAGAACTTGACGTAGCAGGCTTACGCGATTTTGACTGTGTCGGGGTTACCGCCGGGGCCTCCACCCCAACCTGGATGATCAACCGAGTGGTTCGCGCCCTTGAAGCCATCCCCGGCCGCAGCGACAATCGTTTGGCCAATGGCCTGTTTCGTTTTGTCCGGCTGATGATGGTCTCCAATCTGTACGTCTCGATTGGCGGCGGGCTGCTGGCCTTTGCCTGCAGTCTTCTGCAAGGCATAGAGCCGCGCCTCACTCACGGCATAGTAGCCTTTTGCTATCTCTTCTCCATGCACAACATCAATCATCTGACTGACCAACAGTCCAAGATTTTTGATGATCCGGTCTACCTGCAATTTAGCCGTAAATACCGTAAGACCATGATGACCATGGCCACGATCTCTCTTTTTATCGGGCTGGGAATCACCGCGCAAAACGGCTGGCGAGCCTTCTTCGTCCTGCTGGTGATGAGCGTGTTCGGGGTGCTATACCGTATCCATTTCATCCCAAAAATGCTGGCTAAAAAAATCAAGGTCTCTCGCCTCAAGGAAATCCCTGGGTCCAAAACCTTTTTCGTGGCCTTGGCCTGGACTCTGGTGGTTGTCCTCTTGCCTGCCTTGCAAAACAGCGCCATCATCTCAGCCAAAACCTATAGCCTCATGCTGTTTATTCTGCTCCTGGTCTTTGTGCGCAACGCGCTGTTTGATGTCTTTCAGGTCCAGGGGGACCGAATCATGGGCCGCGAGACCCTCCCTGTGTTGATCGGTGCCCGCCAAACTCTCATCGTCTTGCAATGTGTCTTGGGCGTGTTGCTCCTTTTACTGCTAGTCGTCTATCCGCTGGCAGGACTCCTTGTCATGCCGCTGGCCTATTGGCTCCTGCCAGGGATGCTCTACTTAGGCGCTGTCACCTTCTTGTACGGCAAAGACTACTGGAGCCCGGGTGTGAAGCTGGAGTTCGGCCTGGAAACAACGTTTATCATCATTGCCTCCTCAGTATGGGTAGGCGCTTTTTGCTGTCCGTAAAACAAAATCACCACATCCCCTTGGAGAAAATTACCCAATGCTAGGCTGGTTTAAAAAGAAAATAGGAAAAGGAAAAGAAGAACCGATCCCAGTAGCACCTGTCGTTGCAACTGCCCCCCCACCTGCGGAGGAACTTGCTCCTACCCAGATTGCAGGTCCGCCGCCTGCTTCAACTGCACCACAACCTCCCCCTGCAAAAACGGCAGAGAGCAAGGAAGGGGTTCTGCAACGACTGAAAGCCGGTTTGAGCAAGACCCGCGAGTCTTTCCTCAGCAAGATGGACGCTGTCTTCCTGGGCAAGAAGGTCATTGATGCGCAACTGCTCGACGAACTCGAAGAAATCTTGATCACCTCAGACCTTGGCTTCCGCACAGTACAAGATCTGCTTGATGAAGCCAGACGCCAAGTCAGCCGGCAGGAGTTGGCCGATGCCGAGGCACTGAAGCGCTTCCTCAAGGCACGTATCCTCTCATACCTGCAGCAGATTGAGCGCCCTGCCGAACTCGTTATGCCGGAGTCAGGACCCTTTGTCATCCTGGTGTTAGGCGTCAATGGGGTTGGCAAGACAACAACCATCGGCAAACTTGCCCATAAGTTCAAACAGGCCGACAACAAAGTTTTGCTGGTCGCAGCAGACACCTTCCGCGCCGCGGCAATTGACCAGATCAAGGTATGGGGAGAACGGATCGGGGTGGAAGTCTGCGCCCAACAGCCAGGGGCCGACCCCTCCTCTGTCGCCTTTGATGCCCTGGAATATGCCAGAAATCGAGACTTTGACGTGATCATTATCGACACGGCGGGTCGGCTGCACACTAAGGTCAACCTGATGGAGGAACTTCGCAAGATAAAACGGGTGATCGGCAAAAAATGCGCCGGAGCCCCTCACGAGGTGCTGCTGGTCTTAGATGCCACCACCGGTCAAAACGCCGTTTCCCAGGCCAGACAATTCCACGAAGTGGCGGAACTCACCGGCTTGGTCTTAACAAAGCTTGACGGCACCGCCAAAGGAGGCATTGTGGTCAACATCAGTCGAGAGTTCGACCTGCCCATCCGCTTTATCGGTGTCGGCGAGAAAATGGACGACCTGCGTGACTTTGATCCAGCAGAATTTGTCGAGGCCTTGTTCGCATCATGAACCAATATCAGTACCAATATCGCAGCCAGCCAGGTTGTGGCGGTTGCTTCCTGTGGCTTTTCATCCTCCTGCTCCTGACTGGCGGCGCACCGCTCCTTTTGCAGGTCGTGGGGATCATGTTGATCAGCGGCGTTGGCGTGTTTTTTCTGACAGCAGCGGTCATATGGTATTTTTTCTTCTACCACTTACCCAGCAAGATCAGCAATTATGAGCGTTCCCAGAGTGAAAGCCATAACGAGTTCGTTTTCCTCCTGGTTAACATCTTGGTACATATTGCCAAGATCGATGGCAACGTCAGCCGCGAAGAGCTAAACGCCATCACCAATTTTTTCCGACTGAACCTCCACTACAGCGACGACAAACTTCTCTGGGTCAAGGAGTTGATCAAGGAGGCCAACCTCTCGACAATCGATCTCGACGCCTTACTCAACCGCTTCAAGAGTCAATTTGCCTACGAACCACGCCTCATCCTGCTTGAACTGATCTTCCGTGTTATCTATGCTGGCGAAAAATTTGTCGATCCAGAGGTAGAGACGGCCCGCCGGATCGCCCTCTTTCTCGAGATTTCCGCCCATGACATGCAGACCATCCATAGTCGGCACACCCAACGCTTCCGCCAACAGGCCTCCGAAGAGGAGCAAAGCTATGAGGTTCTAGGGGTGAGTCGAGGGGCGACCTTCGAGGAGGTCAAAAAGGCCTA
>JAQUKQ010000055.1 GCA_028718985.1 Desulfobulbaceae bacterium | reverse complement strand
GATATAAATGAATATTTTTATGAAATATTTATAAACTTATAAAATACGAGTTGTCAACACAAGCATATGTTTCATTGCAAATAACTTTTCCGACAACAGAAAAAACCGTTTATAAATTTATTTTGTTTGCACTATCGGGCAGTTAGACAAACAAAACGGTTTCATGAACTTTATTAAAAAACTGTTAATCTGCCGATTATTCAACATAATAAAAAATTAGACTTCAAAGCTACCCTCCCTAAATTATGGCAACTTTCCAGCAGCAACCATCCGGTTGAATAAAATATTAGGTGACAACCAAATAATGAGATCATCAAACTCACCCCCAGGGAAGGTGGTATTGTTACTTGGCGTCCGACTGATGAAGTTAAAAGAAGCACTATCATTGGTATCTTCATCACTATTCGTCGCCGAATTATCCGCCATAACATTGCCATTCTCACCGGTTCCGTAGTTCTTTTTCCCGTGTGAAAAGATAACGGCCGGCATACATTGGCTGGTCATTGAGCATAGCAACTGTCCTGCCTGATAGGTTAAAGCACCAGCCCCATCCCGAGTCTGAACAGTCTTGGTCGCGACAGAGGTACTTAAATCAATGAGTGCAGTCCCTGTACCGCCCCCAGCAAATGCAGGAGTAACACTATAACGGATGATTTTATCAAACCCATCAAGCTTAGCCACCCCCAGAGTAGACCACGGAATGAAGCCCGTGCAGAGAGCTTCGCTCGTGCAGGCAACCGGGTTCTCAGCTCCGACTGTTGCCGAGGTGGCAGGTCTCGGCAAGCGTCCTTGTGATACCGCAAAGCCAATAAGTGCCTCCCGCACCTCATCAAGGAGGACTTTTGTCTGCCGAACGCGGCGCAATTCCAGCTGAGAGGAGAGAATTGTTATCCCTCCACCTGACAGGAGTCCGACAATAACCAACACGATGGCCACTTCCATAAGGGTGAACCCCTGTGGGTGACGACAACAATTAATTAACGAGAGGGAATTGATGCAAGACGGCGAGGAGGCCTGTTGTTCAAGAAGAGCTTTCATGGACAAATCACATTGGGATTAGCAGAACATACCGCAATTGACTTTTCGACTGACGATCCAGGAGAGAGCGTCAGCTTGGCCTGTGCCTCGTTGTAAGTGCCAACCGAAAGACAACCGCCAGTGCACGCTTGAGGGTAAGAGGTTTGCGGCTGAAAATCTGCCGCCACAGCATAGGTAATCAAAGCGAACCAACCATTATTCGCCAACCAAGCCTGTGTGCTCGGATTAAAGGGAAGCACCGTATGCGGCACAAAGCCGGATTGAGTCAGCTCTGAAGGCACCCCGTCAACCGCTGTAGCGGCCCAAGGATATTCATGGTTATCGAAATAATACTTGCGCAATCCACCCCCTGTGGGAGTGCCACGGACCTCCGAAAGCACCCTATTCCCAACTACCCGGAACAACTCTTCAGGACTGATCGTCAGCAATCGATCATTAAATGAATTCGTCATTATCCCTACCGAATAGCTGGTATCGCCATCGGCGTTGCTTCCTTCCAGGTAGTCCGCCGCGCTATTTGACGGTCTCGCTGTTTGCCCAGAAACCGGCTGACCAGGGGCCAGAATTACTGCGGCAAGCTGGCTCTCCGCACCAGCGGTAAGTTCCCCGGCAGTAAGACTGTTGATTGGCAAAGCCAAATTATTGTTCCCTAGGGAAGGAGAAATAGCATACCAAAGCCGTTGCCCGGAGGAATCCAACGACTCTGCTATACCAAGACTTCTCCAGGGTAGCCGTCCGATATAAGTCGGACAATCATTGCCGTCAAAAGGTTCGGCGAGGCCGTCATCATTGCTATCAGGACAGGGCAGACGCCCTGGACGTTCGCTATCCATCACTGCCGAACCTATCAAAGCATCTTTGGCCTGAGCCAAGACCATCGACGTTATCTTGTCACGCTCAATCGAGTTATTACCTAAAGCCTTGAGCAGGAGAAAGGATGATGCCACCAAAAGGACCATGACAAACGCCAACAAGGCCGCTCCCTGTTGGTTGTTCATGGCTTGATTTTGCCTACCGAGTCCGGTGACATATTAAACTTCTTATCAAGAGTGATATCAATCGATTCACCAACCTTCACGGTCTTACCATCGATAACAACTCGTCCGTCGGAGAGATCAACATCTGGCAGACCCTCTTGGCTCGACGCCTCCCCAACTGGCTGGCCATTGATCCAGGCAACACTTTTTCCTCCACTTCGACTGACAATCCCAGAAACGGTATAGCGAGTACGACTACTCTTCGGCTTTTCTTCAACAGTTGGCACTTCACCCAACGCATTCTCATCATCGGCAGTTGCTTTTTCTTGGGCACCATTGCGCACTGCAACCAAAGAGCGTCTTTCGGCAGGCGAATAGAACACCGTCCCTAATTGCTTTTCCGCGGCAATCACGCTATTCGCAAAGAGCGAAAGCAGTGAAAAAAAAATCCCGCTACAATAATAACGGGTTAACCTTTCATTCATCAATCATTGATCTCCCGCAAAATCCAACCGTCGTTAGTTAAGCTCGCTTGACAAGAGTGCCGAGATTCAACCTGAATCATCCAGGCTCCTTCTTCCTTCCACAGTATTAAGCCCCTGCCGGCTTGCCATTTGCCTTCAAAGGCATCGAAAAAAGCCGCAGAGTACACTTGATCCGCAATCCTGGTTTCAAATCACGGGTTATCAGACACTTTTCAACGCGAAAAGGCGTCTGCCAGTCACTTCGAAGCCTCTCCATAAAAGAAAGAAACTCCCCTTCATGAATCGCATACAATTCAATATCAAGGTCATGGAGCAAAACCGACGGGGGAGAAGACTGTGCCCCACCAACTAAAGCAAACGACCCGGCAAATGGAAGAGGCGGGGAGAGTGCATAACTCAAGGTAGGAGGCAGTTCCAACTCATTATAGATCGCGACCAGGTTCTGCACCCAGTCTTCCCGGCCGGGTTCCCCGATAAGGCCAATATGCGAGAGGTGCCTGAAATTCGTAAAATGCTTTTCAAGTGAAACTAAGTCATAAGTAAGAGCCTGTATTTCGGTGCGCGTGGCCTGCAACTCTGTCTCAACCTGTGCTAGGGTGACCTCTGTCTGCCCTCGGTAATGGATAAGTCCGCCGACAAGAGCAATCACAAGAACTAAGCAAAGAGCCAACAAAAACAAAGGACCTTTAGAGAGTTCAAATATGAGTCGATAGCCGCTCATAAACCCTCCTTGCCATCAGTCTTCTCTGGCTGTTTCCATGCAACACCCAGACACCAGAGGTCTTCAGCCTGATCAACGCTACCCCCCGCCCCTCCTCTTAGGGTAGCACTACGCGCGGCAGTCGTTGGGTCTTGCAGTATGGTGACGCCAGCCTCCCCCTGCAAAGATGCAGAAATCCGCTTACGCGCCTCAGCTTTGGCTCGGAGAGAGAGGTCTGCTGGCCACATGACTGCTAACTCTACCTCAGCCTGACGCGAACTATTCGCGGCTGCGCCGCCGGCACTGTTAATAGGCGGCACACTCCCCATCTGATACAAACCGGACTGAGCGCTTCTATCCTTACAGAAACTTTCCCTGCCAGGGTCAAGATGAAAAGCGAGAGATTTTACGCGTACGTTTGGCAGGCCAATAATCGCAGCAGAAGCCAAAGAGAAAAAAGTCTCGACGGCAGGTGCAGCCGTAATTTCCTGTTCAGCGAAATCCGTTGCCTGACGAACCAATTCGGGGTCTGCACCGATAGCAATGATCTGTTTCTTCAACCGTTCCCGTTCAGAACTCGCAACTTTGGTTTCAGAATGCAGTGTCCGTTCACGTAATTGCATTTCGACAAGGCCACGCCAATCACCCTGCCCATAGAGACTGACCCCAACAAGACTGACAAGTGCTGCAAGGTAAGCCACCCGTCGCAATTTCATGGCATAATAGCGGGCACGCGAGGTCAACGGAGCCAATTGTCCGGGTGGAGAGGATGTGATGAAATTGAAAAGCGGATGAAGCCAACCAACTTCACCCTTGGGCAAGAATTCCTTAGGTGTTGGCAACAGGGTGAGTCCACCATTCACCAAAGTCGCTTCAACAGAGGAAGAGTCTCCTAAGAAAAGAACCGGAGGGGTTTTTCCACTTTCAAATATTTGCTGATCTTCAAGATAGTTACGTGTCAACAGAATTTCATTGACGTTATTGAGTCCTTCACAAAATACATACCTGGTGAAAACAGGAACCCTGCCTTTTATCGCCAAAATCCTTAATCCAAGGGCACTCGGCAATACCAGCAAGACATCAGACGGCACAAACTTTCTTGCCATCAAGCCCAACACCGCGGCAGCGCCCCAGAGACCAACGAAGATGGCCGCATGTCCCCCAGGAACAACCGCAATATCCTTAACAGCATTGAACCCGGCAAGCATTACCTTCCCAGTTTTCAGCATCCCCCCCGGCAAAATGTACGCCCCACGGTAGCCACTTTCGGGGTAAAGGCTGTTAAGCCTCCTCTGCAGAAAATTGCTGCGGTCGCGCCCAGAAATCCTTGGGAGATCGATCACTTCCAGCGATTCCGTCGGAAGATTGACAAGCACCCATAGCGTGTCCTGCGCATTTGGTTCAGAGACCAAACGCCACACCCCGGCAATGTACTGAAAATATTGCTGGCCGGATGAATCGACAAAAAGTACTGTCTTCATGTCAAAATTGAATTTTTGAGATCGTGTCGTAAATCGGTCCGAGCACGGCAAGAATTACCCATCCGATTATACTGCCTAAAACAATTGTAAGTACTGGCTCGATCATAGCCTGGACTCGCCCGATGGATTCATTGATATCACGATTATAAAAATAAGAGATGTTGTCAAATGCACCCGACCAGTCCCCAGTCTCCTCAGCCATCTTCAACATGCGAATGATCAGGGCTGGGAAAAGTTGTTGCGAGGCAAATCCATTGCTGATAGGGGCGCCGTTGGCAATGCGAACACTGGCCTGTTCAATGGCCTCCTTGATCACCAGATTACCAGAAACTTTACTGCAAAGATCAAGGCCCTCCAATACCGGAATGCCTGTGCGGTGAGTCAAGCCTTGGGTATCACTGACACGAGCCAAGATGATTTTTTTTAAGACCGGTCCAAGATATGGAAACCTTAAGGCGGCAGCATGCAGAAGATAGCGAACCCCCGGGTTGATTTTGGCCAAAATGCTCACGAAAAAAAATAAGACCGGCGGTGCAGGCAAAATCAACCACCAGTAATTGACAAAGAGCTTCGACACCCATATCAAGGCTCTGGTTTGTATCGGAACTACCTCCCCCATGTTCACAATAAAATCAACGAGCTGCGGCACGATATATATCATAAGAAAAACGACAACAGCAGTAATTACCACTGTCAAAAAAGCGGGATACAGCAAAAGCTGCTTGCTCTTAACCTCTAGCTCATCCTGCCATTTAAGAGAGCGACCAATTTCATGCAATACCTCTACCAACTGACCCGTGACCTCTCCGCTACGCACAAGATTGACTGTGATTTCCGGGAACACTCCAGGAAGAGTAGCAAACGCATCAGAAATAGACGATCCTGCATCGATTTTCTCATACAACACAGCACAAAGACTTTTCATCTCCGGGGTGTCAGCTGCGTCTCGAAGATCTGCCAGGATAGAAAGAACCGACACCCCAGCCCGTAGCATCATTTCCAACTGAAAAAGGAAACTGATAAGGTCACACCGTTTCATTTTTCGGACACTGCGACCCGAACTCCCAAGTGGATGTGCGTGAATCAATTCAAGGCCAATTTTTTTAAGCTGCGCCTCCAGAGCAAAATCATTTAAGGCATCGACTTCGCCCTTGGCAATTTTCCCTTCAAGGCTGATCGCACGGTAGCGATAAAGTGGCATCAGTCAGCTAGCCTTTCACTAAGATCAACCACACGGCGGACTTCACTTAAAGAAGTCAATCCTTCGCGCACACGCCGGATACCGTCCTTGGCAATAGGGACAAAGTCACGAGTGAGAGCGTAGTCTTCCAACTCCTTAAGCCCTGCCTGCCGTGCCACAAGTTCATCAAGGCTGCCATCAAACCGAAGGATTTCCATAATTGCCATCCTCCCCTTATACCCTTGCCCCTCGCAAGCGGGACAGCCTCCCGCCCGATACAGGACGAGTGGGTCTTCCTTGTTGATCCCCATCAACTTCCGTTCCACGGTACCTGGACGATAACGCACCTTACAGTGAGGGCAAAGTTTACGCACCAAACGCTGCGCTATAATGCCGATCATGTTCCCAGCAAAGAGGTTGGCCCGAATTCCAAGGTCAAGCAACCTCGGTATAGAGCGGATAGCGGAGTTGGTATGCAGCGTGGAAAATACCTGATGACCTGTCATAGCGGCACGGATTGCCATCTCTGCCGTGTCTTGGTCGCGGATTTCACCTATGAAGATAATATCTGGATCTTGGCGCATGAGAGAGCGAATCCCCTCTGAGAAATTAAGTTTTACTGCCTCAGAGAGAGAGGTCTGCCGGATGAGTGGCAGTGGATACTCCACCGGGTCTTCCAGGGTCATAATGTTCACGCCCTCATTATTCAAGTGACCAAGCACCGAATAAAGAGTCGTAGTTTTCCCTGAACCGGTAGGCCCGGTAACCAAAAGGATGCCTTCTGGTTTTTCGAGCATGCGTTTTAGCAAAGAAAGCTGCTCCTCGGTCAATCCAAGCTTATCCAAAGCAACAACATTCAGTTTACGGTCGAGAATCTGCAAGACAAAGTTCTCTCCATGGATAGTCGGCTGCACCGCTGCCCGGAAATTGATGTGGCGGCCAAAGAGCGACAGGGAAATCCGTCCATCTTGCGGGGCTCGAGATTCGGAGATGTTCATTTTTGCCACGACTTTCAGACGTACCAATATGGCGGTCCAATGGCTCTTGGCCAGAGAACGAACAGACCGCATAACGCCATCGATACGGTAGCGAATGCGGAGAAACTGGTCCTCCGGCTCAAAATGAATATCAGAAGCTCCACGGCTCACCGCATCTGCCATGATGGCGTCCACAAGGCGAACGATGGGATGACTATATGAGATGCCAGCCTGAGTCAAGGCGGTAATGTCGAGCTTTCCATCCTCCATTTCGGCAAGGATACCCTCAAGTGAAAGCTCACAATTATAAAAATGATCAATGGCAGTAAGAACTTCTGCTCTAGGTGCAATCCGCCACACCGGACGAAGAGGCTTCTTCTTTGCCGGGTTCGCCTCAGCAAGGAGAATGGCGAGTGCGTCCCTGACAACGATATCCTCAGGAGAGACAGTCGCAACAATCACCTCGCCAGTTTCATTGTCAAAACTGACCGGGAACAGGGTATGCTTGAGGGCAAAATGCTTGGGAATCAGGCTTAGTGCCATCGCATTGGCAACGATAACGGTAAGATCGATGGATTGATACCCGGCGATTTCTGCCATGATCTCCAACATCACCTCAGCGTTGACAAAGCCCATATCAAGCAGGACTTCACCCAAAGGCTTACCAATTTTTTTTTGCTGATAAAGAGCGATGGTGAGCTGATCAGCGCTGATGTACCCTTTCTCAATGAGCACATCACCAATACGTTTAGGCTTTACAGTTGGATTCATTGTATCCAAAGACAGGTCATGGTTTCTGGGAAAGAGCGCTCCGCAATTCTTGTACCCGTCGTTGAAGGGTCTCCCGACTAATTACTGCGTCGCCTGGTTTTATCAGCTGGGCCAATTTTTCATAATAAGAAAGCGCTGCCGCCGGTTGACGCAAACGATCTAGCGCGACGGCAAGATTATACACATAAATGGCGTTGTTAGGCGCTAGACTATAGGCCCTAAAAAATGACTGTTGGGCTTCGCCCCACCTTTTTTGACGTGCAAGCACACGACCAAGGGCATGATGCAGCTCGGAAGACGTCTGTTTCTGGCTGATCAGTTGTTTTAAGCGGCTTTCAGCAGCTACTGGATCCACTTGTGCCGATAAATTAACCAAGGCCGCAGTGGCAGTGGCATTGGATGGGTCTTCTCGCAAGACCTGCTGATAGAGATCAGAGGCTCGTTCCGTTTGCATATTACGGTGCGCAACCACTGCCAAACCCAAAAGCGCGTCTTTTTCATGCGGCCGGTTAGCGATAACTTCAAGATACTTTCGCTCAGCATCCTCCAAGCGTCCCTCAGACAAGGCATCATACCCTTCCTGAAGAGAGTCTGCACTGGGATTTAAGCGGATATGAACGGGGGGGTCGTGAGATGCATTATCGTTATCCTGCCGTGAGGCTTGGCTGGCTCGGCGAGCTTGGGAGGTTTTGGGTCGTAATGATGGTTGGCGGGCAGGTCGTGTCTTCAATGAAACTTTTTCAGGAGAAAGCCCCCTCCCTTTTATGCCTTTTTTGGGAGACGTCGGCAACTTGCGAGGTGTCTTTGCCACTACCTCTTCGGCAGCAGTCGCCCTTTGTTCAAGAGCCTGTTCTAAAACAACGGCATTCTTCTCCTTTTCTTGAGCGGAAGACTCACGTGTACCCAGCGGGGCAACAAAGGGGATTTTCCTTTCTGACTCGGAAACCTGCTCGCCCGGTACAACATCTGCCACCACGGTCGAAGAGGCAGAATGAGAGGGAGCATTCAAAGGCGCAATAGGCCCCTGCTCCGCTTGCAAGGGAGAAGACACTTCTTTTACGTCAACAGGCAGGGTAGGATTTTGAGATACAGACGATTGCCGCGGTGGAGACACCAATGCAGCGCCTGTTGCCCCAGGAGGCTCGACCTTAGGGTTTTGCGGGGTGACAAAGGGAACATGATCGTGCAGGTAGAACCAAGCCCCCCCTCCTCCGACCAACAACAGAAGGGCAACACCTCCTAATATAGGAAGCAGCGCCCTTTTCGGTTTTCTCAATGTTGAAGGGAAAAACAACGGCCGCCCCCTCGCCACACCTTCTGGGATTTGGAGAAAGACTGCCGAATTGACAGTAGGAGGCAAATCACCAGTAGGCTCAAGGGGCTGGCTCGACCTCAGGCCCCCCTGCTGCCCCGTCGCCCCATCGTTCGCCTGCAAACGATTTAATGCATCAAATAGAAGACTCACGGCGATGACCTGGCACTCATGTTGTTCTGCTGCCATTCAGCCGTCGTGGCGGGATTCTTGAACAGTTTTAACACATCATACTGCCGTTCTTGATCGAGGATAATCGGTCTTAAAAAAATGACCAGTTCAGATTTCGAATTCGTATCATCACGATCTTTAAACAATTCTCCGATGCCGAATATATTTCCAGCACCAGGAACCTTATGACTCGTGCCCGAAAGAGAGTCCTGCATCAACCCACCGAGCACGGCGATCTCACCATTACGAACACGTAGAATCGACTCCATCTCCCTAGTCTGGATTTGTGGGATGCGATTAATAACTTTATTCTCAGCAAAGACTGGATTTGGATCATTCACATAGCCGAGAATACGGCTAATTGTCGGCCTCAAGTTGAGCGTCACCTCAGAGTCACTGCCTATCTGCGGCGTAACGTACATGAGAAAGCCGACTGGCACCGTATGCACTGTTGATTCGTAGGTAGGCGCCACAGCCGGACTACTGACGGTGGCAGCCGTTCCCGGAGTCACATCAACCGTGAAATAAACCGCCTCATCAACCACTTTCAATAAGCTGGTCTGATTGTTTAATACAGAGAGCTTGGGGCTGGACAATACGTGTAACTTGCCAAATGTCTCTAGCAGTTTAATCGTGCTACTCAAATCTGTCCCACTGCTTGGATTCCCAGGGTTGAAATAGTTGAGCGTCCCCAAGGCGACCATTGCTGCCGAAACCGGAGAGGTTTGAGTGTAACTTAAGCCTGAAGTGTTGCTTAAAACGGACCAGTCTATACCCTGTTGATATTGATTAGAAAGGGACACCTCAACGATTGTTGCCTCAATCAGTACCTGCCGGCGCGCACTAACCATCACCTTATCAAGAAACGCCTGCACGTTGGCATGTTGGCGCGAGTTGGCACGCACACTGATGGCACCAGTCTCCGGATTGGCGATTACCGAAGCGGCTTCACGATACGTTACCCTGCCAGCCACCCGAGGCGCTTGCCCTTGGCTCTTCACAGCTATCGCAGAAGACCCCTCGGAATCCAAGGAGTCTGGTGTCCCAGACTCTCCTCCCATGCCAGACGAAGTTGTTTGCGGGAGGGGTGCAGTTTCATCAATGTTATCAGGCATGATCTTATCAGTTTCGCGAAGCAAATCCTTAATATTTTCGACCAAAGTCTCCCAAAAATGATTGTTGGAGGTGTTGGTAATCGTCGAACTTGAGCTATTGCTTCCGCCAGCCGCTCCCCCACTCTGACCGATAGCGGCAACACTGGTAGATGTGCTAATGCTGTTTTCTGAGTTGCGCGACACGTTAGGATAGTCGACTTGATAGCTCTTGAGATAAGGACTATCTGGCATGATCGCAAGATTTCGCCCATTCAATTCATAACGAATGTCTATCTGACGAGCTATGGCATCAAGAATTTCGGGCAGGGTTTGATCAATAAGATTCATCGTTACCGTTCCCGAAATGTTAGGATGTATTTCGATGTTGACCTTGGCGTCGCGCGCCAGGGCAAAAAGAATTTCTTGAGCCAAAACATTATTAACCACAACACTATAACGCTCTGCTGCTTTTGAAGCTTTTGGCGGGGGTGGCAAAGGAGCAGTTTCTGCCAGAGGTGGGACATCGTTTTGGAGCTCAAGGGAAGTTGAATCGGGCAAGGCGATATGCTGACTGGAGGCCTCCATGGTTTTTGGCAGGTTAGTGCATGAACTGAGGAACAACCCCAGAAACGCCACTGCATGAAAGAATGCCATCATGCAAGCCCACCTCTTAGTGTAACGACCAGGAAACATAGCAAATTTCCTTCCATAAAGGGATTGTTGGATGGTTACCGGTTCGACTTCCTATAGATCTTCAGCAACGCTGATCTATGCGAGCAGCTCAGAAAAAACGCCAACTCTACGACACCACAGGACAATTAACGGCCAAAGTATATTCGATAACTTGTAATTTTGTAACTGCAAAGAATGCGGGGCACAGCTCCCTGGAATCAATTGCTCTGATTATTAACTGAATGACGTGTGAAGCACAATGAACCAGCGGCGATAAGAAAGATGCTAGCCAACCAGATGGCTCCTTTCCCCCAATGCCTACGTCCCCCACTAAGAAAAGGAATAAAATTAAACCCAATGTCCTGTATGGCAAGAAGCACATGCCGAGCATGAACCTGTCTCTTATTTTCAGCAAATGCAGCGAGCAGTGCTCTATCAGCAAGAAGATTGATCCGTCTAGCCCTTCCCCGTGCATCGGCAAGTAATAGCCGCTCTGCTAGCCATGAAAATATCCGCCTCCCCCTCCATCCTGCCACTTTTAGCCGATGATACAGATAGGCGTGCGCGTCCTCTTTTGAAAAATTTCGTAGAGCCAACCGATACACCACACGATCACGGACCTGCCGCAAATGAGGCACCGACAGCAAGGTATCAAGCTCTGGTTGGCCAAAAAGAACGATTTGAACAAGTTTCCGCTTATCAGTTTCCAAGTTGGTGAGTCGCCTGACCTCTTCGATAGACTCCATTGGCATAGTATGCGCCTCATCAATCAATACAACAATCTGTCTCCCCTGTGCGTGTCGTTTGATAAGTTCCTGCTGAAGCACCTCCAATCGCACTCCTTGACTTGGCACTGGGGCAGTAATGCCCAAATCTCTGGCGATAACATCGACAATTTCGTCTTTTGAAAATGCAGGGTTGGGGAGGTAAACAGTATCGACATGGCTGGGAAGACGGGCGAGCAGAAGCCGACTCATCAATGTTTTGCCGCTACCCACCTCACCTACCACCAAGACTATCCCCTCGGCTTGCAGTGTCGCGTGCAGCAGTCCTCTAATGAACACCCCGCAATCCCTCCCTTCGAAGAAAAAACTCGGGTCAGGGATTATCGAAAACGGTGGTGCCGCAAGCCTGAAGTGTTTCAGATAGAGCGAAGACATTTCCTCAGTCACATTCCTATATTCTTTGTGCACATCATCTTGTCAATATTTTGACGGAGTATTGCTTACCGTCCAGCCTCAAAGCCCGTCACTCTCTTCCCGTAAAATAGCTTAACCCAACAGAATGGTTCGACAATCACGCAACAAACACCATTCTCGCTCATACTAAATGCATGGTTTGTGCCACCATCAATTCACCAGACGGCAAATAAGGTGAGAGGCCAAAAAAATATCGGCTTGGGCAATCAAAACTTAGGATTAAGAAGAACGAGTGCACAACCGGCAAAATCACCCTCAGCTGACAAGCCAGCAGAGAATGAGGCCCCTACGCAACTGAACCTAAAAAACTCATTAATGACAAAAAAAGGGGCGACAGCATGCTAAGCCATCGCCCCCAGTTGAGGGTTGGTACGGGTTTTCGCTTTGGGTTCTAACCAGGAAGAAACAGGAGCTCAGTTTGATCTTAAACTAACCCCTATCCTACTGACGCTTACCCTTGCAACAAGCTCAAAACCGCTTTTCCTGATGCATTGGAGTGGGCCATGGCGAAGGAACTTGCCTGGACCAAGATCTGCATCTTGGAGAAGTTTGCCGACTCTTCAGCAAAGTCAACGTCACGGATATTTGACTCTGCAGAAGTTACGTTAACTTTGGTCACCGAAATATTGGCAACGGTTGAGGTTAACTGATTCTGTACAGAACCGAGGTCGCTCCGCACCTTATCGAGATTTTTCAAGGCCGCATCCGCTACGGTAATTGCAATTTGCGCCCCTTCCTGAGTGGTAACGTTGACATCGGACAATCTGTAGGACACAGCCCCGGAAGTCTGGGACTCGGCGTTTGCAGACTTTGCGACTAGACTATCGCCAAGGAGGGAGGTAGCCTTGAGTATTGAACCACTCTTAAGGGTCATCTCGCCGGTCAACACGATAGGAGCGGTTGAGCCAGTTTTGATATCACGGGTCAACATAGTCCCTTTCGCAAAGCTAAAGCCACTGTCATCCACGACAGCATCAGATAGTACGGTTCCGGCAGCAAGGGTACTTCCTGAGGCAATCGACGTCCCCTTACCCACTATCATATCTTTTGGCCCTACAAGTTCATCCGTAGACAGCCCAATGACACCGGTTCCACCGACACCAGCAGCCGTAGAGAGCGTGGAGCCATTCGCTACCGTTGACGTATCTGCGATTTTTGAACCAATGGTCATGGTCATATCGGCAGCCACTGTCAACTTGCCAGTCATGACGCCACCGACAAATTTTGTCCCCGTCGTCAAGGTACTGTCAACCGTGGCGACAAAACCTGCTGTAGCCAACATGTCCTGATCTATGGTCGTTAAGCCTTTTGTGCTAAGAGCAGCTGCCCCGTGCAGAACGCTGCCCGTATTCAGTTCCGAATTAATTGCAATAACAGCCCCAGCAACTAATGTTGCCCCTGCAGTCAAAGTCAAATCTCCAGTCTTAACCGCGGCAGTACCACCACCGCTGATAAAGGTCTGGCCGTCGCGGAAGACGACAGCCCCGGCGGCAGAACCAGAGAGATAGGCCGTGACATCACCTTCAAAGGATGTCCCGGAAGTAAATGTAGTTCCTGCTACCAAGAGAGTTCCAGCCGTTAATTTACTATCATCACCAGCAGTCGTGTAAGCAACACCTGCGGTGACTTTGCCGCCCAGCGTTGTTCCTGAACCAATGAGTGAAACAGCTTGCAACACCGAACCGGCGGCAATAACCGTTCCGTCTAAAGTAGTTGCAGTCGTAATCGTGGTGACAGTGGATGTGCCCTGCAATATCGTGCCTGAGCTGAATATCGTTCCCGAGGCCAGAACCGACCCGGCGGCAATCAATGAGCTGGCGACACTGGCAGTCATTCCAGAAACCTTGAGCGATCCATCGGCGGCAGATACGGTAACTCCAGTTACAGCGTTCTTGTCGGTGATCTGGATCTCTCCAGTACCGGCCTGAGTCAACCTAATCGTTCCCAGGGTAGACATGGATGATGTACCACCGAGGACGGCGGTAGTGTTGGCGTCTTGAGTAACCTGGATGGCGCGGTCATCAACCGAGGTCAGGGTCAGCTTGCCATCAGTACTTAATGAGGCAAAAACCCCATGCTGATCTGTCTTAAAGTTGATTGCGGCTACCAATTTTCCGCTGGAATCATTATTGTCGACAATAACCTGGCCAATATTGACACCATTGATGGCGAAAGAAGAATCGGTAGTGCCAGCTACAACACTGTTATCGGTCGTGGAGGTGACAGAGGCCTTAGCAGTGATGCCCAAGACGTCGCTCAATTTATTGATTGCATCGGCCACCGCTCCCAGACTTTGCTCTCGGCTATTGCTGTATTGGATATCAATGGCATTCAGCGAGAATGTCTGATCCTGAAGGTTGCTGTATAGATTCAACTCAGTCTTACCCACCCCACCAAAGGTCAGATTACTGGTAGAGATATGTCCGACCTTCGTCGCTTCGGCGGAACCAATGGAGATATTGACTGTTTCTCCGGAATAGGCCCCGACCTGGAACTTCTTATTGATAAAATTGCCAGAGAGAAGCTTCTGGCCATTGAAGGAGGTGGTTTTGGCAATGGTATCCAACTCTTCCATCAACTTTGTGATGTCGGCCTGAATTGCTTTCCGGGATTCGGTGGTCTGCCCATCCTGAGCCGATTGGATTGCCTTGGTTTTAATGGTGTTGACGATATTGATGGACTCTTCCAATGCACCATCCGCAGTCTGCACGATAGAGATACCGTCGTTAGCGTTACGGAGAGCTTGTCCGAGGCCGAGAGCCTGAGACTTAAGGGAGTCAGCGATAGCCATACCGGAGGCATCGTCAGCCGCCTTATTGATCCTTAATCCCGACGACAATTTCTCCAACGACGCAGAAAGACTGTTGTCGTTCTTGATCATGTTCTTGTGGGACATTAAAGCTGATATGTTGGTGTTAATACGTAAAGTCATAATAATTCCTCCATGAGGTTTTTGCCCGAGAGAATCCATTCCCCCAGTTTTTTAGAAATCTAACCGTACCTTTCTGACAATCAAATAGTGTCCCGTGCCGATATCACCTCCTTATGCTAGTAACAGAGTCTTGAAAGGCGAGAACCGACTTCTCATGATAATGCTCATTCAACAAACGTATCGGCGACAGAGAAAAGAACTTGAATCTTTTTAAGAGGAGACTCCGCATCTCATGACGAAAGACTTGCCGCGGCCCCTATGGTCTTTTGTTGATAAAACAGGTAAGCCTCTCTTGCCGCCTCTAACTGATTCATGGCAAGGTAACAATCACCGATTTTTTTTAGGAGTCGAACCTGTTCTGGCTGAACAGCGAAACATTGTTCGTAGGCGGCCAAGGCATCGGAAGGACGAGGCACACTCAAGAGCAGGTCGCCGAGCTCCTCCCAATGACCAGCCAAGGAGCGGTCCAAGGTTACAGCCAGACCCAAGGCCGCTATTGCGCGGTCAAAATCAAGGCAATTGAAGGCGGCTTCGAAGATGGCAATCTGGAATCTTGGCTCATTGGGGGCAACGGCGGCGGCGTGTTCAAATTCAGCCAGAGCGTCGAGGAACTTCTGCTCGTCAAACCACAATTGTCCTTGCGCAAAACGGAGAGCCGCTAGCTGCCCCAGGCTAAGCACCTTAGCCAAACGAGGGTCTAAGATAAGGTTTTCATACCAGAATCTTACAACATCGGCGTCCAGGGTGCCGGCAGCGACCTCTGCCAGGTCCTGGGCCAATGCCGCACTGATCTCTTGCCGCAAAGAAACATGGCTACAATCATAACGGGCCCCTTTGAGCAGCAACATATTACTGATGGCATGAGACCCTTCGGCCCTTATTTGTCGGGAGAGGGTAAGATATTCCTCAGCACATTCATGACGAAAAACATCAATTTCCGTCCCTAGCGAGGGGGACAGGAAACGAGTCTGAGAAAAGTAATCATCGGCTGCAGTAAAATCTCCCTGCAGGGCGGCAATTTTCCCGAGAAGGAAGTGAATTTCCGCTGATTCGACGTTGTCGGGCAACAATTTTTCCAGCAGCGAGCGAGCCAAGCGGATATCACCAGTAAACAGGTATTGTCTAGCCAACGCCAGACGATCCTCCAGAGTAGCTTTTTCTGGCCGCAGAAGTTCCTGTTCGATTTCAAAATTTTTTATTGTTTGCGAAATTCTGGCTAGAAAATCGGCCAGCACCTGACGCCGCACCTTGTTTACCGCAAGTAGGCGGTCCATACTTTTCCGAATCCACTGGAGATACTTCCTCGGGTCATCTGCTAGCTGCTCGATGGCCACTTTCATCCGCTCTGTGTCCCGCAGTCCCTCGGCTGTCATATCCTGCAAAAGATGCCAAGTGGGAGACTGATCGATTTGCCCGTGGAGCATATCGTTTTGAGCCAGTTGTTTTTGGATTCCCTGTGGCAAGTGTGCAAAGCAAGAGTACTGAGCGGAGCGGCGGTCCAGCTTGCCCAGTTCCCCCAGAATACGCCTTCCAATCTTATCAGACTGACCAATTTGCTTCGACAAGAGTTGACCGGCTTTGAGGGTAGCCCGAAACTCCTTGTTTAAAAGCGGAATATTAGGCGGAGTGGCCTGCTCTAACTTATCGGTGATTCGAGTGGCAACCGTCGTTGATCCGTCTTGGCAAAATTCGGCTAACACGTGATGCAGGGGCATTACTCGTGTCCCTTCGATGTGCGCTCCACCCTCAGTTGCATTGATGTATGTGTTTGGATTTGTACGAATAGTCTCCTCAAAAGTATGCTTCATGCCCAAATAAGCCCTGTTGGTGATAACAGTGCCGCCCAGAGTGCCGGGCACATGATGGAGCTCATTATTCTCGTTCAGTTGCTTTTGCACCTCTTTCGTGCTGGACAAAACGATATTGTCAGCATGACTTTGATCCTCGCTAAAAGCAAAATCCTGCCCGACAAAAATTATCGGCGAACATCCCAAAAGAATCGCTGTATAAAAATTAAGCTGGGCCACAGTGCCAGCTCCAGGAAAAGTCAACTTCCCACCCAGCAAGCTGTTCAGCCATCTCTCCATATCGTTGTGCGAAAACAGCCAGAGCACACGCTCCACATTCAAAAATTTTGGTACTTTCGGGGTGACCCAAGGAGCACAGACCAGGGATACACCTGCAAGATCACTTGCATGGTCTCCATACTTCTCATAGGTCAGGGGCTGCATATCGATGGAGCCCACAAAATCCGGCTTAACGCCACGAGCCAGTAATGGGGGTGCGGCAGCATCGACCGCAATAATAACCGCCTTGTTTTTGGCCTGCTCTAACAGATGAATATTCTTATTGAGCGAAGGTCCCCCAGCCACAAGGATGGCCGGGGTCCCCGCAAAAGCTCCCCTCAGCGAATCAAGAAAATAATCGTGGCCAATACCGGTGAGCTGCCGAAAACGATTTGCTACGAAGGTTTTCCCGTAAGCCTTCATTGTGCTGCCGCTGATATTCATAGCATTGGCGAACAGGTAGAAATCATCTTTCAATCGGACATAGGAGTCCCTATCAAAAGCGAACGCGCCAAAATGTTCGAGGATATAAATTGACTCGGTGGCCAACGCAGCTATAAACACGCCAAGTCTCTCGGCAATATCTGGATTCGCGCCCACCAACAAGGTTACTCTGGGATTTTTGAGCAGGGGGGCCAAATCCATCGCCTGTAGTGCCTGCCAAAACACACCATCATCCAGCTCAATAATTACTATCCGATTAAGACTAGTCCGTTCCTCCAAAAAAGCCAGCGGGGCATAGCCCATACCCATACCCAAAAACACTACAAAGCCAGTTGCATCCGGAGGAACTAACGTAAAGAACTGAGAAATCTCTGCCTTTGGATCGCTTTCCCGATGGAAAGTAACGGCCTCGCCATGTATATTCTGTACCTGCAAGTTGGGCCTGCCTTGCGGCGAGAAGACAATCTCACCGGTAGGCCGAGGGGGATTGTCTTGCAACCTCCGCCACAGATCAGGATGATGTTTTTTTAACAGACCTAAATTTATCTTAAAAAAATCCTGATCAGGTTCGCCCATTTTCATCTCCTTCCCTTGTCAGGTGATCGTCTTGCAAAACGCTAACCGAGGGTGCCGGTGATGAAGAAGTCACCGTACAGAAAAACCGCTTGCCCCTCATGAGTGAAAAAGAAAAAAGAATCATATCAGCCTACTCTCTGACGCAATATTTTTTAGCATCCTCAAGATGAGGTTACTGGTGATATATGCAGCACAATACTCGGATCGATCGTGGGGTATATAGTTGGCGTGATCAAATCAGCTGCCCGTTACGAGACAGAATCTTCGAAAGAGATCAAAATAGTCATCGCTTTTCCAACAAGAACCAAGTGGCGTCATCAAGAGGAAAGTTGTTATCCCGATGATAGCAAAAACCGTAGTTGACCAACTCCAATTCGGGGAACCTATCCAGCATCTCGCCAGCGAAATCGCGCTTAAAGAGTTTTTGTTCGTAACCTCTATAGGACAACTCGACCGGTACAGGATTGTAATACTCTGTCAGACAGATGTAGCGTTTCGAGCTCTGAAAAAGCATGTCATAGACCTGCGGCAACATGGAGGGCTCTATATGGATCAAGACTCCCGTGCTGAAAGCAAGGTCGCGAGGATAATCCGGTTTAAAATCGAGGATAGACTGATGATAGACCGTCAGCCCATCAATCTTTCTAAGAATCTCCACCGCCTTGCCGTTAATTTCGATGGCCGACAACGTCGCCTTGGGAATCAGTTGCTTTAAGGCAAGAATATTATTGCCTATGTTGGCACCAAACTCGATGGCCGAATCAATGGGACGCGCGCAAGCCAAGACTTGTGACAACAGAGCTATCCGGCCTGAAAGGCACAACTCTTTCGAGTTCCTGTCAATGTAGTCGTTACCAAAACCTCCTGCCCAGAACTGCTCCTGTTCTGTCTTATAGCTGTTCATTATATCCCTCCTCTAATGGCCGTAATATCCGGCAGGTAGTGCCTATTTTACCTGACAATAGTCCAGGTGCTTTTCCGTCAAATGCTCTTCCGTTACCGATTCATTGAACTATGCAAGAAAATTCCAAGCAAATGGTGTTCCCTTGGCAATTGTCACTCTGGCTTTGCCTCCCACGATTTGAGGGAGATATTTCGGCAGAAGCCCATCACCCGGGCGGATAGAGCGTACATTTTCCTCAGTGAACCTCTCGCCTTCTTTAACATCCTCGACGACAAACAAAGACCGGCGATAACGCTTACAGTCCTCTTGGGCGACAGTAACCTCATAACTGATTTGCCCCAAGGTCTTCTCGGCCTCCCGCACGGATCGAACCATGGATGAAAACTCATCAGGCTCTAAAGAAAAGGCGCTGTCTGGGCCAGCAACTTCCCGCGACAGGGTGAAGTGTTTTTCGATGATCGAAGCGCCGAGAGCCGTGGCAACAATAGGAACTACGGAGGACATGCTGTGATCCGAGATACCGACAGGGACACCGAATGTTGTCGCAAGATGGCTTAAGGTCTGCAGATTCATCTCGTTGGGGGGGGCCGGGTAGGCGCTTGTACATTTGAGCAAGGCGAGAGGGCTGGCAGAATTAGCCCGGACAGCGCGGACTGCCTCGTCGATCTCTCCTAGCGAAGCCATGCCAGTAGACATGATGATCGGCCGCCCAGTCTTGGCTATCTTGGCAATAAGCGGGATATCAATAACTTCAAAGGAGGCAACTTTGTAGGCCGATACCGACATAGACTGCAAGAAATCAACCGCCGTGGCATCGAATGGTGTCGAGAAAAAACCAATCCCCTGCTCTTCGGCGATTTTCTGCAGCCGTGGCTGCCACTCCCAGGGGGTATAGGCTTTCCGGTATAGATCATAGAGTTTTTGGCCTTGCCAAATTGTCCCCTTGACCATGAATGGCTCCGTATCGGCATCTAATGTAATAGTGTCTGGGGTGTAGGTCTGTAGCTTGATCGCATCGGCCCCAGCTTTTTTAGCGGCGAGAATAATCTCGACCGCCTGTTCGAAAGACTGATTATGGTTGGCCGACATCTCGGCAATAATATATACCGGGTGACCGGGTCCGATTTCCCTTCCCGCGATCGTAAAATTGTTTACATGGTCAGCCATATCCATTTCCCGTTAGTTATTACGTCTAATCGTCAGCATCGTCTCAAACAGCTCAAGCTTCCTGAAGGGCAGTTTGAATTAAAGTTCGACATACGCCATGTTTGGCTCATACGGGAACTTCTCGATCCGTAACTCCCGTATGTTAAGGGACTCAAGAAAAGCCATTGTCTCCCCCGGCCACATGGGGTTGTTGATTTCATCAAAGGCCAGAATACTGCCCTTGGGCATGCGCGGCAAGAAAAGCTCAAGGGCCTTCCGTGTCGGCTCGTATAAGTCGAAATCCAAGTAGAGGAGAGCGATCACGACATGGGGGTTCTCCTTCAAGAATCGCTCACCGGTCTCCATGAAATCTCCCTTGACAAGTTCAACCTTTGGGAATTGTGACAAGAATCTATTCTTGTCAAAGAGGTCGATACAAGTCAGCAAGTCCTGGTAGCTGTCATCCTTAAGATCCCCTGGCTTCCAGTCCAAGTCTTCCTTGCCCGTCAGATCCTCTGCTGCGACACTGGGAAATCCTGCGAAGGTATCAAACCCATAAATGCGGCGAAAAAAGGCTACCGGTTCCATGATGGCGGAGAGTTGCGCCCAAGACATGACACCATTCCCCGAGAAAACACCACATTCGACGATGGAGCCCTTCTGGTGGAGTATCTTTTTGAACAACTCGTGCCGAACCATGAAGCGTGTCAACTCTTGGCGCCTAACATATTTGGCAAAGTTGTTAGCGATATAAGACAACTTGACTTTGCTGCTCAGCTCCCGCAGGTGCTCCTCCATCTCCTGCATATAGTCTTTTTCCGTGTTCGTCGAAAATATCTTCATCCTATTACCACCTCCATGAATTTAAGTTAGCGGGCACCTGAGTGAATGATACTAAGTGAGTTAGCCCCTTCATTAAGAAGGAGATCGATAACCGACATATGCGATACGAAGTCACCATGCAACTGCCTGTACTCGGGATGAACGTAGTCCTGATAAGCCACCTTGATCCCAGCCTGCTCGAACAGGTGATCATCGATAAGAACTCTTGCCCCAGCTGCATCGTACAGTTCATCTTCTCCAACCTTTCGGCACAACTCGATTATTTTTTCATTAGCATCAACTGACACCCCCATCTCT
>JAQUKQ010000054.1 GCA_028718985.1 Desulfobulbaceae bacterium | reverse complement strand
TGCACCGCCATTTTCGTGACCATCTCCTTGGTGCCAACCACGGCGATATCGTCACCCGGGGAAATTTCAGTGTCTCTTTTTGGAGAGAAAACCTTTTGGTGGGTCTTGTTTTGTGCGATGCCAACGACGGTGGTGAAAAAGTGGGGGCGAATGGCAAGTTCTTCCAACGCTTTCTGGCCGGTCCAATCGCTTGGGATATGGATTTCGTAGAGGGTGCCTATGTTTTGGTAGGTGTTTTGTAGCGCGGCAGACATGGCCCCGCCGCTTTCATCCCCTTTTGCACTGGGCAAGACAATGCGTCCGAAGATGATGAAATAGAGCAGGGCGGCGGTAGTCAGGGCAAGACCGATTGGGGTTACCGAAAAGAGACCGAACGGCTCGATGTCCGGGTTGGTAATTTTCATGACGTCATTTAAGAGGATCAGGGGGCTTGAGCCGATCAGGGTGATGCAGCCGCCGATAATGGCACAATACCCCATCGGGATGAGAATACGGGATACCGGGATGCCGGTTTGCTTGCCGATCCTTCTGGCTGCCGGCATAAAGAGGGCTGCCGCGCCGATATTCTGCATGAAGCTCGAGATGAAGGCGACAGTCGAGGCGATCAGGGTGACGATTCGGGCCTCACTTTTCCCGGCGAATTTGAGAATCAATCTGGCGAGAGAGTTCATCGCTCCGGTCTTGTCTAGCCCCGCACCAATAATAATGACCGCGATGATTGACACCACGGCGTTACTGGACAAGCCGCTGATTGCCTCCTTCGGTGTTACCAGACCAAGGAGTGGCAGGCCAACCATCATGATGATCCCGACGACGTCGACGCGTACCCATTCAAAGATGAATAAAAGGATGGCTAGGCCCAGCACTCCCATAACAAGCATAATCTCTGGCGTCATTTTTTCTCCCTTTTTTTAGTAAATAGAATAAGTTAAATGGTGTCAGTGCGTTGGCTGGCTCATTAACAAAGTACACCCCGGCCGGGAAATTCCCCGGTCCAGGGTGGATCGTGCCCTAGTTACAGGCACATAGGCAAACGTACGTTATTTTCGTGTTGTGTCCATTGGTTAGGCAATGGCACCGTGGTAGCTGCTCAGGTCAAATACGGGAATGGAGACCTTGCCCCTCACGCTTTGTGATATTTCAGGGTCCGGATCGGTGAGAACATAGCGCATGCCGGGGAATTTTGCGTGGAGTCTATCCACGACCGCATCCTGATCGCCAATTTCGACGAGGTGGGCGAAGGTGATTCCCCTTTCCGCCGCTTTTGCCTGCAAGGCAGCAATATTTTTGCTGCTTTTGTTACGGAAAGTCTCGGCTTCTTCTTCCCGCTTGGCGGTGGTCAAGGCAAGTGGAATAGGCATGATGTTCAAAGCGAGGACCTCGAAACCTAGGCGTTGGGCCATGTCGAGAGTGTAAGCGGAGAGCATTGGAGAGAAGGTGTCTTCACGGCCGATGGCGAGAATAGTTTTGCCGTAGGCCGCTTGGTTGATCATGTTGAGGGCAGTAGCGTGTTCGCCTGCTTCAGCAAAGGCTGCAACGGCCGCAGTCTCTTGTAGGGTATTTTGCTTCCGCTCCGTTACGGTTATCGTTTTGTGATCCTTCTTCTTGAATATATCAAAGAAACCCATCTTGCTTCCTCCTGAAACAGCTAAGTTGATCAAACCTGTCGCTCTTTGCCAGCGCCAACCACTTTCCATAATCAGAGGACTGGTCAAGGATACTGCTACGTTGTTATGCTTCGCGCTCGATCATCACAACAGGAATCGAAACCCCGTTGGTGATTAATTCGAGGTCACTTTCTCTCTGTCGTTTGCACGATTTCGTGGCATTGTCTCGTGGCTTGTCATAAACGGTGATTACAATGTCGTTGTTTTCTCGCACATAGTTAATGATCTCTTCTGCTGTGTCGCCGGTCTTTACGAGGAGTTCGTAGTTGACCCGGGATTTGGCCGACTCATGCAAGAGAGTATCTGTTTTTTTTTGAGCCTGTTCCAGCAATGTGGTAGCCGTTGCGTGTTCTTCGGCTTCCGCAAAAGCTACCGCCAGCATCGAGTCTTCTAGGAAACGTTTGGCGTTTTGTGCGGTGCTCTTAATTTTGGAGAGGCAGCTGCCCAAATTTCGGGGGGAGACCACCTGCAGGATTTTTAAATCGGCTTTGATCCTCATGCAGAGATCAATCGCGTAGTTGATCGCTTTCCTGTCTGGTGTAGCGCCATTGATGGCAAGCAAGACTGTTTCCATTCGCTGAGCTCGTTGTTCGCTTTCCTAAAGGTTGAGGCCTTATAAGCTCATTTCGGGACGCTGTTCTGATTTTTGGAGTCTGGAATCTTTTTGCTGCTCGGTGTTCTTTTGGTTTAGCAGGTCTAGCGCCGTATTAGGTTCGCCAGCCTCAGCAAAAGTAACTGCCATCATGACTCGGTCCCAAGCACTGATTTTTTCGGTAGAAGTGTTCATTTGGTTGTCTCCTGTATGAGGTTTTGAAGGGGTTTGTGTAATCGTTGCTGCCTGTTACACTAGCAACCACTGTGCCAATAAATGATGAATGGCTCAATGCCCTGATATCATGGAGTAATGTGTAACGATTCCTCGAGTGCCGATAGCGGTTGATGGTGTTGCATTGTGTATCGATTCTGGTGTCGTATCGTTTTTGCCATTAAAAACAGTATGTTGAAAAATGTTGCAAGTGAACGACGGTTTGTTGCAAATTGCATCTGCCGTGTTTTTTGTGGCTGGGGGCACGCGGGATTTGCCCTGGATGTTTTGCTGGCGTTGCGGCCTATCTCTTTTTGATAGCCGCGTCTTTAGTCTTACTCGATGGCGGGAGGGTAGAGGTGGGGCGGGACAATTTCCCCGTCCTCGCAACGACACGGAAAAGCGTAACGGCTCAGGCCGAAGCTCAGATTGAAACATGCGAACTGGTATTGCCGTCAGCGTGACTCTCGGAGTCGACTCGACCGTCGCAGGATTTGGTAGCGCTGGGCCGTTCTATATCTGCATGAACATGTGCAGGTTCATGATCAGCTGTTCCTGCAAGGTTTTCCCATAGAAGAAAAACAACCAGGATAACCCCGTAACCAGCAAAATGATGCTGATAGCCTTGAGTGGGATTGACTTTGCCGGTTTTTTTGCGATGCGGCAGAAAGTTCTTGGGGCTTCTTCGACGGTTGTTGGTGATTCTGCTGTCAGGAGGCTTTGGTGGTTGATTTTGGCGTAAAGTTCGCTGGCGATAGCTTGAGCCTGTGTGCGCTGTTCCGGGGTAAACCGGCTGGCGATAAGATCCCTTTTCTTGGTCGCGGTGTTTTCTCCCTGGGCGGTAGCCAAGCTAAGCCAGGCATAGGCGAAGGCATCATTTTGTGGGATACCCTTGCCTGTGCTGTACATGATTCCCATGTTCTTCTGGGCGATGGGATCTCCCTGCTCGGCCGCCTTGCGATACCATAGGACGGCTTGGCTGTCGTCCTTTGCTACCCCTCGTCCCAAGGAGTGCATGACCCCCAAATTGAACTGGGCATCCATGTCTCCTTGTTCGGCTGCTTTCCGATACCAGACAACGGCTTGACTATCGTTCTGAGGCACCCCCCTACCTAAGAAATACATGACGCCCAAATTAAATTGGGCCAGTGCGTAGCCCTGCCGTGCGGATGTTTGAAACCAGCTGACGGCTTGGGTATCGTCTTGCCGGACACCTTTTCCTAACGAGTACATAACCCCTAAGGAAAATTGCGCCTTGGCAAATCCCTGCTCTGCCGCCTTGCGATACCAGACAATGGCCTGACTGTCATCTCGCGGCACGCCTTTCCCGGAAGCATACATGACCCCCAAGTTGAGTTGGGCCTTGACATCTCCCTGTTCTGCGGCCTTTCTCCACCAGTTGCTGGCCTGTTTGTAACTCTGAGGGGAGTCGCTCTCCTTGCCGTAACGGACAGCGTGATCGAGTAGCACACGTGCGTCATTATTGTCGGTATCGTGCAGGAGATTGTGGCGGGGAGTGGTCTCCTTTTGAGGGACGCCTCGGTCGTGGGCATACATGAAGCCCAAAAAGAATTGCGCCTTGGCTAATCCCTGATCAGCGGCTTTTTTGAACCAGTTGACGGCTTGATTATCATCTTGGGGGAGACCTCTGCCGTAAAAATACATCAGTCCTAAATTGAACTGCGCATGGGGAAAACCCTGTTCGGCGGCTTTTTGATACCAGTAGGCACCTTGCTGGAGACTGTCACCGCCCCCATCGTCAATCACTTCCGCGAGTTGCATCGTACCCTGTTCTGCTTCGGGCATCTCCGGGGCCTCGACGATATCAGATTCTGCCGGATTGTTACGTTTGAGGAGTTGCAGCATGGTCATTTATCTCCTATGTCTCTGGATGGTGTTTTTTTGCATTTACGCTGTTTTTTGTCAAGCAAAGCCCCACCCTTCTTTTTTTTGCATGGGCTGGGTGCTTTTCAAGTATACTATCGGCATGGATACGAAGAAGTTGATTTTTTTCTTGTAGCGGGGGAGAGCTTTTTTTGCGTTGTCCGGTTACGAGGGAACAAGACAATCGACCGCTCTCTCATCCCTCAGAATTCTGCCCTCGTCAGGTTCATAACCTCTCCTTGACGGAAAGATCATGACGCTCTTTTTACCTAAAAAAACAATTATTCCTCTATTTGCCCTCATTGTCGCCGGTGTTGTGGGCAATTTTGTTGGTGCGTCTTTCCCGATTGGCATGGAATTTTTGTTTGGCGGCATTTTTGCCATGCTGGCTCTACAGCTTCTTGGTCAATGGCCAGGGCTGATTGCGGCCCTGGCGATCAGCAGCGCGTTCATTTTTGTCCGTCAGCAGCCCTTTGATATCACTCTTCTGACCCTTGAGCTTGCTGTTGTGGGCTGGCTATTCCGCCAAAAGGGCTTTGGGCTTGTTGTGGCGGATGCCCTGTATTGGCTGATTGTCGGTATGCCACTTGCCTATCTTTTTTATCGTTCGCTTGATCATGCTTATACCGATATAGCCTCGATCTTGATGTTTAAGCAGGCGATTAACGGAATTACGAATGCCTTGCTGGCTCGCCTCATCTTCATGGTTAGCCACTCTCGCTCCCGCACGATTTTTTTCCCGTTGCGGGAGGTGGTGTTCAGTTTGTCTGCTATGTTTGTCTTGTTCCCCTCGCTTGCTCTCATGATTTTTGGTCATAGAGAAGCGGTGAAGGAACTCGAAACGAGCGTTCGCCAGGCAGTGCAGCAGTCGAGTCAGGGCATTACTGGTAGCCTCGAATTGTGGCTGGAGCTGAAATCAGCCCGCTTGTCTCATCTGGCTTGGCTTGCCAGGCAAGACTTCCCTGCCTTGCAGCACGATCTCGACTTTGTGTGCAGCCTCGATCCTGACGTGGAGGCGGTTGGTATTATCGATAAAAACGCAATCAGCACGGCCTTCTCACCGCAACGCGATGAATTAGGCCAAGCCACGATTGGCAAGGATTTTTCCGACAGACCGTACCTCAAGGAGTTGAAAAGGAGTTTGCGGCCGCAGCTCTCTGATGTGGTTATCTCTAAGTTTGGCAAACCCGAGCCGATTGTCGTTATGGCAGCGCCGATCGTGCAGGATGGTGTCTATGATGGCTATGTGGCGGCTATTCTCAATCTGGGTCGCGTGCAAAAAATTCTTTCCTCGCAGGGGGGCAAACAGGGCCTGCGGTGCACACTTCTGGACAGAAACAACAGGGTGATTGCCACGAATCGTGACAATCTTCAGGTTATGGGCAATTTTTCGAGTAGCCCTGGCATGTTGCTCCCAGTTGCAGGGGCTCTAGGACAGTGGCATCCGCAAGTGGTTGCTAGTTCCGCAATTTTGGCGAGTTGGCAGAATTCGATCTTTGTGATGGAACAAAAAGGCACCCTCCTTGGCGAGTGGCGGCTGATTGTTGAGCAGCCGATGGGGCACTTTGCGGGGGTATTTTATGAACTGTATGCCGAGCAGGTGGAGTTGGTTTTTGTGGTACTCTTGATAGCCTTTGTCATTGCCGAGATATTTAGCCGAAAAGTTTTGGTGTCGGTCGTGAGCCTGCAGGAGATAACTTCCGAGTTGCCAGAAAAACTTGGGGGTGTGCACGCCATTCGTTGGCCTACAAGTTTCATACGTGAGGTTGATACGGTTATTCATAATTTTATGGTGATGTCGACGTTGTTGGTTAAAAAGTTCAGTGAGATCAAACAACTGAATCTTACCCTTGAGCATCGGGTGGATGTACGGACCAAAGAGCTTGAGGACATGACGGTCAATCTTGCCGTTAAAGTTGAAGAGGAGATGGCGCGCCGCCGGAAAAACGAGCAGATTTTGATTCAACAGGCAAAACTTGCCTCCATGGGAGAGATGTTGGGGGCGATCGCCCATCAGTGGCGGCAACCGCTCAACAGTTTGGGACTCTGCATCCAAAATATCAAGGACTCATACTCCTTTGGTGAATTGAGTGAAGAGTACCTCGATCGTACCGTGCAGGAGTCCATGCTGCAAATCAGCCATATGTCGCGCACCATCGATGATTTCAGGGATTTCTTTCAGCCAGACAAAGAAAAGACCCTCTTTGATGCCATGGTAACGGTTGGTGAGGTGCTTAGCCTCTTTTCCTCCCAGCTTAGCTCATATAAAATTTCTGTTGTTCTGACCTGCCATACGCACCAAAAAACCTTTGACAAGATTGAGGATATTGTTGCCTGTTCGGCAAAAATTACGCTAGGCTATAAAAATGAGTTTGAGCACGTCATCCTGAACCTGATCAACAACGCCAGAGATGCTATTGTCGAACGGCGAGAGCGTGGACTGCTGCCAGCATCTGAGCAGGGGCGTATCAGCTTTGATTTCAGACGCACGGAGAGGGAGGTTGAGATCAGGATAACCGACAATGGCGGTGGGGTGCCAGAGCAGATAGTTGAGCGAATCTTCGAACCGTATTTCACCACCAAGGACCCTGACAAGGGGACCGGGATTGGGTTGTACCTGGCGAAAGTAATTATCGAAGACCACCTGCAGGGGAAAATATCCGTGCACAATGTCGAGCAGGGCGCCTCGTTTGTCCTGGTGCTGCCAGTCGTTGAGGAGGGTCTCGATAGTTTAAGGGGTGAGGGCTAAGGCCGACCGGCATGTACTGAAAATTGGCTGGCGGGAAGATCTGACAATCGTAATCCATGTATTCCTGCAAATGTATTCATGAAGAGGGATTTTCGATGGCCGAATCGGAGAGTTTAGCAATCAAGATTTTGTATGTCGAGGATGAGGATGTTGCACGTGAGCAGATGGTGCATATCCTCAAGCGTCGCGCGAAAGAGCTCTTTGTGGCCCGAAATGGCCACGAGGGTTTGGCTCTCTTTCGAGAGCACGGCCCCGAACTGGTACTGACCGATATTCGAATGCCGGGCATGGACGGCTTGGCCATGGTCAAAGAGATGAGGCGCGGTTGCCGTGACACGAAGATCATCATGACTACAGCCTTTACCGATCTGCAATACATGATGGAGGCCATTGATCTTGGGGTTGACCAATATGTCGTCAAACCGATCGATATCGAAAAACTACTCGCTGCTGTCGACAAATGTGCCGAAAATATCGCCCAACGCCAGGTGGCCCGTCAGTTTCAGGCCGAGAGAGAAACACTGCTCCTTGAACTACAGGCTGCCTTGGAAAAGGTCAAGCTGCTCAGTGGCTTTTTGCCGATCTGCGCCTCTTGCAAGAAGATTCGCGATGATTCTGGCTACTGGCAGCAGATTGAGAGCTATATTCGCGATCACTCCGAAGCCGAGTTCTCGCACGGCATCTGTCCCGACTGTGCTCGTAAGCTCTATCCGGACTATTTTCATGAAGGGTAGCGTGCAATTCTATTTTAGGGGTTGAGCTAATGATACTTGATCTGTTTGCAGAGCTATGTGACCCATGGCCGGACGCCTGTTTCCTCGTAAGCCCTGAAGGCCGATTGCTGACCGCAAATGCCGCGGGGGCGCAGATGCTGGGAAAAGGTCTCGCCGAACTCGCCGGCAAGGATCTTGCCGATTTCGTGAGCGATTCGCCTGAGATGGTTCATCGGTACCTCGAGAACTGCGTCAAGAACAGGCTGCAGAATCCCGGGGTTTTGTCATTCTTGGATCAGGAGGGGGATTCGGGCCGCTATCACTGCTTGGGATATCGTGCCTTCAGTCAGAAAGATGGCAATTCGCTCGTTTTCTTGCGCTGTTTCCCTCCGCAAGCAGCAAGCAATCAATTCTCTACCTTAAGCCAGCAACTCGAAAAACAACAGGGTATCCAACACCAGCTGCAGGCAGAGCGTGACCTCTTGGAATCCATTGCCCAGAATATAGGGGCTGGTCTGCGTATTATTTCCAGAGACTATACCGTTCTCTGGACCAACAGCGTTACCGAGAGCATCTATGGGGACACCCTCGGCAAGACCTGTTATTCGACCTATGCCCAGAATGTGGATATCTGCCCGTGGTGCGGGGTTCGTGAGATATTTGCCACCGGCAAGTATTCGGTAACCAGCGAGGGTGTTCGGTACGATCAGGATGGGAAATTGGTGTATTCGGAAATCGTTGCCACCGCTATCTATGATCATGATGGCAACATTACCTCGGCGCTTGAGTTGGTGCTGCCGATCACCGAACGAAAATTGGCTGAACGACAGTTGCAGGATGATGAGAAGCGGGCGGAGGCTTTGCTCTCGGTGGCGCAGATGCCGTGGGCAACCCGAGAGGAACTGGTGGAACGCGCCGTTGATGAGGTGGTGCGTTTGACTGGCAGTAAGGTGGGCTATTTCCACTTCATGGATGAGGACCTGCAGACGATCGATTTTGGTGCTTGGTCGGCGGCGGTGAGTTCACAGTGTGACGCAATATCGTCCTCGCATTCCCCCCTTGATAAGGCAGGGGTGTGGGCCGATTGTGCCCGTCTGCGCCAACCGGTTATTCATAATGATTTCCCCAGTCAGCCTGGGCGTAAAGGGTTGCCGGCCGGTCATCTTCCCCTGTTGCGGCACATGAGCGTACCGGTTTTTGATGAAGGCAGGGTTGTCGCCATTGCCGGTGTTGGCAATAAAGAAGCGCGTTATGACGATTTAGATGTGCGCCAGCTTTCAAAGTTCATGGCCAGTCTGTGGGGGATTTTCAAGCGAAAGCAGATGGAGCGGCAAGTTCTGAGTGCCATGGAAAAATGGGAGATGACCTTTAATGCCATTGATGAAATTGTTACCATCCATGACACTTCCATGCGGATCGTACAAGCCAACAAGGCCGCCGGTCGTCTGCTGCAGTGTGATCCCGCCGAACTGATTGGTAAATACTGCTTTCAGCTTTTCGGTGGTTTTACCGAGCCCTGTCCCGGTTGTCCTGAGGTCTTGGCTTGTGAAAGCCTTTTGCCGCAGGTGGGGACTGTTTACCATACTAAACTAGGCAAGACGTTTGAGGTGTCGTCATGCCCCTTGATTCAAAAAGGGGAGCTGCACGGTTTTGTGCATATCGCCAAAGATGTCACCCAGCAGAAGTTGTTGGAGGCGCAGTTGCGTCAGGCCCAGAAGATGGAGTCGATCGGCACCTTGGCCGGTGGGATCGCTCATGATTTTAATAATATCTTGGTGCCGATTCTGGGGTATGCTGAGTTGGCGTTGGACCGGGTTGAACCAAGTGATCCGGTGGTGGCCGATCTCTCGCAGATTGCCAAGGCTGCTTACCGGGCCAAGGAACTGGTTAAGCAGATACTGGCCTTTAGCCGTCAGGCCGAGCATGAACTATGGCCTATTGAACCGCACCTGGTTATCAAAGAGGCCTTGAAACTGCTGCGTTCCTCCTTGCCGACGACCATCGAAATTCGGCAAAAGATCGCGTCTGATTGCGGGGCCATCTTTTGTGATCCGACTCAACTGCATCAAATCATCATGAATCTCTGCACCAACGCCTACCACGCCATGCGCGATACTGGCGGGGTGCTGGAGGTCAGTCTGTGCAAACTGCAGATTAGTGCCGAGGAGTGTGTGCGGTTGAGTCTCGAACTCATGCCCGGGAGCTATGTGAGACTTGAAATTAGCGATACGGGACATGGGATGGATAAACAAACCATCGAGCGAATTTTCGAGCCTTATTTTACCACTAAGGCAACCGGTGAAGGCACCGGTATGGGGCTTTCGGTGGTTCATGGGATCGTTCGAAATTATCATGGGTATATTCGTGTCGACAGTCACCCCGGACTCGGCACGACTTTTCAAGTCTACTTGCCGAGTGCCAAAGACAAGGCTGTAGACGATGGGGGTGATTTGGACGGGCCCTTGGCGCGAGGTGCTGAGCGGATACTGGTGGTCGATGACGAGAAGACCATTACCAGTATGTTGCAGATGATTCTTGAAAAATGTGGCTACCAGGTCAGCGCGGTGACGCAAAGTCCGGTGGCGCTCGCCCTTTTCGAGAGCGATCCGGCGGCCTTTGATCTGATTATTACAGATATGACGATGCCGGTTTTGACCGGCTTTGATTTGGCCCGGCGGGTACTCGCCATTCGCCCGGGGATGCCGATCATCATCTGTACCGGCTACAGTGAGTTGGTCAACAAGGAGAAGGCCACCGAGGTCGGTATCCGGGAACTTTTGATGAAACCGGTCACCACGCGCGGCCTGGCGAACTGCGTGCGCAAAACGCTTGATGGCAAGTGAGAAGAGAGTTTGATGTGCTTGTCAACGCTACTGACAACTCGTACCGCTTTTGGGAGGTTTGAGGCTGAGCTCGGCCTCGGATGGTCTGATATAGTCAGGCGTGGCGTTGGCTGTATCGAGAAAGTCCTGTCGATGAAATTTTGTGAGTGCTGCTCCTCCCAAGGCGGCGGCTCGGAGGAAAAAAATCTCTGGCTTGGCGAAGCTTGCCCGCCCCGTTACCCCTTCTTGTAAGATACCTTGATAGATTTCTGCTCCATCCCCTAAGAAAATGACATCTTCGTTAATTGTTTGCGCCAAGTTGCCTGGAGTGATAGCGACAATTTCACTGACACGGCGTGGAACGCCATCGATATCGCAACGGTAGCAGGCCGTGTAGACCTCTTGTTTTCTGGCGTCCAGCACCGGGCAGATCAGTTTGTCTGTCCACGGCATTTGGGCTGCCAGGTTGTCAAGCGAGTTGACGGCGATCAAAGGCTTGCCGCTTGCCATGGCCAGGCCCTTGGCCGTGGTCAGTCCAATCCGTAAGCCGGTGAAGCTGCCGGGTCCGGCGCTGATGGCAATGGCTGAGATGCCCTCCCAGGTGACACCGGTTTCGGTCAGTATCTGTTGAATTGAGGGCAGGAGCCTACGAGAGTGCGTGGCGGTTGAAGTAAGTGAGTATTCGGCCAGGCAGAGACCGGGGGTGACAAGGGCTACACTGCCACACATGCCAGAGTTCTCAATGGCCAGAATGATGGGGCCAGAGGTGTGCGTGGTGCCTGTACCGTGTTGTGCCATCCTGCAATTGCTTCCTTAGCCCTTGCTGAAGATACGGACGAAGTCGTTATAGAAAACGAAGATCATCAGTGAGCCTAAGAGGACGATGCCGACCTGCTGGAGACGCTCTTGAGCCTGCAGGGTAAGGGGTTTGCGGCGCAGAGCCTCAATTGAGAAGAAGAAGAGGTGACCGCCGTCAAGCACCGGTATAGGAAAGAGGTTGATGATGCCGAGGTTGACGCTCAATACCGCCATAAAGGAGAAGAGATGCAGCCAGCCGGCCTCCATCTGCTGCCCGGCCATCTGGGCAATCATGATCGGTCCGCCCATTTGTGAGGCCGGAATGACTTGTTGAATGATTTTCCAGAGGCTGATGACGGTGAGCTCGATGTAGAACCAGGTCTGTTCCATGCCGGCACTGAATGCCCCAGGGATGGTGGTTTTTTCATAACGCAGCGACTCCTTCTGGGCGATGCCGAGCATGTAGCGGGTATCGACTATCTCGCCAAAGAGGTTTTTTACCTCTGATGAAGCAGGGATGCCGGATAAGGTGACGACTTCTGTGCCACGCTGGATGGTGAGCGACAGGGGTTTGCCCCCTCCGTTCTTGATGGTCTCCGAAACTTCCTGCCAGGTGTCGATCGGTTTGTCGTTAATGGCCTTGATCTTGTCGCCTATTTGAAATCCCGCCTTTTCCGCTGGCGACCCGGGGGTGATCTGACCAATTTCGGTGCTGGGCAGGGGGTGTGGGATTCCGGTGATCAAGGTCACGATGGAAAAAATGAGGATGGCTGAGAGCAGGTTGAACAGCGGGCCAGCCAGCACGACCAGGAAGCGCTGCCATACTGCTTTGGCAGAAAAGGAGCGCAGTCTCTGTTCTATTGCGACCTCTTCATTGGGTTGCTCGCCAAGCATTTTGACATAGCCACCCAAGGGCAGGGCGCAGATAAGGTATTCGGTTTCACCATAGCGTCTACCGATGAGTTTTGGGCCGAAGCCCAAGGCAAATTTCAGGACCTTGATGCCAAAGAGTTTGGCGGTGATAAAGTGACCGAATTCATGAACAAAAATCAGTACACCGAGGACGATGATAAAGGAAACGATAGAGTTCATAGTTGTTCAGGTCGAGGGTGTTAATGGTAACGGAGGGTGGCCAGGCGGCAAGTCGGGACAGTCGAGCGCCTCGCCTTGTTTCTGACATTTGGCCATAGCAAAGGCACAGACGATGGACTCGGCCTGCACTCGGGCGGCGAGGTCTGCCTCAAGGATGGCCGCAAGGCTTGTGGCCGGGCCATTGCTGGTGCGGGTCATGGTTTCGGCGACGCAAAGCGCGATCTCGGGGAAGCGGATTCGATCTTCGAGAAAGGCGGCAACCGCTACCTCATTGGCGGCGTTCAGGATGGCTGGCATCAGTCCACCTTGCTTGCAGGCTTGATAGGCCAGTTTCAGGCTGGGAAATTTCTGGAAATCAGGGGCATGAAAGGTCATGCTCAGCTTGATCAGATTTAAAGGAGGGAGGTTGAGTTTGATCCGCTCGGGATAGGTCAGGGCATAGGCGATGGGGATTTGCATGTCCGTGACCCCCATTTGCGAGATGATAGAGCCGTCGATGTACTCAACCATGGAGTGGACAACGCTCTGAGGGTGGATGAGTACTGCGATCTTCTCGATAGCGATGTCAAAAAGAAATTTGGCCTCAATGACTTCAAGACCTTTGTTCATCAAGGTGGCAGAGTCGATGGATATCTTCTTCCCCATACTCCAGTTGGGATGCTGCAGCGCCTGTTCTGGGGAGACGTCCCAGAGGTCTGCGGTCGAAAAGGTACGGAAAGGTCCCCCGGAGGCGGTGAGGATGATTTGTTTGATGTCGTCTTTGCGCCCAGCCGCAAGCGCTTGGAAAATGGCATTATGTTCGCTATCAACCGGCAGCAGGGCCACTTTCATGCGCTGGACGGCATCCATGATCAGCGGCCCCGCCATCACCAGCGTCTCTTTGTTGGCAAGAGCAATGTCCTTACCGGCAAAAATGGCAGCGACGGTAGGCGGTAGACCCGCGGCGCCGACAATGGCAGAGACTACCATGTCGACTCCTGGCAGGGTGGCAACCTCTTCGACACCTTGGGGCCCCCACACCAATTTGTTCTGCCATTCGCCGGGCAGTGCCTGGCGCAACTGCTCCATGTTTTCTTGGTCGGCCACCGAGACCAGCACTGGCTGAAATGCCTCTATCTGTTCCTTGAGTAAACTGATATTGCGGCCAGCGGCAAGCCCCATGACCCTGAAACGGCCTGGGTATTGACGCACGACCTCCAAAACATTACGACCGATGGATCCGGTGGAGCCTAAGATAGAGATATGTTTCACTGGCGAGTCACCCGTGGTGGAGTCAGATCACTTGGAAATGGATCAGGTAGAACATGGCTGGGGCGGCGGTGAGCAAGGAGTCGATACGGTCGAGGACGCCACCGTGGCCAGGGAGAAGGGTGCCGGAGTCTTTTACGCTGCACGAACGTTTCATGATCGATTCGACAAGATCTCCTCCGACCCCGATGAGCGAGAGCACTATGATGGCGCCTACCATGCGCAGAAAGGGCACCTGGGGCAGGAGAAGGTGTCCGGCGAGGAGAGCAGAGGCAAGACTCGCAGCCATGCCGCCCAACAGTCCTTCGATTGTCTTGTTGGGGCTGATTGCCGGGCAAAGTTTATTCTTGCCGAAGTTTGAACCGGCGTAGTAAGCACCAGTGTCTGAGGCAATAGTGATAATGGTGAGGATGGCAAGCCAGGCAACACCATGATGAGTGGCGACGAGTAGTGGCAGATGGGCGGCGCTGAGAGAGATGAAGGAGAAGCCGCAGCACAGTTTGGCTAGCAGCAAAAGGCCATTGTCAAGGCTCTTATAGACGGTAAAGAGCATGAAGGCCGCGGCGAACAGGGTGACGAAAAAAGAGGCGAAGAGAAGATCGGGTTGCTTGCCTAAGGCGGCGATAAACGGGATAAGACCCAGGATGATTGCCAGCTGTTTCACCTTGCGTTCGGACAGGTTCAGGCTCATGCTGAAGAATTCGTAGAGCGCCAGGCCACCGATGGCGGTGAAGACAGACCAGAGGAGGACAAACGACTGCGAGGCGAGGAGCAAAAGCCAGAGCAGGGCGATGATGAGTCCTGTGGTCAGTCGGTTCATTTAGGAGGTTTCCTCTGAAGTTCGTGTGGCCACTTGTTCGCCGGTTTTGCCGAAACGTCGCTGTCGCTTCTGATAGTCGGCGATGGCGGTGAGAAGTTGTGGCTCCCGGAAATCGGGCCAATGGGTATCGGTGATATAGATTTCGGAATACGATGCCTGCCAGAGGAGAAAGTTGCTGAGTCTGGATTCGCCACCGGTGCGGATGATCAGATCGGGGTCCGGCAGACCGCAGGTGTAGAGGTGTTCGTTGATTGTCTCCATATCGATGCTGTCCAAGGAGAGCTCGTGGCGCAGGCATTTTTCAGCGATCAGGCGAACAGCACGGACAATTTCATCACGACTGCCATAGCTTAAGGCAAGGTTCAATACCATACCGGTGTTGTCTGCTGATTGCCTAATCGAGTGGTGTAAGACCTCGCGCACATCGGCGGGCAGGCGCTCTTCTTGGCCGATGGCCCGCAATTTAATGTTGTTTTGCGTCAGGTTGGTCAGCTCGCGGGCGAGAAAGGTCTTGAGCAGGGACATGAGGGTCGAGACTTCCTGCTCTGGACGCTGCCAGTTCTCTGAAGAGAAGGCGTAGAGGGTGAGCACCTTGACGCCGAGCAAACGGCAGGACTTAATAATATTTAGGACAGAGTCGACGCCAACCTTGTGGCCCATGGTGCGTAGCAGCTTGTGGTGCTGAGCCCAGCGGCCATTGCCATCCATGATGATGGCAATGTGGCTTGGGATATTATCGGGGTCAATTTTGGCGGGCTTTGACATGAATGATTTCTGTGGGGTAAAAAAAAATCGCTTACGGCGATTTTTTTGGGTGAGGGGGAAAGGGTCCCGCGAGATCAGACCTCCATGACCTCTTTTTCCTTTTCGTCCATGGAATCATCAATCTGCTTGGTAAAGGTGTCGGTCTCTTTTTGAGCGCTATCTTGCAGCGTGAAGAGGTCGTCCTCGGAAATCTCTTTATCCTTTTTCATCTGTTTAGCGATGTCAATGGCGTCGCGACGGTTGTTGCGGATCTGAATCTTAAACTCTTCGCCAATCTTTCTGACTTGCTTGACCAGATCTTTGCGGCGCTCTTCTGTTAACTGCGGGATGGAAAGGCGGATAACCTTGCCATCACTGACCGGATTCAAGCCTATATTGGCCTTCATAATGGCCTTTTCGATGACGTTGATCAGCTGCATATCCCAAGGTTGAATAACGATCAGCCGATTTTCCGGGATTGTGATTGTCGCTACCTGACTGAGCGGCATTTGAGTGCCGTAGGAGGTGACTTTGATGCCGTCGAAGATGGAGAGAGAGGCCCGTCCCGTTCTGATTTTTGTTAATTCGCGGCGGTAGGCGTCAATGCTTTTGGCCATTTTGTCGCGCATTTCACTAATGATTTGATTCATGAGTGCCTCCTTGGTAGATGAACGTTGGCTGGTGCTTCACGGCAAGGTTCTGCCCTAGCCCTGTAAGCGATTGCAGGGGGGAGCTTACTCTCCCGTGATTAACGTGCCGACCTGTTTGCCGCACACCGCATTGGCGATATTGCCGGGGATATTCATGCTGAAGACCATGATCTGGATGGCGTTGTCCATGGCGAGGGAAATGGCGGTCGAGTCCATGACCTTAAGTCGACGCGCCAGGACCTCACTGTAGGTCAGGGTGCCGAACTTGACGGCATTTGAGTCTTTCAGCGGGTCACGATCGTAAACGCCATCGACACGGGTCGCCTTGCAGATAACCTCGGCGCCGATTTCGAGTCCTCGCAGGACGGCTGCGGTGTCGGTCGTGAAATAGGGGTTACTGCTGCCGGCGCCGAAGATGACAACGCGACCTTTTTCAAGGTGGTGGACGGCCTGCTGGCGAGAATAGGACTCGCAGACCAAAGGCATTGGAATGCTGGAGAGGACCCGGCTGCTGAGACCGGCCTGGGTGAAGACGTTGTCAAGGGCCAGGGCGTTCATGACCGTGGCCAACATCCCCATGTTGTCGGCAGCAACCCTGTTCATCCCTATCGAGGCGCTGGACACCCCGCGAAAGATGTTGCCTGCGCCAATGACCAAACCGACCTGTACACCGGTTGCAACGAGCTTTTTGACTTCACCGGCGACAAATTGCAGAGTTTTGTTGCACAGGCCATACGCCTCCTGCCCCATCAATGCTTCGCCGCTTAACTTCAACAACACTCGTTTGTATTGAGATTGCATGAGCCACCTTTGTTAGGTTTTGGCAATGGACGCCTGATGGTAATCGGAAAATTGGGGTGGGCGCTTAACAAATGAAGCACCTGCCACGAAATTGTTCCTTTCCCTCGTGGCAGGTGTGGTGCGAGGACTGTGAGCGATCAGGCGCCAACCTGCATCCGTACGTAGCGCTTGACGGAGATGTTTTCGCCCATGGTGCCAATCAGTTCATTCAGTTTGTCCTGGATGGAGAGGTCCGGGTCCTTGATGAATTTCTGCTCGAGCAGGCAGACTTCTGCGTAATACTTGTCAATCTTACCGGCGACGATCTTTTCTGCGATATTGGCCGGTTTGCCAGAATCAATGGCTTGCTGTGTGTAGATGTCCTTCTCGCGCTGCAAAACCTCTGGTGGCACGTCCTCACGGCAGATCGACACTGGGTTGGTGGCGGCGATCTGCATGGCGAGATCCTTGGCGAAGGTGATGAAGGCCTCGGTCTTGGCGACAAAATCGGTCTCGCAACTGAGCTCGATCATAACACCAAGCTTGCTGCCGCTGTGGATGTAGGTCTCGATAGTGCCTTCGCTGGTGGAACGGTCAGCCCGTTTGGCGGCAATGGCCAGTCCCTTCTGTCGAAGGAAATCGACGGCTTTTTCCATGTCGCCATTGTTTTCAGTTAATGCCTTTTTGCAATCCATCATTCCGGCATTGGTTTTGTCTCGTAACTCTTTGACCATCTGGCTTGTGATATTCACTTTCTTACCTTCCTTGCTAATATTCTAGTAACTGTCCGGCGGCAGGAGATCTGCGTCCTGGCGTGCCGGTCGTAACCCAATCGTAATTATTCAGCGGCCCCGGCGGCAGTTGCTTCTGCGGCTTCTTCCATGAGGGGCATGGCGGCCTCGTCACTCTCTTCATCGACACCGCGGTTGCTCTTGCCTTCGATGACTGCATCTGCGATTCGTGAGACAATCAGTTTGATGGCGCGGATGGCGTCGTCGTTGCCGGGGATCAGGTAATCGATACCGGTTGGATCGCAATTGGTATCGGTGATGGCCACGACAGGGATGCCGAGTTTATTGGCCTCGTCGATGGCAATATCTTCCCTTCTGGGGTCAACGATGAAGATGATGTCTGGAACGCCCTTCATGGTCTTGATGCCGCCCAAGGTCTTTTCCAGTTTGCCCAGGTCTTTCTCCATGCCCAAGGCTTCTTTCTTTTTGTACTTGTGGATGCTGCCATCAGCGATCATGGCCTCGATGGACTTCATCCGGTCGACACTTTTTTTGATGGTCTGGAAGTTGGTGAGCATGCCGCCCAGCCAACGGTGGTTGACATAGTACATGCCACAGCGGGTGGCCTCTTCACGAATGATGTCCTGGCCTTGCTGCTTGGTGCCGACAAAAAGGACGTTGCTGCCCTTGGCGACCCGGCTGGCGATAAAATCGTAGGCCGCGTTGAACATCGGCAGAGTTTTATCGAGGTTGATGATATAGATGTTGTTGCGGGCCCCGAAGATATAGGGTTTCATCTTGGGATTCCAGCGCCGGGTTTGATGGCCAAAATGCAGACCGGCAATCAGCATCTCTTTCATGGTGATGTGGGACATGGTAACTCTCCTTGCTTGGTTTTGGTTAGTCCTCCATCCTATTGCCAACCCGATAGTCGGGCACCAGTGGCGTAAAAAAAAGGATGTGTGAAGTTGAAAATCAGGCTCTTTTACCACTTGTGGCAGTTTATTTCAAGGGTCAAGCTCTGATTTAGGAAAAAAGTGGTGACAGTTTGGAGGAATGCGCTATTATTTTTTGCCTGCTGGCTTTATTTAATGGTGCCTATTCCAACTTGTATCAAGGCTCCAGCTCGGTTACGGAGAGGAAGGAGTCATCTCCAGCTTAAAGAAGGGGTGAGTGGATTCTGTTCGCTCCCCTTATCGGTGTCGGCAGGATGCGTGATTGTTTCGAAAGAACACGATGGGATTGATGGTAAGATATGAAAAAAACAGCGGTTTTTCTCGATAGAGATGGAACCATCAATGAGCAGATGGGGTATATTAATCACCTGAGTCGGTTTCATCTTTTGCCGGGGGTGACTGAGGCCATCCGACTCCTCAATGAACATTCGATTCCGGTTATTGTGGTTACTAATCAGTCGGGCCTGGCCCGTGGCTATTTTCCTGAGCAGCTATTGGTTGCAGTGCACGAGGCGATGGTTGAACGGTTGAAAGAGGGCGGGGCGGCAGTTGATGGGATCTATGTCTGCCCGCATCATCCGGAGGCGAAGGAGGAGCGCTTCCGCTTGGACTGTCTCTGCCGCAAGCCCAGGCCAGGGCTGTTTCTGCAGGCAGCGAAGGACCACGATTTGAATCTTATGAACTCGTATGTGGTGGGAGATCGCTGGTCAGACCTGAAGGCAGCCGCCGCGTGTGAGGCACAGGGCGTGTTGGTGCTGACCGGCTACGGGCGAGGTGATTATGAGTTTATTGGACCAAGGCAGGTCGTTCAGCCAAGCCATGTTGCCGAAGATCTGCTGGCGGCCGTGCATTGGATTATTAGTGATATGGCTGCGAGGGCGATGGCGGAGGGGAGATGATGCCTTCTTCCAGGCGAGGAGGGAGTTTTTGCCTGAATGTTTGCTGCTCCCCGCGCGTGGTTCTCTGAGGTTTCCGGCGGGAGTTGCGTGCCCAATTCTGGTACGTTAGAGGGAGACAGTAGCGTCTCACCCCTCGTACGGCATGGGTTTTCCTGCAGGAGCCTTTTGCCTATTCATGGCAGACTTTACGACCGGATCTTAAATTGTTGAAATACGCAAAATCAGGTGGTTATCTTGAAGTTGCTTGAAAGCCACCATCGGTTTCAATGGAGGTGAAATTTTTTTGCTTCGCAAGAACCATAAAATAAGTAAGTGTTGGTTTGCTATGAGGGAAGGAGTAGAATGTAACTAGCTAAGATACATATTAATTTTAATGACCCATCATTTTTATACTATAGGGTAAAGGAACTCATTTATCCTTTTTTTCGACCATTCAATGGCCTACAGCAAATACCAAGAGGAGATTCAACATGAAACGTTTTTTGCTTATAGCGGTAATAACCGTAGTAACTGTCACCACCCCGGCACTCGCGACCGACGTTGGCATCTCAGTCAGCATCGGCCAACCAGGCTTCTATGGTCAACTTGACATTGGAGACTTCCCGCGACCACAACTGATCTCCCCGCTCCCGATCGTTATAGAGCAAATTCGAGAAGAGCGTCCACCTATCTATCTGCGTGTACCACCTGGCCACCGCAAAAATTGGAAGAAGCACTGCCGCGAATACAACGCTTGCGGCGAGCAGGTTTTCTTTGTGCAGGACGACTGGTACAATCGCGAATATATCCCTCGCTATCAGGAACGACACCGTGATTATCAAGGTGACCACCGAAACGAGGACAAAAACGATGATCATAGAGGCCATAATGGTGACCATAAAGGCAAGGGAAACAAACATGGCCATTGACACACTGAAGGCCTTCCCCTGACTCAGGGGCTGCCCTGGCAGACTAATCACTGAATCATTAGGGCAGCATTGATTTTTTAATATTTCTCTGAAGGGTAGATTTTTACTGACTGCATCACAAAAAGGCGGGGTGTTCGCGATAAAGTTCTCGGCACCCCGTTCCATTTATCATTGCAGCACAGTGGCGACTCACGCTGCGTGCGGCGGTTTATCATAAAAGGAACCTTTCGGCAAATCCTGCCATGGCGACGGTCAAAATCGAAGATTTATGAGTACGTATTTCCAATGAGTTATCTGAATTATTTAGAACTAAGCTATGATTTGGCGAGGCCACGGATTTTAAGATGCCAAGGCGGCATCATTAATGGAGTTATTAGGTATGCCAACAGGCATAAGTACTATGAGGGACCAATGCTCTTACTGCCTGGAATTTCTAGCGTATATTCTTTGCACAACTTGATTAACTGCTATCACCCAAACAATCATTGAGAAGAACTGATTTCCATGAGAGACTTAACTATTCTCTTCCCAGTAATGGAAGTTGATTTGCTTTCGGTGTGGCAAAATAAATTGTATGATTTCGGAAATTTGCCTGATTTGTGGTTGCTGAAACAAAAAGGCCTAAAGGGCTATAGGGTTATCTTGCGGAGCTTTATCTAACTCTCAAAAAAAAAACGGCTTCAACACTGGGGTCAATCGTTATGACACCATCCAACGCCTTCATCACTAATGACAAAGTCGCCATCATTAGCTGCCCTGTTTGCAATAAAATCACCAAGGTCCCTTGGGCAGATTTAATAACAAACACTTGTGCAAGGTGAGGTGTATCTGTGGAAATGTTTTTGTGGTTAAAGTTGACCATCGGGATAAATTTCGGAAAAAAAGTTGATCTGCCAGGCTTTTATGTCATCACCCGGAGAAACGCTGGTCCTATACAAAGAGGCGCAATGGTTAACTGGGAAAGCGAGACCATCCCTAACTGTCGGCTAATTGATATTTCTGGAACAGGAATCGGCTTCTTGAAAAAT
>JAQUKQ010000053.1 GCA_028718985.1 Desulfobulbaceae bacterium | reverse complement strand
ATGGTATATCGGAATCCAAACTTTTCGTCTGTTTGACAGAGATGATAGGAATGGAGAGGAGTAAAAGACAAAGGACGGGTAGCTCAGCTGGATAGAGTGTTGGCCTCCGAAGCCAAAGGTCGCGGGTTCGAATCCCGCCTCGTCCACCAGTAATATCAAGGGGTTATGCGATTGCATAACCCCTTTTTTGTATCCAAAAATCGGCGTGTGCCCAAAATGTGCCCAAACTGCGCCTAACTTAAAAATGGAGGGGTGGAAAGTAAAATTTTGAGCCTGTAAATTTGATAGTTAGCCATCGCGCCCGAATTTTTAGGTCGCAATAACAATTAGTAATTATGACTTTCTAGAGTTTTCCTCAATGGCAACTTGGGGCACTCTAGATTTCTTCTTATGTGTCCAATCGCTGAACTCTGGAAATTTTCTCTGGAATTCAATTTCAAACCAATCTCTGATTTTTGCATCCTTTTCTGACTCTTCTTTTACCCAATCCCAGATCTCTTTAATTAATGGATCCAGTTCCATGTGCTGGGAGGTAAATCTATCTCCATGTCCGGTTATCAGCCAATTCAAGTTGTAGCCAATTTTTGCGATTTCTATAAGAAACGTAATTGTTGGAAGATTTTTCCCCTGCTCATACCTTTGGTAGGTCTTGTAAACCACACCTAACTTCTCAGCCATTTCATCTTGCCTACATCCCAGATCTTTTCGAATCACTTTTAATCTCTCGCAAATATCCATTTTTTTCTCACGGTTCTAAGGGAACATTTATGTCCTTCTGTGGTCGCGGTGTTTTTTTCTTCATTGAGCACACGTTTTACCTAAAACATACTGATTTTACGAGATATATCAAAATTTCAAAAAAAACTTAATAAGTCATGAGGCTTATTTGACTCCCTGGATTTTAATATAGAAAAAAATCAGTAAGATTGCAAGCTGAGTTCACAAAAGAGATTATGTGTAATTATAACATCTTGTTGTTGAAATATATGTCTGAATGATAAAAAAGTACAAAAATGACCTTTAACGTGTTGACAAGGACAATAAAGTCCTTTATACTGTATTTAATATCAACGTCAACCACGAAACGTTTTTAAATCTATGGTTGGTAATCTTATTTGTATTTTTCAGTGTAATGCACAAAGGAGGTTCAAATGTCACAAACATTTTTAACGACTGATGAATTATCAAAACGAATTAAATACGACCCAAGAACGATAAGGAATCGTTTGAAAGATTCGGTTTTACTGGAAGGAAAACATTACATACGTCCATTTGGTGGCAGAAAAATTCTTTATATCTGGGAAATTATTGAACAGGACATAGTTAAATTTTCAAATCAGAATTCTATAGGTATTCCAATGTCGCAAGGAGGTTATTGTAATGGGTAGTGTAAGGGTAAGAATAAAAAGTAATAATTTATTTTTCGATTTCACTTACAGAGGTAAGAGATGCCGAGAACAAACAAAACTTGAAGATACAGGTGCCAGTCGAAAAAAACTAGAAAAAATCCTAGAGAGAATTGAGGCAGAAATAACGCTCGGGACATTTGATTACGCAAAGTATTTCCCCAACAGTCCTAATGTTGGTCAGTTTACTGAACGGAAGGTTAACTCAGTAAAGCCTGAAACGCCTTTGTTTTCGGAGTTTGCTGCGATGTGGGTTAATGAGATGAAAATCCAGTGGAGGGCAACACACCACAAAACGACACTTCTCACCCTGGAAAAATATCTCAATCCAGCCTTTGGGGAAAAGGAGATAGGGAAGATCACAAAGGCGGAAATCCTTCAGTTCCGGGCAGGGTTGGCCTCGGTTAAAGGAAGGAAGAATGCATCCCTTTCCCCCTCGAGACTGAATCATATTATGAACCCCATGCGTATGATTTTGAACGAGGCTGCCTGTCGACACAATTTCTCATCACCGTACAATGGGATCAAATCCTTGAAAGTGCCGAGAACAGATGTCGAACCATTCTCACTTGATGAAGTCAGTACCATTATCAATGAGGTTCGTGATGACTTCCGCAATTACTATACAGTGCGCTTCTTTACCGGGATGCGAACAGGCGAGATTGATGGCCTGCAATGGCAGCATGTCGACTTCGAACGCCGTAAGATCAATATACGTCAAGCGCTAGCGGGTGGTGAATTGATTTATACAAAAAATGATGGTTCCTTCCGAGAAATTGATATGTCGATGCCGGTATTTGAAGCCCTGCAAGAGCAGAAGGCGGCCACAAGTATGTATCAATTTGTATTCTGTACACGTGGTGGCACCCCGTTAAATCATAACAATGTTACGAATCGGGTCTGGTTGCCATTGCTACGCAATCTTGGACTCCGCCGCCGGCGTCCGTACCAGACGAGGCACACGGCAGCGACGTTATGGCTTGGTGCTGGAGAAAATCCTGAATGGATTGCCCGTCAGATGGGGCATACCACTACCGAGATGCTTTTTCGAGTTTATTCCAGGTTTGTACCTAATTTGACCAGACAAGACGGTTCTGCTTTTGAACGTCTTATTGGTCAATCTATCAATATCAACATACAGAAAAGGAATAACCTATGAAAACACAACAAGTTGATTCAGAAGGAAAAGGCCCTGTCGGTGAAGCACGTTTGAACTCTTGGTTCCATGAAAACGGAATCAACTATCTCTCTGTCAAGCAACAACCAGACACCTTCGCGCATAATTTCTATGACTATGTCAAGAGACCAGATTTCCTCATTCTGCATGAATCTTTAGGGATGATTGCGGTGGATGCTAAAAACTGTTCTCCTTCCAATGGCTTTTTTACTCTAACTCATGATGAGGTGAAACGAGCCCTGGCCTTCGAAATGCTTACCCGTCTTCCCTTCTGGTTTCTGTTTTTACATGAATCTGGAGGGGTAACGACCTGGTTTTGGATTAGTTCCTTGCGTGCCTTGGAAAGCGGGTTGGTCAGAACAAACCAGAAGACAAAAGAAAAATTTCTGGCGATCAGTATGAGTGAGTTTGTCAGAGTTCAAACATATGAGGACATTGGCAAACTGCACAATTATCGCCATCGATGCTTGGGGAGAATTTTTGACAAACTTTAACCCATCGACAGAAAATAAGTTTTTTGGTCAACTCAGGAATTTGAATCCGTATGTCGCCCGTTCGAATAGCACTACCATACCGCACTGACCCGCCAGGCAGGGAAATGCTTCTTGGTATGATCGAGTGCTTTCTGCTTGCGCTTCACAAGCGTCTTTCATGGCACAAGTATTCGATGCAGTACCAAAGCTTGAGTGCATTTCTTCGATCCCTGCCCAAACCTCACCTTGGTCAGATCGAAAACTTTGTGACTCGCGCAAGGAACCTCCTGTGGCAGCAACAAGATGACGGTCAAGCCCGAACCTGGAACCAGGCTAATGACTACTGCAATGAATTAATCGAAGGGGGTATAACGACTGGGTTCTGCCTACAATCGAAGAATTACGGAGCTTGATTGTTTGTAGTAATGGGACAAAGGTGACCTATGGGACAGGTAATTCCCATATGACTCTCCGACCATAGATATATCTTTCGGCGTTAATGGGTATAGCTATTGGTCGAGCACTTCCGCCGATTCCAGTGGCGCATGGGCCATCGGTTTCAACTATGGCTCAGTGGGCGTTGACTATAAATTGGACCCCTACGACTATGTAAGATGTGTTCCTTGCGTATTCCAGACCATGTCGGCCAGTGAATCCATTTCATTCCGGCCTGCCACCACCGATGAACTGCTGACCCACCCAGCAGCGATTATCGGACCCATTTAATCGTTGACGTGTGATTTTTTTGTCTATTACTCATAGACCCACCTACGGGTACCTCACTATTATGTCATTTCTTTATTTGCCAGTGGCATTTGCTTCTATTCTGCACAAAAAATGGCGTTTCCGAGATAGAAATCTCAGAAACGCCATTTGGGGAACATTATCATATGCAATGTGTATGAATCTCGGTGTGGTAATAAAATTGAGTAATCTTCACTTATTGAGGCGTCTTCGGCAGCTATCTTACCAGTAATAAGATAAAGTTCTTCTGTTCTCAGTATGCGAGAAAGACCTCTCTATGCAAAACGGAGAGTTGAATTGGCCGGATGAATGAGGAAATATTCAATAGGTGGTTTGTAGGTTGATATTGGCGATAAGTACTCGATTAACACAAGCGAGGACAAATTTGTTCAACTACCTATCTAACGGATTCAATGTTTTTTCCCACTCGCTCCTTAGTTCCCATCATTGAATGATTTTTTGCAAATTTAAAGCAAATTAATGGGAAAAAAACCACCCTGTGGAGGCAACACTCCTTCTGCGATGGGTTGGCTTGAAGCACGTTTCAAGTAACAATATTCAAGGTTAAATTCAGAACCTGATTTTTCTTGTTTATAGAAAGGCAAACACATAGCTATAGATTCTTTAACTCCATCCAAAGCAACAACTTTCTCCATAGATTTGAAGATATAACTTTGTAGACTTGGTGAATAATAAAAAAATATCTTTAGTAAAGATAACCCTAGTATAATTTTAGGATTAAAAAAAGGTCTTTCAATCACTAATCTATTCAAAAAAATTTCTAATTGATGAGAATCAGTGTTAATTAATGATTGTTCATTTAATATTAAAGTTCCGAACCACATAGATGGATCAGATGATATTGATACTGAAATTGCAACAGGTGAAGGATATTCACTAAGATACCTATAAACATTTTGCGAAACTGATTCTCTAACTAAATAATAAGCACATAGATATTCTTGTATGGAAAGATGTGAAAATTCATAATTGTCAAAACCAGATTCAAATATGATGCCATTATGAGTTTCAATTTCATTAATGACTTTAATGGCTTCATTTTTTGGCAAATTAAAAGATCTATATATTTCGTAATATGATTGAATTAAGTCGCCAGTGTTAAATACTTTTTTCTTTTTCTTGATTGTTAATTCCATGGAGATAGCTGATAAAAAATCTAGCTTTCTTTCTGCGTCAAAGTTAGCGTATTTTGTTGTTCTTTTTATTTGTCTTCTTTCGTCCCATTCCTCCAGAACAAAGTTAATTATTTTTTTATAAACCGATGATGGTTGTTCGGGTAAGGAACCACAACGATTGAAAATCATTATTAATTGAATTAAAAATAACGGACGATTTGCTAAATCATAATAAGGTTTGCTCTCTAGGCATAACAGGAAGTCTCCTGGCTTTTCAGCCCACATCTTACTTATTTGCTCGATTTCAAATGGGGTTAACGGACATATTTCAACAATGTTGAATCCGGTAAACGAACTTGTATATCCCCCCGACCTGCACGATACTATTACCTTGGAATGGTTCAACCTTGTTGAAAGTTTAATTATTTCTTTTTCAATTTCATCACGCTTGTAAAGATTAACTTCATCAAGTCCATCTAGCAAAATTAATGCTTTTGAATTATCTAAAAAATCAGGTAATGCATTTTCAATTATTGTATCACCTATCAATATGCTGATATTACCAATGGAACTTTGATTACTATTAACATCGTCTATGCTGCCATGACAATGACATAATAATCCTATTTTTGTTGCGATTGCATAATGCAATGTTTCATTATCTGGTAAATCCCTTAATCTAATTACTATTGGATATTGGAATATGTCGATTTCTGAAAACTGATCACAAAGGATCATTTTTCTTACAATTCTTTTTAAAGTTGTCGTTTTCCCAGCCCCAGGGTCACCTAGCAAAATATACGGATGTAAATTCTGTATTATCGAAATTTCATCCAATATTTTATTATTTTCAACACCTCGAAATTTTCTTGGTTCTTGGTTAATTTGTAATTCTATAGTTTCATCATCTGTATTCTTAGCACTTGACATACCGTAAATCTGGATATTCCTACTCCAGTTTACTAATTCAGTCATATGAATTTCAAGCCTAGCTTCAATTTCTTTAGACATAATGGTTGACACGCGAGGATAAAAAACAGACCTGCCATCCACGCTCTCGTGGGTTAAATTGAGCCATCACGAAGAAGGATCAATTCAGAGCCAAAACCAAGGAGGCAGGTCATGAACAAAACAGTAAAATATGTCGGTATGGATGTCCATAAGAAAACCATTGATGTCTCTATTGCCGAGGACGGCAGTGACGCTGCCGTCCGGCACTACGGGACTATCAACAATGACACTGATTCCATCAACAAATTGTTACGAAAACATCTCTCCACAGATTGCGAGCTACGGTTTGCCTATGAAGCAGGTCCATGTGGCTACCACCTTTACCGGTATCTTACCGAAAACAATGTGGCTTGCATTGTAGTGGCACCTTCGCTTATCCCCTAAAAAAAGTGGAGACCGGGTTAAGACTGACCGCAAGGACGCTATGGCCTTGGCACGACTCCATCGAGCAGGGGAATTAACGTCCGTTTATGTGCCTGCATCCGACGATGAAGGCATGCGAGACCTTACCCGTGCCCGAGAGGATGCCAAGATCGCGGAACGGAAAGCCAAACAGCATCTGAGCGCTTTTTTGCTCCGGAACGGCATGACCTACACGGGCAAAAGCAGTTGGTCAAAGGCGCACTTCAACTGGATTACCGAAGTCAAAATGGCGCATCCGGCACAACAGATCGTACTGCAAGAGTATCTGCAAGCTGTGACATCATGCAACGAACAAGTAACCCGGCTCATGAATCAGATTCAAATCCTGCTTGAGCAATGGCGCCTGGCTCCTGTCGTCAAGGCGCTCAAGGCATTACGGGGTGTGTCAACTGTTGTGGCAACAACCACGATCGCCGAGTTGGGTGATCTGGGGCGATTTAACCATCCTGCCCAGTTGATGGCGTATCTCGGTCTTGTTCCATCAGAACATTCCAGCGGTGATAGCAAGAAACGAGGTAGCCTCACTAAAACTGGTAACGGTCATGTCCGGCGAGTATTGATCGAAGCAGCCCAGGCATATCGTCTTCCTGCTCGAGTGAGCCGGGTTATTCTCGATAGGCAGCAGGAGTTATCCCCAGAAATAAAAAAGATTTCCTGGGATGCGCAACTTCGTCTTTGTACTCGCTACCAACGGCTCATTGGCCGTGGGAAAAAGGTCAATGTAGTGGTGGCAGCCATAGCTCGGGAGCTTGCGGCCTTTATGTGGTCAATCGCCAAGCAAATTCCCCACCCGGCATAAACCAGGACGGGAGCGGCTATAAGGAAGGAATTGCTGCGTTACGAGATAGTTTGGTCTCTTCACTTCGCAATTCCAACGAATAAAAAAAGCAGAACAAGTACAGCAGTGACTCTTTGACATATCTTTCAGTGTATCGCCAGGGGCGCGGTCCCGGTTAGGAGAATCCTCGGACATCCTATAGGATAAGACAGGTCTTTTGCCGAATTCCCGTTTTTAGAGAGAGGCAGCTCCGCGACGAAGCCAAGTCCTGCGGTACCCAATCCGCGTATATCAGAGTAGTTTGCCGTCGTTACAAGGACCCCGCCTCTGGTCATGCACTGAAAGATTACCACTACCTACAAAAAATAGGGGGCAGGGGAAGTTTTCCCTCTTGACAAGTGTCAACCATATCAGGATTTTGTTTGTATTTTTTGATAATTTCCCCAGCAATGCTGAAAAAACCTTTAATAATAGGTGCAATTAATTGGGGGTTAATGGTCATTGTTGTACTCAGATTATTAAATTTAATTACCAGCGCAATAGAAGAAACCGATTGACTTCACACAAAGTCGCATCAGGATCAGTTCAATGTGAGGGTTATGCATCGACATGGTTCACTTGCATTCGGCCTACACGAAGTAGGGCAACAAGGGTGCGTCAATCCGTTGATAGAGAGGATGGACTGGAGACCCATTCTTGTTCTTACCGAAGCAAAAGACCTTCGCTGGATCGCACACCTCTCTCAAGATTTTCTCCACTGCAGTTCCACGGCCTGAATCGTGACCGGGATTTCCCCAGCTCACTACAACGATTAGTGCTTTTGAGGTGATTCGTCGAATCCATTCATCGTTCTCAGGAAGATTGACCACAGACGTTTTGGTCAGTTCTGACGAATAGGTGCCGCGAATAGACATAACGTTAAGCTGGTAATAAGCACCGACGCCCCAGTGCTCCCGTGCTCGGCGCACCATGCCATCAACAGTCGGATCGCTCACGTCTTCCGCCGCACCGGAAGGGTTCATGCTGATTCCACACGCATAATCCTCTGGGTTGCTCCAGTAGCGGAAGAGTGTGAACCGATGAGTTCGGTCGTCGTTGAAAATTGTGCGCTCCGCGACAAGTTGATCAACTGATTGATCAGGAAGTGGGGCAGCCGATCCGATAGCAGCAGTAGCAAAGTTGGACATTTGATGATTCCAGATTCGGCGGGCTAAAATTAATTTTGGTCGGCCTAATTTTTATGCCGTCTCTTCAAAAATGGATCCTACGGACCCACTTAGAGCAAGACACTGCTTGAGAATAGTGATGCCCGACTGTAGCAGACGTTGATTACGTGCAGTGTCCTCGATCGGTCCGACAGGAAGTGGGAACTTGCCTCCATGAAATAAATTGTTCCTTATGGTAGCTATAAGGCGAAGAATGTAGCGTTCGTGATGTTCCCCTGAGCCCTGCAGCGTGTCGTGCCAACCCAGTTCATTTTCTTCAATAATTTGGGTTTTGGGGGGATTACGTTTTAGAAAGTCAATCGCATCCTGAAATGCTGGATTTTCAATTTTTTTAAACTGCCCTTTTATGCTGTTGGCATATTTATCCCAATCCGCTTCAGCTTTCCTTCTTGGTTTCAAAAAACGAGACCGTTTCAATGAGTATTCAAAACGAGAAAAGAAAGCAAAGAATTCCAGTACTAGCCCATGGTCTATGGAAAGAGCGTAAATTATGTTGAACGATTTTGTAGCCACTGCCCCCTCATTGAAATAACTTCCCAAAAGACTTATTCGCCCATCCTGACATAAAACTGACGTTACAGTATCAGATTGGCATTATGTTGTCATTCACATTGAAAGGGGTAAGGAAAGAGGGCTAAAAAGATTCCTATCTGTAAGGTTGAATTGAGTAACCCTAACCCTGCCAATTGTTAGGATTTCATTTCAGAATCATACCATCAAGGACAGTATCTTATTTGAAAACCGCTTATGAGTTGATTCTACGATTCCTAAGATTTTTATGCCTGCTGGCGCTGACCAGATATAAAAGAAGTCTTCAGTTCAGGAAACCATTGAATAGCTGTTGATAGCCTTTTCTAAAGATTAACCCTTCGTCTCAACCATCGATGATGAATCTCATGACGAAGCTTCGAAGTAAGTCACTCTACTTCAATGAAAAGTGGACTGGTATTTTGATCCACATGGCCTCCTTGACACCATCTCCTGTTCCTGGTCCAAAACTCCATCGTTGTACCGTGTTCAGTGCCGCCTGATCCAGAACCAGGTAGCCACTTGAAGTTACCACCTGCAGTTCCCCCACCGTGCCATCCTGTTTGACCAAGCCCTTCAATTCCACTGTCCCCTGATAGCCCAAGCGCCGAGCTAAGACAGGATAGGTCGGTGTCGGCGTATCTTTATACGCCGGTTGGATCTCAATCCTTTTTGGGATTTTAGGCATTGCCGGTACAACGGTATGGTAGGTACTGACAGCTGCCGGGGTACTTGGCTTTTCAGGGACTACGTCAGACCCGAGTGAAGGGCCGGGCTCCGGCCTATTCAGTGGTTGCAGACTAACGGTCTGAGGAGGAGGGGAAGCAGCTCGGCTCTTAGACATTCTCGCCGATATCTCTCGTAGTTGGTCCGTCTGTGGTGGTGTTGGCAGTAGCAAGGATTCATTATTAATGGCCTCGGGTGCCTGAGGTGATTGTAAATCATTGCTTGAGAGATGCTGTTCTTTGGACGCAGGTTCTGCCACAGGTTGTGGTTTGGTCTCTACCGGGATACCCTCGGCGACCTGGCTGAGGGAGACGATCACTGTTCTTGGCAGTGGCGAGGTTTTTGGCAATTGATATTCAAAGAAAGCAAAACCAGCGCAGAGGTGTAGAATTAAAGTCAGAGCGGCGGCCAATAGACGACTTTTCATCCTGTAACACTCCGGGAGTGCTCAACTTGGGAGGTTTTATGCGAAGCACAATTCGCCAAACGAGCTAAAATTTCCACCCCACATCCAAACCAAAACTCATGGGCTCTCCACGGGTCTCAAGTACCGTGCCAAAGAAATCACGCAGCCAATCAGTCCGGTACTCTTCATCAGTCAAATTCTTTCCCCAGAGACTCATCTTCCACCTTTTGCCCTGGGGTGTGTAGCTAATGGTCGCAGAAACGATGTCAGAACTCTCCAGCACGCCAAATGGGACCGTGCCACCTCCGAGCAACTCCTGGGTCTCCAGATTGGAAGGTGTAGTGTATTGTCGGCTCGTATGGGCATACGCCCCCATGATGACGACTTGCCCACCGAACACCTCATCCGGCACGGTGTACCCCACTCCGACATGGGAAGAAAAGTGCGGGGCATAGGGTAGATCGTTGCCCGAGGCATCGACTCCTGCCACTCCCCCTCCGGGGAAATCCGCAAAATAGGCATCCAGGAGGGCGATGGCCGTGCTGAACCGCCACTGGCTGGTCGGGTGCCACTCCATCTCTATCTCTCCACCTCGACTGATGACCTTGGCCGCATTTTTGATCGTCAGAGCGGAAGCACCTCCCCCTAGATCCATTAATTGGTAGGCCTGGTAATCGTCGTAGCGGGCGTAAAACAGGGCGAGGTTAGCCATCAGTCGGTTGTCGAGCCAGCAAGCTTTCATTCCCGTCTCGTAGTTCACCACTGTCTCCTTGTCAAAGGTGATTCCTGCCGCAATATCGTTGGGAGATAGGAAATCCAGATTGACTCCTGGGCTCTTGTGGCCGGTGGTGATGGTAGCGTAGCCGGTCACTGTCTCGTTGATCAGATAGCTCAAGCCCACGGTGGGAGAGAGTGTCTCATCGCTAAGGGAGTCATCGTAATGAAAAGTGGCGATGTTTACAATGCCGGATTGCGAACCGTCCAAGCTGTAGTCGCCGTCTTTGATCTCATAGGTATAGCGCAGACCGGCAATGGCTGCGAGGCGATCGGTCAAGGCATAGTTACCATGCACATAGAGGGAGTAAGAACTGGTGATCATCTCGCCGCTATTACTTATCGCGTTGCCGGGAATCAAAGTCGGGCTGACCAGGAGACTGGTCTGGCTACCGAAAATGACTGCTCGGTCGGTATCGCGGTCCTGACGGGAATAGTAAAGTCCGGCATTCCAGGTCAGTCGCTTGTCCTGGGGAGAGGCCAACCGCAGCTCCTCGGAAAACTGGCCGTAGTGATCAATATAATCGACCGACAAGAGATCCTGGGGTGAGTAATCAAGATCCTCTTGATACTGGCCGCGATTACCCCGGAGGGCGGTAATGGAGGTGAAGAGAAAGTCATGGGGCAACTGATAATCCAAGGTCCCAGAGAGGCCATAGATGTCGGTGTCCTCCGAGGAATCACGATTGAAAGGTACCTCCCACTCTTTTGGTGCCGCTGTGTCAAGCCCGATGCCGAAGGTGTCTGTCAACGGATCGCCAAGCGTGGGGTGACGCCTGGTAAAGGTACCATCGGCATTCAGATTGAATTCCATTCGGTCGGAGATAAGCAACCGCGTCTTGGCCCGCACTGAATCGGTGTTTTGATCATCAAGATTCTCGCCGGTGATGAGATTGGAGGTCAAGCCCTCTCGCTCCGAGTGACTGAAGGCAAAGCTACTTAATACCTTGTTGTCGACAATGGGGATGACCATGTTCATCTTTGCTTCCCGCCGGTCAAAACGGCCCACTCCCAGATCCACTTGGCCGGCTAAGGCGTTACCCGGTTTTTTGGAGATGATGTTGATGGCCCCGGCATCGGTGTTCTGTCCCCAGAGGGTCCCCTGTGGTCCACGCATCACCTCAACCCGCTCCATGTCCAGCATGTCCAGGTTGAGTCCAGCCGAAGTGCCGAGATAGACACCATCCAGATAGACCCCCACCCTGGCGTCGAAGCCAATATTGCGACTGAAAGCCCCCACCCCGCGCATGGTAATTAGGCGATTCATATCGATGTGTTGTGTAATGTTGAGACTGGGGACCATTGTCTCCAGATCGCTTAACTGCATGGCCTTGCTGGATCCAAGGGTCTCTGCATCGAGGACCGTGATGGCGATAGGGACTTGCTGCAGGTCCTCTTCCACTTTTTGGGCCGTGACCGTGACTGGTTCCATTTCATAGATATCCGCACTGAAGGCCTCGTGTGAGGATAAGAGAGTGATCAGGGCCAGCGGCCACATCTTTAAGGTGAAGGTTCGACGATGTCTCATCTTCTGTTGTCCTTGAGGTATGAAGGGCGGGTTATGTTGTCCGGGGCTTTGACTTTAGTGTGCTCGACAACCATTGCTATGACTATGGGGCTTTGCAGTAAAACGCATGAAAAGCATTTCAAACGGGCAGTGGTTTCGAGGAATATCAACTCAGTCGCATTATCGGGTTTTTTAAGAAAAGACAATTTTTTTTCACAATTCGGCCAAATGTCAGAATGATGGGTCGACTGCCACAGCGCTCACCATCAAGCTCATGAGGATTGGCGTGCCATGGACGCCAATGCATTTTACCTGGAGAGAGACGATCACCGGCAGTTTTATACTCAACGGCGGACAAACCACACTTGCCTATACCCTAACGGCCATCCCGCCTGTTGAATGACGGGATCCCACTACCTGGGGCAATAATGATGTGACCATGCCGCTAAGCGGTCTCATCCTGCTGGGGGATTTATCCACGGATGACTGAAAATCGAAAGCATCCAGATAGTGAAAAACAAACGCCGATGGTGTCACCCCTGCCATCGGCGTTTGTTTCGTCTTGATCCTGCGACGATCAGCGCCTCTTGCTTGCATCAGAGAAAATTCAGAGGCGTTCTCGATAAATCACAACTGAAAAAACCATAATAATTAGCAATACTCCAAAATTGTTTTATTCCTCAGCCATTTTTCATGTGTTAGACTATGAGTAACGCAATCAATCCGAATTCAGTTTCAGTTAAGGAGTATCGTGTACGATTTCGCAGAATTTCAAGCCAAAATTCCTGCCAATAAATTTTATCCGCCCCGGGTGGATGCCTCCCAATGCCTCCTTCGAAGCAAAGTTATCGACACCATCCTTCAGAACAAGGGTGCAAAGAAACAAGTTATCCTCATCGAGACCCAAGCCGGTCAGGGCAAGACCACCCTCATCATCCAATTACTGGAGCGTCTCAACAAGACCTTTGCCTGGTATCAAATCGGGACGGAAGATTCCGACCCGATCCTGCTGTTCAATGCGATTCTCGCCAATCTGCAAAGAGTCTCACCAGGCTTCTCCTCCCCACAGCTGGAACAACGAATCATTAGCGGCAAGCTTTCTCCACTGGAGTTGAACAACTTGGCCAATCTCATGCTGGCAGATCTTGACGCTTGCTTGGATGATGACTTCTATTGTGTCTTCGACGATCTTCATCTCCTCCAAGATGCCGTAGGCAGCACCTCTCTCCTCAACTACCTGTTTGACACCGCACCACCAAGGATACACTTTATACTTGCCTCCCGGCAGCCCTTTCCCTTGACCGGGAAACATCTCAAGTATCACGGTCAGTTGCATCGCTTGACCAACAGCGACTTGGCGATGTCTGAGAGCGAAATCACCACCCTATACCAAGATATTCTCCACATCTCCGCCTCTCCCCAGGTGATCCACACGATTTATGCCTTAACTAAAGGCTGGACCATGGGGGTCATCCTTGCCGGGCACGATATGGAGAGACGCCAAACACAATCCATTGCCGAGATGCCCATCGATAACTTGGCTGGCAATCAAGGGGGCCTGCTGGGCTATTTCCGAGAAGAGATCTTCGCGCAACTTCCCAAAAATTTGCATCACCCCTTTCTGCTCCTCTCATTTCTTGATGAGATCCCTGTTGCCCTGGCCAGCCTCGTTACCGGCCTAACCGATATCGGCCAAGAACTGCACCAATTAACGGGAGGAAATCACTTTATCCGTCGCCTGGATGCGGAAGGCACACTCTTCAGCTTTCATCATCTGTACCAGGAGTTTTTGCAGGATCGGGCCCGGCATGAGCTTGAAGAGCAGGAAATCTTTCAGGTTCTGGATAGGGCAGCCAGCTTCAGCCTTGCACAAGAAAAACCTGCCCAGGCCCTGCGCTATTTGTTAAAGGCAGGGGATTTGGATGCCATGGAACAGGTTCTGGCCCAGTATGGTATGAATTTTATGGCCACCAATCAGAGCGCGACCCTAGCCTCAATCCTTTCGGAAGTGCCAGAAACGATTATTCTTAGTCGTGGCTGGTTTTCCCTGTTCAGCGCCCTCATCAGCATGGACAGGGAACCTGACAAGTGCCTGCCGTTGCTGAAAGAAGCAGCCGCTCTCTTTGCGCAAAATAATGAAGGGATTGGCGAGCTTTTGGCCATATCTCACGTCATTCATTATCACAATGTGACCTCCGGGGTATGCTCCGAAGGCACTAAGTGTCTGGGGAAGGCACAAGTACTGTTTGATCAGGTTGGGAGGAAACTTTCCGACTACTCGAAAACAGTCATTGCCATCAACCTGGCCAATGGTTTCTGTTTCTTTGTCTCAGACCTTGAGCAGGCTAATCGCTTCTCTTCTTTGGCCATGGATCTTGCCTGCCAGCATAAGGCTTACAACTTTCAAGCCTCAGCCCTCCTGATCCAGGGGTATGAACAGATGATTATGGCCAAGACTAAATTGTGCCTTGAAAAAATTGAACAGGCCTATGCGCTGATCCATATTTCACAACTTGGCACCTTCAATACGATGATGCTGCGTTTTTTGCAGTTAAACTACCTGAATCAATATGCTGCGGATCGAATCAATTATCAGCATCAGAAATCTATAGTCGTAGACATTGTTGGCCGAGAGATACTCAAACAGAGCATTCCTGGCCTCTTCTTCTATCTTTTCGAGATGGATGAAGCCTTGGGCGAGGGGCAAAATGACCGATGCCTGGAGTTGTCCGATCTGGCCCTGTCGACTGATTCTCGTTTGCTCTCTCCCCACATTCGCAGTCAAGTCCTACAGCTGAAGTCGTTAGCCCTCGCTTTGCAGCAACACAAGGAAGAGGCCCTTGCCGCGGCCGAAGAGTCAGCACGGCTTCGTATTGAAACCGGGGGGCTATACTTTACTATCAATCACAAACTATGCCTCGCACCCGTTTATGGACTAGTGGTGGGCGCTGAACAGGCCTTAATCCTGCTGACCGAGGCGATTCGAGCGGCAAATGACCTGATGAACCCCAACCAGATTGCCTGTGGCCTCCTCTATCGAGCCTATTTTCACCTGAGGGAAGAGAAAAAAACCGAGGCGTGTGCAGACTTGGAGCAAGGGTTGCACATTATGCGGCGCCATCGTTATGTCAATATCCTTGCTTTTACGCCATACCTGATGGTGCCGCTTTTGTCCCTGGCCGTTACAGAAAAGATTGAAGCAGACTATGCTCGGCACTTGGCTGCTGAGCGGCTTGATCTGGTCATTTTGGACAATGGCGAGACTATCCCGCTCCTCAACATAAAAACGCTCGGTCGGTTAGAAGTATGGATCAAGGACGAGTCACGCTTGTCCTCGGAAGATTTGACCCCAACGCAGAGAGACCTTCTGTCCTTACTGATTGCCTCGCCAAATCGGAAAATTAGCCAGGAAGGTGCGCAATTGGCATTGTGGCCGGACAGTCCACCCGCAAAGGCGCGGGCAAAATTTGACTCCCTCCTATTACGCTTCCGAAAAACTCTTGCCCAGGCCATGCATCCGCATGCCGCCAACAATTATCTGCAACTGCACAAGGGAATTCTCTGTCTGCAAAACTGCCGGGTCGATGCCCATGACTTTCTCAAGGAGTCAAAACAGGGCCTACATCATGTACGGCTTAAGGAGTACTGGCAGGCCGGCAATGCCTTTCAACGAGCGGCAACACTGTGGCAGGGAACTTTTGTCCCGGAGGTCACGGCTAACGACACGGTCCACGTTTTCCGGGATCAACTGCAGATGCGGTTTACATCACTCTCATTGAAATGGGCCGACATCCTTATCCGCACTGGCCAAAAGGTCAAGGCAATTTCCGTCCTCACCAATGTGCGTTGGTATGACGGCACCAATGATAAGTTGGTCTGTGCCCTGTATACGCTGCATCGTCAAAATTCCGCGGCTCAGGCTGCCCAGGTTATCAAGCAATATGAACAGGCCCTGTTCCGGGAAGGTTATCCGCCAGCCGAGATCAAGGAGATGGTTGCAGATCTATTAGACTCCTCAACAAAATGAACGAGCCGCATGTTCAAGGCCTGGGGCTGTTCCTCTTGCATATGACCAGCAGATGCGTTTGGGGGAATGAAGTTCATTTTCCTTTTTGTTTCCTCTGTTCATGATCCAAACTAGGCAGCACTCCATCCATCAAGTTCTATCCCCTTTGTTTCCATAAAGTTCCTCCCATCTATCTTGTTTCTATCCCCAACTCCTTTTCCTATCATCATAGCGGGTGCTGTGGCTATTTTCATTCTTGCCGCCTAGGGAAACAACACCCTCTCCTCCTCGTAAAATTGTGGTGGCCCAAAAAATCCCCTCCCCACCCAAAAAAAATTAAATTTTTTGGTGAATGTCAGAAAAATGTCAGATGCGTCTGGTATGAGTAAATTGAAATGCCTACAGAAGGTAGATTTAATAGGTAGTTGTACTTGTTGATAATGTAGGGATTTGATTTGCTCATCGGTGATGATTTCAACTCGTTATTGGGCGCGGTGAAATGACTGAGGGAGAAAGATATGTATCCAGAGATAATGCACAGAGATCGGCCTGCCCGGCCCATACGCGCGGGGATGACGGTCAGTCATCTATCATTGATAGACTTCATTCAGAATTAGCAAGAGTCATGGATTTGCAGCAATTCGCTGAGCTGCAGCTACAGGACATCCGGAAAAAAGCAATCGCCCAGGATAAACTTGCCACTGTGGGGCAAATAGCTGCTTGCGCGATTCATGAGATGAATCAGCCGCTTTTTTTCCTGTCCATTTTTTTCGAATCGCTCATTAAAAATATCGATGCAGGTACAGGTACTCTTTCAGATCTGGGGGAAGAGGCAAGGGAGGCCAGTCATCAGCTTGGCCGTATCTGTAAACTCAGTCAGCAGATATTGCGTTACTCGCGGCCTGACCAGGAGCCGCTTTCCTCTCAGGAAGTTCCGCTGGCTTTGGAACGGGCCTTAATCCTCATGGCTCCGCAAGTGAAACGTGCTGGTGTCAAAATCTCGGTAACTCGGGATGATGTTTTTTTACCCATCTTGGGAAACGCTGGGATGCTGGAGCAACTTTTTGTCAATCTCCTCCAGAACGCCATCGATGCCATGGCCGAGCAGGCGAACAAAAAAATCGATATCCGTTTCACTCACAAGAAACAAACGCTGGTCATCACCTTCTGTGACAATGGACCAGGTGTGCCGGAGATGCTCCAGGAAAAGATATTTGAACCGTTTTTTACGACCAAACTCTGCGGCACGGGCACGGGGCTGGGCCTGGTAATCGTTGCTGATATTGTACGGGCTCATCAGGGTACGATTGTGCTCAATACCAAGAAAAAAAGGGGTGCCACGTTTATTGCTACCTTCCCTGTTATGCAGGCCCAAGAGAAGAGTTTTCACCTTGCTCGTCCTTAGGGGCGAGTAACTGAATATTCCGAGACTAGAGATGTTATTTCGTCGATAGCAAGATGTCATCTAACACAACCACGAGGAATGTCCATGTCTGAATTGAAGAAAGTCCTGATAGTTGATGATGACGCAATGATCCATGGTTTGATTGTGGGTGCTCTTAGCTCATTGCCCTTGCAACTATTCCATGCCTACGATGGCGCTGAAGGCGTTCAGTTATATCAAGAGCATCAACCAACATTAATATTGCTTGATCTCGACATGCCTATCATGAACGGCATGCAGGTTCTTCTTCATCTGGAGGCAAAGGCAAACAAGCGGTGTCCGATCATTGTCATGAGTGGGGGGGGCTCAACCGCGAAACAAGAACAATGTTTAGCGCTTGGCGCCCAAATGTACCTGGGAAAACCTTTTCAGCTCACGGCATTAATAAATAGCATCATCTACTGCTTGTCCGATCCCCAGAGTAATTGTTCATCTTCAACTGTGAGTGCCGCAGGTAACACCGAACGACAAAAAAAGGGAATAGCCGGATTACCACAACTTGAAATGGCATGATTCCTTTGGGAAAGGAAGCAAACAGGCACACTGCCAGTATACGTTTTGCGCCATGCCTAGTGCATCACTTGGGTACAGGTAGGCGCATTTCGTCGAGAGGCCATTCAAAAGAACCAACAGTCGTTCTATACAATGATTTTCATGATGAATGAGAAATTCACCTTTTTCCAACCAAGACCGGAGGAGTCGAAATGAAAAAAATCGTTATTAAAAAATGTGCCCTGTACAGCTTGGCATTCACGCTGCTGTTCCCAGCCATGTCCCTAGCGGGAGATTTGGAGCCAGTTGCTGCACCGGATAACGCAGCCAGTGCCGTTTTTACAACTGATGACCTTTACAACCGCTTGCAAACAGGGGCCGAAGGGACAAAACGGAACACGCCATTCAGCGAACCAACCGCCGGGCCGGCTGATGGTGTTGGCAGGAGCTTGGATGAAATCATGACCATTGCCCCGGCGGCGGATAACGTCAATGGTGCCACCCAGGCCGATGTCACCACCGGCAAGACCTTCTGGGGTTTACGCACCGATGGTACCTGGGGCCTCAAACCGGGGACTGCCCCTGCCAGTTCTCCGTATCCGGCTCCAGTGCCGAAGAGCGGGCAGACCACCTGCTATACTGATGCGGGGGCTGTCATTTCCTGTTCGGGTTCGGGCCAGGATGGTGCTAAACGCATGGGCGTTTCATTGCCCATGCCCAGATTTATTGATAACAGCAATGGCACAGTTACCGACAACCTAACCGGTTTAATTTGGTTGAAGAATGCAAACTGCACAACCGTCAGCCCCAAGGCCTTTATTGCGGCGCAAACAGCGGTTGCGGCCTTGAAAGGGGATGGGACTATGTGTTCTCTGACCGATGGCTCTGTTGCCGGTGATTGGAGAGTGCCAAACCGTAGAGAATTATTCAGTTTGGTGAATGATCAATATGTCAATCCATCTTTATCCAATACAGCCGGTACGGCAAAGTGGACAGCAGGGAACCCCTTTACAGGCGTGCAGAATAGCTACTATTGGTCATCTACCAACTACATCAACTCCCCATCCAATGCCTGGTACGTGACCTTCAACGTCGGAGATGTTTACGGCATTCTCAAGAGCCAAAGTTGCTATGTGTGGCCGGTACGAGGCGGACAATAATAGAGGCTTAGACCTTTTGAGCTTGCCAGAGTGCGCAACGATCTATTGTTGCATATGCTATCAAAACGACAAAAACGCTGCTAATGGAATAATCGATTGATATTTTTCAAATCAATGCCCACCCAAAACAATAAACGATGTCACAATATCAGTGCGACCACATACCTGACGCTGACCCTTTTTTTTACGGTGCTGATCTATCTCCGACACTCTATCCTCTGCGATAAACCGGTTCGTGATGCCTTACGTGAGGCCATTGCCAAGACCCGCACCAATTGGCCGTTTGTCATTGATGCCTGGGTGTTGCTGCCGGAACATCTGCACTGCATCTGGACACTGCCGCCAGGGGATGCCGACTTCTCGACACGCTGGAACTTGATCAAACGACGGACCAGCCAAGCATTGAAGGCCAACTATTTCACAGACAGCTTGATGACCGCATCAAAATTAAACCGACGGGAACTGACCTTTTGGCAACGCCGTTATTGGGAACATCGAATACGCGACGAGAGGGATTTCGAACATCACGTTGACTACATCCATTACAATCCAGTCAACCATGGCCATGCCACATCGCCTAGGGATTGGTGCTATTCAAGTATTCACCGTTATGTGGAAAATAGAGTGTATCCACCCGACTGGGGGGTCGGCGAGCCCATCCGCACGCCAGTCGGCATTGGTCACGAGTAGGGTGGGGAACGGTTTTTGTTGTGCACTTGGTAAGGAAAGATGAAACGGTGCGCATGAAAAAAACATGCGCACCCTACGGATCCGGATAACCAGGACAAGATTAAATTTATAACTCAATAAATGGTGAAATTTTGCACTCCAGGGAGACACAAATGAAAACATCGACAATGAAGTTCTTGCCAAGGGTATTTCTCTTTCTGCTGATCGGGCTGGGCCTTGGCTTGCCCAATGCCGGCGCCGCGCTCCTCGGCCAGGTCAGCGACACCAACAAACATGCCTGGAGTGAAGCCAGCGGCTGGCAGAACTTCCAGCCGACCTCCGGCGGAGTGACCATCAATTCCGATCACCTCACTGGTTTCGCCTGGGCTGCCAACATCGGCTGGATTAAACTGGGTGCGGATAGCGGTGGTCCTTATGCCAATACCAGCGCCACGAACTGGGGGGTAAATCGGGATCCCGCCACCGGCAACCTTTCGGGCTACGCCTGGAGTGAGGCGGTGGGTTGGATCAACTTTAGTCCCAATTCCACTCCGGTAAACATCGACCTGGCGACCGGGGATTTCACTGGCTACGCTTATAACGGCAATATCGGCTATATCCATTTCGCCAATGCCAGCCCTGCCTATAAGGTGCAGGCCAGTATCGCGGCCCCGACCTGTAGCGACGGCATCAAGAATGGCTCCGAGACGGGAATAGACTGCGGTGGTGGCACCTGTTCACCATGCGATGCAGGGGAGCAGTGTACTGCTGGTTCGGATTGTATCAGCGGTAATTGCTCAAGTGGCCTATGTCAGGCAAGTTATACCCTCACCGTGAGCAAATCCGGTTCTGGCAGTGGCAGTGTGGACAGCTCTCCAGCAGGTATTTCTTGTGGCGCTGATTGTTCTGAAAACTATGGGAATAACGCTGTTGTTACCCTGACTCCCCATGCGGATACTGGCTCAGCCTTCACCGGATGGACAGGTGCTTGCACAGGTGCGGGGCCAACCTGCCAAGTAACGTTAGATGCGGATAAGTCGGTCAACGCAATTTTCTCCTCAATTACACCCACTACAACGATCTTGCTGCAAGAGAATTTTGAAAGTGGCGATTTGAGTGCATACAATGAGATGTATTATGGAAATGGCTATAGTCATAGTTTGACTATTGAAGGAACTACCGACAAATACATTAAATTGCAAGATTATGGCATGTATGGGAATTTTTTAGGGACTAAACAAGAATATAATTATGTTGGTAATAACATACAATTTTCTGCTGATATGAGAGCAGGAAGCTTTCCTTGGACAAATCAGCAGGTTGCTGCAATTCAACTATTTGAGAAGAACGCAATTCACCCAAGTACAGATAATACGTATCTGGCTAGGTTGACTATTCGTGGAAACGATTATTCAGTTGTTGCTGAAAGAAATACTGTCCTCGCTCAAATATGGTGGGATGATAATGGCACCTTGACCTTAGAGAATTCGGCTTTAATAAGCATTACCAACGGAAGTGTCTTTAACTATGGAACAATTTTTGTAAAAGATAATGGAATAGTTGAATTTTATGTAAACAATCAACTGCTCTACACCAGCTTGAATAAAATTAGTAGCAGTGGTGATGGCCTAGCAACTTTTGCGGTTGGTGCTCGTGAGAGCTACTATGATAACTTAAAAATTGAAGTTGGCCCCATATCGATTTCTGGCAACGTCGGGGTGCCTGGTGCAATTCTGAGTTACACCGATGGCACAGCTAAAACCGTCATCGCTGATGAAAATGGT
>JAQUKQ010000052.1 GCA_028718985.1 Desulfobulbaceae bacterium | reverse complement strand
TTTCCCAACTCAGCCAACCGTGAGAACAGCCCTGCCGCCCTTCATCATTCCGCTCTTTATCCCCCACCAAGGCTGCCCACACCGCTGTATCTTCTGCAATCAGCATCCGCTGACCGGCAACGCTGGCGGGGAAAGCCCCGCAAGCCCCACCCGGCAAGCGGTGGAGAGCGAAATCAGCCTCTGGCTCGCGCGCTCCCCCCGACAGGGACGCAGGGTAGAAGTGGCCTTTTACGGTGGCAGCTTCACCGGCCTACCGGCAGACCGGCAACAAGAGCTTTTGTCCGCAGTTCAACCTTTTCTTCATCGTGGCCTAGTCGATGCCATCAGACTCTCTACCAGACCAGATTACATCACACAGGACACCGCAGCCTTTCTGCAAAGTTTTGGGGTCGAAACCGTCGAGCTTGGCGTACAGTCCATGGATCAGAACGTCCTCGACCAAAGTTTACGGGGACATAACACCCAGCAAACGGCCAACGCCATTGATCTGCTGAAAAAAGCCGGCATCAACACCGGAGCGCAACTCATGATCGGGTTACCCGGAGAAACAAGCTTTGGAGCTCTCTCGGGCGCAAAACAACTTGCCCTGCTCCAGCCAGACTTTGCCCGGCTCTATCCCGCCCTGGTCATTAGGGGCAGCGGCCTTGAAGCCTTGTACCACGAGGGCCCATACCGCCCTCTGTCCTTACCCAGGGCCATTGCCCTGGCTGCTCGAGTGACTACTATTTTGGCCCAGCACGACATCCCTGTCATCCGCACCGGCCTGCAACCAAGTGCTGAGCTAGAGGGAAATCTTCTTGCCGGTCCCTATCACCCAGCCTTTGGCGAACTGGTTAAATCAAGACTCTTCTTCAACAGCATCCGCAAACAACTTTGCCGCTTTCGTGACAAACCCTGCCGCCTTATCGTGTCCGAACGCGATCGTTCTCTCTTTAACGGCCAGAAGAGGTGCAACATCAATAGACTCAAACAATTGCACCTCCTCGATCGGGTCAGCGTTGTTTTTACAGCGACGGCTAGCCCGCGTGGAACGATTACGATTGAACCATTGGCCAATGATATCGCTGCAGCCTAGCTTGTCGCCTTGACATAGACCCGCCAAGGGGCGGGATACCCCTCGATGGTAAGCTCTGGATTGTCCGGATCAATAAAATCTGTGTAGGATTCAAAAGTCATCCAGGCCGTCTGCCTCTGCTCCTCCTGGCTCATGGGGTGCTGCGAAAAAATCTCGACACTGCTAAACCCTGCCCGCAACAACCAATTGACCAGACAAGAGGCGGTAGGGACAAAATAGGTGCCCGGCACCTTGGCATATGTTTTATCCGGGAAAAGAGCCACGGGCTGCTCGCCTGGGATAGCCTGAGACTCGACAATCAACGTGCCGCCGGGTCGTATTGCCTTCTTCAAGTCACGCAGCATCTCCACCGGTGAAATCCGGTGATAGATAATCCCCATCAAGAAAATCAAATCAAAACTTGCCGGGAACAAACATATATCCTCGACCCCAAATGGTTCGACATGCAGGTTTTCCTGGCCAGCCAAGGCATTAAGCGTCGTAAACGCAAAAAAATGCTGTACAAAAGGCTCGAAACCAAGGACGACAGCGGGCTGTTGCGCTGCCATTCTGAACATGTAGTAGCCATTATTACAGCCGATATCGGCAATTACCTTACCCTGTAGGCTTGGCAGAACAGGCAGCAGCCGATCCCACTTACGATAACTTCGCCACTCCGCATCGATCTCAATGCCGAACACCTCGAATGGCCCTTTCCTCCACGGCATGAAGTCCCGCATAGCGGCGTAAACCCTTGCGAACTCTTCATCCCCCAACTCACTCCGCTTACCGATCCGCACAACATCTGTTGTGAAATCAACATATTGAGCCTCGATCCCCAGCAACGACTCAAAGGGCTGGCGAAAGCGAAGAAAGCCCTTCTTCTCCTGCCAAAAACGTTCGTGCAGGCGGTTTCGGAGAGCTTTGACAGCCTTGTGATCGGCAGTCGGCATGAAAGTGAGGTATTCGGTCATGGCATCAACGAGAGCAATCCTTCTGAATGAAGGGGTAACGGACGAAATCACGGCATCAATTACAAAAAAATGGCCTTCAGTACCCATCCAACAGCGCCGCAGATCACAGGGAGCGAGGCGATGATGCGGAACCCGTCTACACATGTCAGTCGGCTCGATCACCACAAGATGTGATGCGGTTGGAAGGTACGACCTTTATACCAATATCCTTCCCATATATGGATAAAAAAAGGGCGACACCGCCCATGATTGAGTAAGATGTCTGCGGCATACTCTTCATGCCCACGAAGTGCGACCCCACTCTCTCTGCTCGTTTCTTCCCCTGGACAGCGGCAAGTAAGGACTACGCCATATACTTCACACCCACAAATGATACCTTCCGCAGGTATCACTCGACCCATCAGCAACAGGGAAAGGAGAACAGATGACAGCAACAAAGGAAGAGTGGCGACAGAAATATCAAGAAATGCCGCCGCTTGCAAACCCAGGAAAAATTGCGGAGGCGGTTCGCCGGCTCGACGCATACCGCCAATGCCGACAGATTTTTGTGTCACCAGCGGCAGATCTTGCACAGATCCGGATCAACGCCCTGCTTGACGGCAAGGAGTTGATCATGCCTGGACCAGGGTTGAAGGAGGGATTTTATCTGTTTCACCCCTACGTTATCCCCTTTGCCAAACTCGCCTTCGCAGTCAGCCTGAAAGGATTACCAATCCATGGCACCTTACTGCGACACCCAGAGTTGTCGAAACTTTCCATCTCACTTTTGATCACCGAAGCACTTGCCGTCGACAGGTCAGGGCATCGTCTCGGAGATGGCAGCGGCTTCTTCGATCTGGCCTGCGCCATCCTCAAGCAGTGTGGGGCTTTGACCAAAGCGACCACCATTCTTGCCGTTGGAACAACCCCGGAGACAGCAGAGCTTCCTATTGACCCTTGGGACGTCACGGTGCACGGTTTAATTGGGGCTCAAGGAGAATTTCTTTTCTCCTCAGGCGGTGACCTGCCGAAAATTGACTGGCAACAACTCCCCAAGCAACGAATTAAAAAAGTGACCCCTCTCTGGAAGGAGTGGGAGAAAATAAATCGGAACTAACCCCGACACCACATCTTACGGCGATCGGGTAGGGTCACATAAGGGGCTCCACATCGCCGACTCGCTTAGCGCCGTCTGCGCACGGCAGAATGGTTCAAGCCATTTCAAATACCAGCCCCTTTTCTGGCAAGAGCTGGTCAATTCCAATAAACCGAGGAAAACGGCCAGATCAAAATCAAACACCCCCCCTGAGACATCTCAGTGGTACGCGGGCAACAATGCCGCATCTCCATTGACATCAGCCTCTCAGGCAAAAAAAAACGCGGTGCCTTTTTGAGATATAAGGCATAAAAGCAAGCCAAACAGCCCAATAAAACACCGCGCTACGAGAGGTAGCAATCCGTAGACTTGCCCCTCTCGCTCGACTAAAAAACCATCATTTTTGAATCAATTCCAAATTCCCTTTGACCAGGATATCAACCACGCCAGGCTCGGCCAAGGTTGAGGTATCGCCAAAATCGTGAGCCTCATGATGGCCGGCCGCAATCTTCCGTAAAATACGACGCATGATCTTCCCCGAGCGGGTTTTCGGCAAACCATCGGCAAACTGAATGAATTCAGGAGTAGCAATCGGCCCGATCTCGGTGCGAACCGTGGCAATCAGAGACTTTCGCAACTCAGCCGTTGGCTCAACCCCGGCCTTCAGGCTAACATAGGCATAGATTGTTTGCCCCTTGACCTCGTGAGGTGCGCCAACAACGGCCGCCTCGGCGACATCCTTATGGGCCACCAGGGCGGACTCAATTTCGGCAGTCCCCAAGCGATGGCCAGAGACGTTAATAACATCATCCAGGCGACCCATGATCCAGAAATACCCATCTTCGTCCTTGCGGGCTCCATCTTCTGGATCATATATGCCTGGGAAACGCTCGAAATAGGTCTTCTTGTAACGCTGTGGGTCACCATAAACACCTCGCAGCATCGAAGGCCATGGCCGCTTGATCACCAGACGTCCCCCCTCGTTTACCCCAGCCTCCTTGCCATCTTCAGTAAAGATAGCAGCATCGATGCCTGGAAGCGGACGAGTTGCGGAACCGGGCTTAAGCGGTGTGGCGTAAGGCAAAGCGGAAATCAAAATACCACCGGTCTCTGTCTGCCACCATGTATCAACGATAGGCAACTTGCTGGCACCAATATTTTCGTAATACCACATCCAAGCTTCAGGATTGATAGGTTCACCAACCGAGCCCAAAAGACGCAGGGAGGACATGTCATTTTTCTTCGGCAGGTCAGTACCAAAACGCATCAAAGCGCGGATAGCCGTCGGTGCGGTGTAAAAAATATTGACCTTGAACTTTTCAATAATCTGCCAAAACCGATTTGGAGCAGGATAGGTCGGCACTCCCTCGAACATCACACTGGTTGCCCCTAAGGCCAACGGTCCATACAAAATATAGGAGTGCCCAGTGACCCAGCCGATATCGGCCGTGCACCAATAGACATCGTCATCCTTCATATCGAAGACCCACTGACAGGTATGGGCAACGTAGGTCAGATAGCCGCCGGTGGTGTGCACCACGCCCTTGGGCTTACCGGTACTGCCGCTGGTGTAGAGAATAAAGAGTGGATCTTCGGAATCCATGCTGGTCGGCTCACACTTATCGCTGACATCCTCAGCCGCCATCTCGTCATGCCACCAAAGGTCATAGCCTTCCTTAAAATTGATTGTGTTGCCACCGCGTTTAACCACCAAGGTGTTCTTCACCGAAGGACAATCCACCAGAGCCTCATCAACATTGGTCTTCAGAGAGATCGTCTTACCGGCACGAAGAACGGCATCAGCAGTGATCAAGACCTTGGCCTCGCAGTCCTGAATACGACTCTTCAGGCTGGGGGCGGAGAACCCGGCAAACACCACGGAATGAATCGCACCGATCCGAGTACAGGCCAAGAGGGTGATCGCCAGCTCCGGGATCATGGGCAGATAGACAGCCACTCTATCTCCCTTCTTGATGCCCAGCTTCTTCAACACATTGGCACAACGACAAACAGCCGTATGCAGCATCTGATAGGTATAGACCTTGACATCCTCCTCCGGCTCCCCCTGCCAAATGATGGCAGCCTTGTTGCGACGCCCATTGGTCAAATGCCGGTCAAGGCAGTTCGCTGAGACATTGAGCTTTCCCCCGACAAACCAATTAACTTCTGGTTTGTACAAGTCAGCGTCCAACACCTTGTCCCAAGTCTTATCCCAGGTAATCAATTCTGAGGCTCGATCCGCCCAGTACCCTTCAGGATCATCCATCGAGCGTTTATAATGAGCCTCGTACTCGGCCATGCTCTTGACACAGGCGTCTTGCCGACCTTCCGTCGGCGGACTGAAGACACGTTTTTCGGTTGACAAACTCTCAATGTTTTTCTCTTCGCTCATAAACCCTCCTAGATTCATCAAGTTACCAACAAATTTATCCCTAACGCAGCCGAACAGAGCTCCCGCAAGGCTTGATCCGTAAGCTTACGTAATTTTCAATACTTAACAATGTGGCAGATAGAGGTCAAGAAAAATATAGGTAGAACTACGTTTTTCGACGCGGCATTTTTTGCCTCAGATTCCCAAGTCGCGGCAACACAGACAGCCACTCCAAAAGCACCCAGGGTGGACGCCGGTCGGCTGGCAGCCTTTCCTTCCTCCTGCCTTGTTGCCAGACAAGATAGCAAAACAACAGGCTCCTTCGTTACAAAAATTTATCCCATTTTCTTGTGCGTTTTTCCCGCGCTCCATGGTAATAAATACAGCAGTCTACTCGCCTCTATGTCGCACAAACCGTTGCTGTTGAACAGTGCGGCAGATTGCGGCAAGTGGTTCGGCACAGCGTGGCCCGCATCGGCCAACCTATCCCTCATCCCTACTCCTTGCCTTTGCCATCAACGGTTGGCAAGCAAAATTTCCCATGGCAAGACTCGCCACGTTCACACTCATCCCCCAGCTCGATACCTATCCAAAGGTTGTCTCTCTTGCCCAAACATCGCTAGGGAAAATTATCCTCTTGGCTGTTTTCTCAGCGGGACTTTCCTTGCAGACCAGGAGTTGGGCGCATATCTCACTCTTCATTGCAGCGATGACCTTTCTGCCACAGTTTCGGCCTGTCCTGCTGACCATCGCCACCTTCGGCTCACTCGCCCTAAGCAACTGGTCCATTGTCAGCTTACCTGCTTCCATCCAAACACAGGCTCAACCCGCTACCTTTTTCTTCAAGCCCATGATCGTGGCATCAGTCCTCATTCTTTTTGCCCTCTACTATGCTGCGGTGAGGAAGAACAAAAATGCCTGGCTCGCAAAGCGTCCGGTCAGGACTCTAGTCATTTCCTATATCCTCCTTCTCCTTGTGGCGACAAACGCCCCCTTGTCGGAGATGCAGTCTACCTACACATGGGCGTTTCTTGCTGTTTTTGGCAGGTACCTCTGGTTTTTCACCTATACGCTGTTGGACCGTCACGCCAAAGAAACTCCTTCCCTCGTCCTGCAGTCTGGTTACTACTTTCCCTTCTGGGGAGGGTCTATCACCCCTTTTCCAAAGGGTGCGGCATATTTACGAAAAATTGAGGCGAAAAGCCCAGAGCACCTGGCCATCAGCCAACTCAAGGGCATAAAGCTACTGTATTGGGCTGTTCTGCTTGGCCTCTTCGATAAACTCCTCGGCCAACTGTTTTATGGGACGAGCGAAAGCGGTCAAGCTTTTCTGGGAATCCCTTTTTCTTTGGGCATCCCTTCTTTTCAGGCGGTGCTGCATGACGGAACGGCCCACTCCTACCCCTGGCACACGAACTGGCTGGCCCTCGTGGCTAATTTTTTTGACAGACTGCTGTGGTTTTCGGTCTGGGGTCATACCATCATTGCCTGTTGCCGAATGAGCGGATACAACGCTCTCAGGAACACCTACAAGCCCTTGCAGTCAACAAGCATCGCTGATTTTTGGAATAGATTTTACTACTATTTTAAGGAACTCCTCGTTGACAACTTTTTCTATCCTACTTTTTTGCGCTATTTCAAGAAGTGGCCAAGGGTTCGCCTCTTTTTCGCCACCTTTGCTGCGGCAGGGTTTGGCAATGTCCTCTACCATTTTTTGCGCGACATCGGGCCCATTGCCGAAAAAGGATTCTGGCCGACACTCATGTCTTTCCGTGTCTATATGTTCTATGCCCTCGTCCTGAGCATATCAATCGGCATATCGCAACTTTTTGAGAAAAAAAGAGCGCAAAACATCTCCTGGTTCAGAAAAAACATCCTCTCTCCGGTCTATGTGGTCGGGTTTTATTGCCTTCTATCAATATTTGACAGCCCAGACAGTAACCTACCCCTGGCCGATCACTTCATTTTCCTCTTGAAACTCTTCAATATCAACCTATCATAGAGACCGTTATGGACAACAAACAACGCGTAAAAACATTCTTGCAAGGGCTTTTGGCTGATTATGGTGCCGAGACAGAATTTGATGACAATACTCTCCTGGTCAGCAGCGGCATCCTCGACTCTCAGGCGGTTTTACGGATGGTAGTATTTCTTGAGGAGACGTTCGGCATCGATCTGGCGGAACGTGGTTTTGATCAGGATGATTTCGATTCGCTAACCAACATCATGCGTCTCATCACCCCATAGACATGCAACGAGACGATATTGAACACTTCTCCCTGGCGAATTCGGTTTATCGGCATAGCCTGCACCATCCCGCTCAGCTGGCAATTTCATTTGAAGAACACGAGCTCTCCTATGGCGAACTTGCTGCATACGCCTCGCGTGTTGCCCTAGCTTTGACCCAACACCAGGACTGGGTGAGGCGCCAAGAGATCCTACCCCGAGTCGGGCTTCTTGCCTCCCGCAGCATCGACGCCTGTGCTGGACTGCTTGGGACAAGCTGGGCTGGTGGTACCTATATCCCCATCGGCCTTAAGTCTCCGGAAGAGCGCCTGATCGCAATCCTCAACCAATGCCAACTCTCCGCCCTGATCTGCGACATTCAGGGCGCTAAACTTCTAACGGAACGGGTGCTGGCGGCATGCCCCCAATTGATCCTGACTCCTGACCCGGAACGATATATCCCCGCCGACACCAACCATAAATTCGCCATCCAGAACCTCCATACCTTACCGGCCGTCACCGACCATGGCCCACCGGTGCAACTCAAAGGCACCGATCTCGCTTACATCATCTTCACCTCCGGAACGACAGGCAATCCCAAGGGCGTCATGATTTCAGCCGGGGCAGTGCGACACTACATCGACGTGGTCAGCGCTCTCCTCGGACTTCGCGCCAGCGATCGCTCCCTCGAAGTCTGCGAGCTCAGTTTTGACTTCTCTGTGCTCGATATGTTGGCCACCTGGCACGCTGGTGCCTCCCTACATATTCTCCCAGCCAACCGAGTGATGAACGCCGTAAAATTCGCCCGTGACCACAGGCTTACGGTCTGGAACTCCGTTCCCTCGCTAATCGGCATGTTGAGTCAAATCAAGGCGCTTTCGCCAGGGGTGCTGCCCGACTTGCGACTCACCGTCTTCGGAGGCGAACCGTTACCGCAAAGCATCGCGGAGACCTGGCAGCAATCGGCACCAAATAGCACCGTGCACAACCTGTACGGCCCTACCGAAGTGACCGTCTCCTGCTTAAGTCAGCCTGTCACCTCCCCTCTCCTGGTCACACCACAGCGAAACGTCATTGCCATCGGCAAACCATTTCCAGGACTCGAGTGCTCAATCCTAACCAACGATCTCCAGGTTGTGGCCGGCAATGAGCCTGGCGAACTGGCCCTTTGCGGCCCCCAGCTCGCAGAAGGCTATCTGGACGCCGAAGAGATGACAGCGGCGAAGTTTCCTATCATTAACGGCAAGCGTTGGTACCTAACCGGTGATCGCGCCTTTCGCGATTCGTCAGGCACCTTCCATCACCTGGGGAGAATCGACAACCAAGTCAAAGTGCATGGCAATCGGGTAGAACTGGAGGAGATCGATACCCACCTGCGGGAGTTATCCCAAGCAGAGTTGGTTGCAACAGTCGCCTGGCCCGTGATCGATGGCGGAGGCAGAGGCTTGATCGCCTTCGTTGCCGGCGCGATCATGCCCACAGAACATATCCTAGCAGGGCTGAAACACAGGCTACCGTCCTACTCCGTCCCCTCAAAAATCATCTCCATCGAACAGATGCCAACCAACCACAATGGCAAGGTAGACCGCGCCGCACTGATCCTGGCACTAGAAAACGGCACAGCTGGTGCGCAGGTCGCACACTCCTCTACCAAAGGCTGTGCCTAAATGAAAACAGCAAGCGGAGGAACACTCGTCACTAACCAGCCGCACCCGGCCATGGCCCCTGGTACAGTGCTGTCGTGGTGCCAGAGCCGCGTACTTGTTGGCCTGTTGCTCACCTTCTTCTTTTTGCTCACCATGGTGACAGGTTGCCAAGCCCCTCTCCCTCAAGAGATTTCTCCCGTCACCTTTACAACGCTCCCTGCCAGCAAGGCCGCACAGCTCTCTGATGACGGCGATAAGGAGCCCCTCCTCCAAGCGCTTGCGGCAAGCCTTGCCTATTGGCAGAAACAAGATCCCGCCCGTGTCGTCGAGGCCTGCGGAGAGAGTTACCACGTAAAAGACTTTTCACTCTCGCTTGAAAAATTCCAAACCCTCTTAACAGAGACAGCGGCCAATCAACTCATGACGGCAGTGGCAGACACCTTTACTTTCTGCCAGATCCAACCGCGCCAGGGTGAAGGCAAACTGCTGGTCACCGGCTATTATCAGCCTCGTTTCTTGGCAAGTCGAGTCCGCAGGCCTCCATTTCTCTACCCCGTATACGGTCCTCCTGCCGATTTGCTGCAAGCCCAGGTCTTTACCGACAAAGAGAGCAAAGAGATAGGCCGCCTGGCTGATGACCGGCTGGTTCCTTATTGGACACGAAGCGAAATTGAGACAAAAGATCTGTTGCACGGGAGTGAGTTGTGTTTTTTGGCCGACCCTGTCGATGTCTTTATTTTACAAGTACAAGGCTCTGGCCTGGTGCAATTCGAAGATGGCGAGCTAAAACAGCTCCTCTTCGCCGGTAGCAATGGCCGCGAGTATCGGAGCATTGGCCGCCTCTTGGCAGACGAGGGCCGCATCCCGCTTGCCGAGATCACAATGCCCCGCATCCGCCAGTATCTGCATGAACATCTTGACGAACGGCAACGAATTCTCCATTATAATGAGAGGTATGTCTTTTTTCGACTGGAAGAGCACGGGCCTGGCCCGATAGGTAGCATGGGCGCAGTCCTGACCCCGGAACGCTCCGTGGCGCTTGATCTCAGCGCTTTCCCGCAGGGAGGCCTCTACTTCCTTAGTAGCGCACGGCCAACCGAGAAGATCACCACCCCCCAATCCTGGCAGCCATTGAACAGATTCGTCTTGCACCAAGACACTGGCACAGCGATCAAGGGGTACGGACGGCTCGATTTTTTCTGGGGCAGTGGCGAATACCCAGAACGGGCAGCAGGCCTGATGAAACAACCTGGCACTCTCTATCTGCTAATGCAGAAGCACCCCGAGCCTTAAGCCAACGGGTTGGTATCGTTGAAAAAAAGATCGGCAAGGCAGAACTAACTGACCAGCAGCGCCAATATGCCGTGAAGAGGAGCTACTGTACAGTTACAGAAAGAAGAACTCTTGAGGAGGGTCGTAATGAAACAATCGGAAATTGATTATTGGATTGCCGCCATGCTTGACACCGCAGGGAATGTCTCAGACCTGAATGTCACCGTCGGCAGACCGTTGCAGGTAGAAACCTCCGGCATGCTGACCCCTGTCGCCATCACCCCGGAGGTCTTGGAGTTGACCCCATTTCAGACCGAGGTCTTTGCCCTGAATCTGATCGGCGGCAACAAACGCCTGCTTGATGACCTAGCCCGTAACGGCTCCTGCGACCTCTCCTATTCCCTGGGCGACAAGGCACGATTCCGGGTCAATATCTTTTCACAAAAAGGCAATTTAACAACTGTTCTACGTATTTTACCAACTGAAATCCCTACCATTACCGGTCTGAACCTGCCGCCAGTCTTCCATCAGATGCCCAAAGAGTTGAATGGCTTCATCCTGGTGACCGGTGCCACCGGTTCAGGAAAATCCACCACCTTGGCATCCCTCCTGCGACAGATCAACGAAGAGCGACGAGTCCATGTCGTCACCCTGGAGGACCCTATCGAATTTGAACATCAACACCTGCAAGCGACCTTCAACCAGCGTGAGTTGGGGAATGATTTCGACACCTTCGCCAATGGATTGCGGGCAGCGCTCAGGCAGGCCCCCAAGGTCATTCTGGTCGGCGAGATGCGTGATCGAGAGACAATGGAAATTGGCCTGACTGCTGCCGAGACAGGTCACTTGGTCATGAGCACACTGCACACCGTTGATGCGGGGCAGGCCATCAACCGCTGTCTCGGCATGTTCGACAAAGACGAACAGACGCAGATACGCTACCGCTTGGTCGATACCATCCGCTGGGTAGTTGGTCAGCGGCTTCTCCCTAAAATTGGTGGTGGCCGGGTGGCAGCCCTTGAAGTGATGCGCAGGAACCTGCGGGTATCGGACGCCATCTTGAATGGGGAATCCGAAGGTAAAACCTTTTATGACATTATCGAAGATGGACACGCCCTGGGCATGCAAACCTTTGATCAGCACATCCTTGAGCTCTATCAACAAGGGATTATCACAGAGGAGACCGCCATGGCCTATTGCTCCAGAAAAAGTGCGGTGAACCGAGGCCTCGATCAAATCAAAACCGCTAAAGGCGAGCAAACCACCAAGATCGTCGGCTTGGGCATGGATCAAGAGGAGGTTGACCCCTATGCAGATTTCAGGTAGCCATATCAGCTTGAAGACACAGACATTGTCAGAATCCTGGAGGATTGCACCATGATCGACGAATGCCCGCACTGCAAGAGTAGCCTGCAGTTCAACCCGGCCCAACACGATAAAATCAGAACAGCACTCGCCGCCATCAAATCCGGTCCCTTAAAGCTAGGCTGCCCGCACTGCAAGAAACCAATTGCCCTGGGGCCTGATGGGGAGCTCTACAAAGAGCCTCTCTCCGAAAGCACCTCACTTTCATCACGGGCCCCACAAGCGATTACCGTAACCCCACCTGCCTATCCAGACATCAGCTGGCTTGCGCAAGGAATTTACACGGAACGTGAGGTGGTGCATGACGTGCCCAAGGCCCTGATCCTCATGGCAAGCGGCCAAGATCGTGACACGGTCGCCAAGGCCTTGGCAGAACGGGGCTACCAGATTGAAATCCCCGAATCCGCCAACGACGCACTTGTCAAGATGCGTTTCAGCTCATTTGCAGCGATAGTCCTGCACGCCGATTTCGAAAGGTCTTCAGCTGAAACTACCTTCCACCAGCAGATGACCGTCATGCCCATGCAGAAAAGGCGTTCACTATTCTACGCCCTGATCGGCAAGGACGTCCATACCCTCTACAACTTAGAGGCGTTGGTTCATAGCGCCAACGTAGTGATCAACGACACCGAGATTCCGCACTTTGACATCATTCTAAAAAAAGGCCTCCAAGAGATGCAGGAGTTGTTTGGCCCCTATACTGAAGCCCTGAACCGAACGGTTGTCCATTGATGACACTCCCATACTCGATCATAGTCAGGCTCTGCGGTTCTCTCCTCGAAGTGCATCTGATCCCGGGGCAGGCCCTCACAGTGACGCCTCGCCCCGGTACGGTCAGTACTCTCAGGTGCAGCATTGTATAAAAAGTTTTTTGGAATCACGACGAACCCCTTTTCAATTGCACCGGATCCCCATTTCCTCTACATGAGCGAAGGGCATCGGGAGGCCTTAGCCCATTTGCGCTACGGCTTAAGTGAGGGTGGCGGCTTCATTCTGCTGACCGGTGAGATTGGCGCTGGAAAAACCACGGTATGCCGCTGCATCTTGGAGCAAGCGCCGGCGAAAACCAACATCGCCTTTGTCCTCAACCCTAAACTCTCCGCCGAGGAACTCCTCGCCACAATCTGTGACGAATTGGGCATTGACTATCCCGAGACAAGCGGCGTCAAGCTCCTGATTGACCGCCTCAACGCCTACCTGCTCGCCGCCCATGCTCGAGGCGAGCGGACTGTGTTGATCATTGACGAGGCTCAAAACTTGAGTTATGAGGTCTTGGAGCAGATCCGCCTGCTGACAAATCTGGAGACCAACCAACAACGCCTGCTGCAGATCATACTCCTTGGCCAACCGGAACTGCAGGACATATTGGCACAACCGGCACTGCAGCAATTGGCCCAAAGAATCGCCGCCCGCCACCATTTGGGTCCATTAAGCAAGTTCGAAACCCTCGCCTATGTCAGGCACCGCCTGGCGGTCGCAGGAATGGGTAAGTCAACGTTTGCGATTTCTGCCATTGAGGAGATATTTCTTTTAAGCAGCGGCATCCCCCGGATGATCAATCTGATCTGCGACCGAGCACTGCTCGGAGCCTTCAGTAAAGGGGTTCGCCGTGTGGATAAGGTCATGGCTCGCGAAGCAGCAAAGCAGGTCTTTGGCAACAGAGTCAGCTCAAATCCAACCCTGATCTCGCCGTGGATTATTCTTGGCTTGATGATCATGGCCACGCTGCTTATCGTAGCGGCAATCAAGTGGTCTGATTCAGAAGGGATCCCGCCTGCTGTGCCGAAGACCGCAACGACGCAACAGAAGACGGGATGAAAGGCCTTGTCACCAAACAAAGCCTCTTGTATGCTGACAATCCAAGGCGCCTCCTCCCCAAAAGGAGAGTTACAACTAGCCAAAAAGGTGGGACATGTCGTACATTCTTGATGCGATAAAGAAATCAGATCAACAAAGAGATCTCGGAACTGCACCGAGCGTGCATACGCTGCATGAGCCTCCGATGCTCGAAGAACCGCCACGTCGTCCAGGCTGGCTCTATGGACTAGCAGCCATCCTTCTCCTGAACGCAGCCGGTATCGGTTGGTGGCTATGGCAGGGGACACCGGCAAAAACACCGGTTGCCCAAGCCCCGGCCCCGTCAGAGATTGTCGCCAAGGCCACACCGCAGACAACACCGCAGACAACGCCAGCGCCGCCTCCACCACAAGCAAGCAAAATCGAACAGCCACCAGCTGCACCGGCTCAGGTGGCCAATGCGCCAACAGCCCCTGCAAACAAATCGCCGTATGTGTTGGCTGATTCCCCGAAACCACAGGCGGCCGCAGCAACTCCTCCTCCTTCGCCAACCCCGACAGCCCAACCTGTCGCTGTCACCGGCAATGCGGGCCAGGTTGCAGCCAACCAGCCAACCACACCACCTCCGCCCCCAACTCCGAAACGGACAGCCGCTCCGCCAATACCAGCAAACCCGCCCCCTGTCATCGCCACGCCAGAAAAGAGCACGCCGCCCGTTACCGCCAGTGCCCAAAAGACCACGCCCCCGGCAACCCCGGCAGCGAGTAAGCCAGCCGCGCAAAAAACTCCGCCTGTCGCCATGGTGCCGATACAACAACCTGCCGACACAGGCGTGAGTGCAGAAGAACCTTTAGACGAAGGCGAGAACGACCCTGAGATAGCGGCTTCGGGCGATCATCTGTCTCCTATTGCGGCCTCTGCCCCACCTCCAAAAAACAGCCGAAAGGCCGACAAAACCGAGGAAGACTCAGAGCTAAGTAAGATCCCCTTACTCAATCAACTACCGCCAGACATCCAACAAGGCCTTCCCGAACTGCATATCTCTTTTCACTCATACTCCATTAAAGCAGCAGCCCGCCTGGTCAGCATCAGTGGCAAAATCTTACATGAGGGGGATTCCTTTGATGCCGATGTCAAGTTGGAGACGATTACCACCAAAGGGGTCATCATGAAAGTCAAAGACCGGCGCTTCCAAATCCAAGTCAACCCCTCAAGATGAACAACTCCTCTCGGTTATGAGCCAGCACTCCAGACCGCATCGGCGGGTCAGTTGACACCCAGATCTGCTTTCGCCTCCTCTTCCTCCAAGAAAAGCGTTACTGTTTCGAGCAGATCAGGGTCGGCCTGCTGTAAACCGTTGATCGTCAGCCATAGATAGGGATCTTTGTCGTACCAGCGCTGCCTCGACAACTCGAGCGGAAAATCTAAGACCGATTCATCGAGAAGGGCAGGAGAGTGCTTTTGAATAATCTCCTGGATCCCTTTAATCAAATAGTCCCGGTTACTGGAGTTCATGTCCTTCAAACTGTCAATATGACGACCCAATATCTCGTATTGATCATACCAACGCATTGCTTTCTCCTCCTAGTGTATAGGTAATGGCGAATGATCCAGCGCTATGGCCAGGACGATTTCTTTTATAAAAAAGCTCCACGCAAAGAGCTTTCTCTTAGTCACAATCCCCGGCGCATGAATGCAACAATCTCCTGTTCCACCTCAGAATCAACCAGCGAATCCTTATAATATTTGCGGTTAAAGACATTTTCCAACGAGATCCGCAAGTCCTTGGCGATGACTTTCGCCGTATTACGTAGCACCCGATCAAAGCAGGTGCGGAAAAAACTGTCCGGGTAGAGAACAAAGCCATAACAACGGCGCTTCTCAATCGGGATCAGCGGTAGGATTGAATTGTAGATGGTGGCATGACCGCGCTTAAGCCCGGACTTGGAGATCACTACCAAAGGTAAGTCTGGGAAATAGAGGCCTGGGGCCTCTAAAAACACCCTACTCTCCTTGGCACTCAATAAGACTTGGAAATGGAGCGACATGTCTCGAATCGAAGTGCTATTGAACTCGGAAAGCTTGGCGATCTTAGCGGTAATGGTCTGAAGCTCTTCCTTTTCCATGGCGCTCGCGATGATCATGAAAGACCCTGTTTGAAATCATTTACCAAGAACAGCGGTCAAAGAGGCGACCTTAAAAAGAGGCCTTCATCATGGCTCTTCTTTCTTCCGGAAAATGACCACACTTCGCCCAGCGCCAGAGAAAGGCAAGGCAAAATGCACGCCACGCTCCATGACAAAAGGGCTACACGGCGACTGCTGTCGCCAAGCAGCCAACTCCTCCTCGCAACGAGGTCCTTTCATGCACAAAACCCGCCCCGCAGGTGGCGAAACGGCTGCTACCAAGGCAAGGAAGGGATCAATCTCAGCCAGAGCCCGACTGGTGATCAGCGGGAATTGTCCGTAGGTCGAAATAAAAGCCTGATCATCTGCAGTCAAGCGATCTGGGACCACCTCAATATCCTGCAAGTGCAGAGAACGAATAACGTGCCGCAAAAAATTGACCCGTTTTTGGCGCGGTTCAAGCAGGACAACTGAGAGCTCTGGTTTGGCGATTTTCAAGGCAAGTCCCGGGAAACCCGCACCAGAGCCCACATCAAGCAAGGGTCCGTCAATGAGTTCGGGGAGCAGGGTGAGAGAGTCCAGAAAATGGGTCTCGAGGATATCCTTCTCGGTAGCCTTGGCCACCAGATTCATCTTACGATTCCACTTTTCAAGTTCCAGAAAATACAGCCAGAATCGCGCAAGGCACGGCGCCGACAGCGGCTCAAGCCCTAAGGAGAGCAGTCCACTATTCAAATACCTGCCGGCCTCCTCCTCACGTATCATGCAGATTTTTTCACTCGAATGGCGACAGAAAGGGCATGGGCGGAGAGTCCCTCAAGATTTGCAATGGCCTGAATGTCATCGGCATCAGCCAGCAACGCCTCTCGCGAGTAAGAGATCAAACTGCTTTTTTTCAAGAAGGTTTCAACACCCAAGGCAGAGGAGAAACGAGCTGTTCCCATGGTTGGCAGGACATGATTAGGTCCAGCGAGGTAATCACCCGTGGCCTCAGGCGAGTGGTTCCCCAGAAAGATGGCTCCGGCATGGCGAATGCGGGTCATGGCCTGATAGGGGTCAGCCACCATCAACTCGAGATGCTCGGCGGCAAAGCTGTTAGCCAGCTCAAGTGCCTGATCCACGGTCTCAACCAAGATAATCACACCACGGTCTGCCAAGGCCTTGGCTGCAACCTGCTGGCGAGACAACTGCGGCAACAACCGTTGCAAGGCGTCTAGCACCTCTTGAGCCAAGCCCGCAGACGTAGTCACCAACATCGCCAACGCCATCGGGTCGTGCTCAGCCTGGGCAAGCATATCGGCTGCGACAAACGAAGCTTTGGCCGTTTCATCGGCGATGATCAACACCTCACTCGGGCCGGCAATCATGTCAATCCTGACCCGCCCGGCGACCTGCTTCTTGGCCTCAGTAACATACTGATTGCCCGGCCCAACAATCACATCGACCGGTGCAATGGTCTTGGTCCCAAAGGCAAGCGCCGCAATCCCCCAGGCACTGCCAGACTTATAGACTTCATGGATACCGACCTTCCGGGCTGCAACCAAAAGGGCGGGATTAACCCGACAATCCTTGCCAGGCGGGGTCAACATTACCACCCGTTCAACCCCGGCAATGGCTGCCGGAATACCATTCATCAAGACCGAGGATACAAGCGGCGTCTTGCCACCCACGCCCCCCGGAACATACAACCCGGCAGAATCGACCGGATGCACCAGACGACCCGTGATGGTGCCATCGGGGCGCGTGACCACCCAAGAGTCCTCTTTTTCATGTTCATGAAACACTCGGATGCGCTCGATAGCCTTATCAAGCGTCGCTTTGAATGCGATACTGACCTCCTCTTCAGCCAACTGAAACTCCTCTTCAGTAACCCTGAGCTGATCAATCCGCAGGGCAGGGGCATCGAATTGGGTGGTATAAGAGATGAGCGCCTGATCGCCATTGGTTCTGACGGCGCTAATGATCTCCTCGACTTTCTGTCGGCAATCGTTTGCCGCCATCTGAAAACGATTTTGCAGTTTACGGATCAAGGCCTTTCCTTGCTCCGAATTTGCATAAATAGGGGTAATGGGCATAATGTCTTCCTTGGTCTACAAAACGGTATTGGTAAGTGATCCGCAGCGAGATAAACGGCTCAACATGGATACAGATAGGGCCTCTTCATTGTAACGAAAATTTCCTGTGAAGACTAAATATATTTCGTAAGCATTTGGAAAATTGGGGGGCTTGAAAGATCACGCGGAAAATAACAGGGGCAGGGGGGAAAAAACTCGGTCGAAAAAGTCTTGCCAGTGAGGGCAGGAGTTAATGCAACACTGCTGCTGGTTGTCGGTGATTGCCAAAGCAGGGGTCGTGCGAGTAGCTGCCTCCTCAGTGCCCGGCAGCGTTTTTGCTGGCAACCCTGGTCTTCGACTTCTTGGTCTGCCGCTCATCCTGCGGCGGAGGGATTTGCAACTTCTGGCCAACCCTGATGACAGCATCCCGGTCCAATTGATTGTGGGCTATCAGTTGCGAGGCACTGACATCATACCGGGCGGCAATCGCATGAATGGTATCCCCCGGCCTAACCCGATGTGCCTGAGGAGATTTCTGGCGGGAAGTGGGGCTTGAATCCGTGGCCAAAGGCAAGGTCGCAGCCAGATGTCCAACCTTAATGCGCCCCTGCGGCAAATGCAGGCTATACCCTCTTGGGATATCACGCCGCCCTTGCCACACAGTCTCCAGGATGGCAGGATTCAGGGCGGCAAGCGTAGGAGCATCAATCGTAAAATGGCCCACTGCAGTCTTGGCATTGATCGAGTTCTTCAGGAAAACCGATTTCGTCTGCACCGGCTTGTCGAAACAAAGGCCAGGGAAATACTTTTGATGATTTTTGGCGATTTCGCGAGCCGCCAAAAATTCGGCATAAAAGTTTCTGGAAGCAAAACCAAAGCGAGAGCCTTCGTACCCTTGGTAAATCCTCTCATAGGTTACAAGAGTGTTCTTAGCCCGCAGCATGGCAGTCAAGCCATGATTATACGCAGTCAAGGCCAAGGGCCAACTCTCAAGTTTGCGATAATTGCCCTGTAGAAATTTCGCTGCGGCATGTGTGGCGATGATAGGATCGCGACGTTCGTCAATAGCGGAACTGATAGTCAAAAATCGGCGGCCAGTGGCAGGAATAAGCTGCCATATCCCCGCGGCCCCAGCTTTGGAATACGCTTCATAGTCATAAGAGGACTCGACGTGGGGCAGATAGGCGAGATCGCTCGGCAATCCATACTGCACAAAAATGGCCTTAATCTGCTCCAGATATCGGCCGGAACGAACGAGGCCTGCCTGGAATCGTTCCCGTAAGCAGCGCTGAAAACGAATATTATCGGCGGCAAGGGTAAATCTCTCCTTGCTAGGCGCTTTCCCGAACAAAGCCGCCACCCTTTTCTCTTCCTGGTTCGACGGGATGCGTCCCTGGCCCAAGGCGATGAGGATATGCCGATATTTCTCCTTTACCGCCTCCTGCAAGCGCTCGTTCCCTTCTGCGTTATCCCGACAATCATTCTCCTCTAAAGAAATCACCTCATAAATAACGCCCAGATCCTGACTGTCGTGGATCAACCCTTTGCTTGAGGGATACTCAGCGTAGACCTTCTTCCAAAAGGCCACGTTATCCTGAATCACCCGATAGCTCGGGAAGGGATCGCTTGCCGCCGCTACCGAGTTATCCATGCCGCCCGAAAACAGCAGCAGCATAACGGCGTAACAGAGGCAAAGATGCAGATTTCTCATGGTGCCTCGTGAAGGTGAGACTGGCCTTGTTGCTGTTTCATCTAGACACTGCCCCCCGGGTATTTTTGTGACTGGCGAAATGCACCTGATTGCCACCCACCTTCTGGGCTCGCGCCACCGCCTCTTCTGCCATAAAGAGAAGGTTTTTAATTGCCATCTCCCCAGACGGGATGACCGAGGCCACCCCCTGACTAATTGTCACCAGACCATGCGGATGCCTGATCTGCAGCTCAATGATGCTCTGCCGAATATGGCCGGCAACAGTTTGCGCGCCAATCAATGAGGTCTTTGGCAAAACAATGGCGAACTGGTGATCGTTGTAGCGGGCGAGGTGATCGGTCGTCCTCCGCAACGAAATCTGCAACACCTGGGCAATCAGCTTAAGGCACTCATCCCCCTTGCTACGCCCGAATTGATCATTGAACTCCTGAAAACGATCAATCGAGACAATGATAATTGACAGCGGATCTGACTCCCGAAATGATCGCCGCCACTCATTGTCCAAGCAACCAGTGAAATATCGTCGATTACCGACCTTGGTCAGATCGTCGGTAATGGTTAATTCCTCCAAAAGCACATTTGCCTCAGCCAACTTCTCGGTCATGCGCAGCAGTTCCGCCTCACGTGCCTTGCGCACCTCCGTCTCTTTTTTCAGCGAAATTGCCGACTTAAGACGGGCCACCAGTTCAATCTCACGCACTGGCTTGGTGATATAGTCGTGCGCCCCAGCACTGAAGGCATCCCGTAGCGTTTCAACCTCGTCGCGAACCGTGACCATGATCACCGGCGTATCGACATAGAGGGGATTGGCCTTAATTCTCCGACAGACCTCAATACCATCCATTCCTGGCATGACGATATCGAGCAGGACACAATCGACCTTCGAGGCAGGCGGCAGTGACGGTTCAATGCCAAGAGAACGCAAGGCGGTAGCACCACAATCAGCACAAATGACATCGTCATAGCCTGCCCGCGCCAGGATCGCCTGCAGCAATCTGAGCACCGGCGGCGAATCATCCACAATTAGTATGCTCATTGCAACTCCTTCCCCATGATTATTTTGTCCTTGTCCAGGATACGTTCCTTACCCGTAACTGCTCCGCACTCCCCTTGAGCATCGCAGTCGATTGAGGGCAGTAATTCAGGAATGGGTAGATCTTCTCCATGGGCTGACTCAATTTCCGCAAGATATGGCGCTGATGGCCACTTGAGATAAGCGTACCAATTTCTCGCCATCGATGCAACGGCAATGGCTTGCCGTTTTACTGGATATTTTTTTTAATCTGTGGGATACCTCCACGCAGACTGGCAAGGAGTAAAATCCGTCGCCAACAGCACAAACCCTAACAGTATCCTTACTCCAGAAACACTAACTCAATGCAGACACCTTTCCATCCCATCATCGGCACTTTAGGTTTTGTCATCTCTCCGGACCGACAACAGACACTGCTCGTCCATCGCACCAGTCGCTCCAATGACGCTCATCTTGGCAAGTATAACGGCCTGGGAGGCAAAATGAAGCCCAACGAGGATGTAGTAAGCTGCATCAAACGGGAGATCATGGAAGAGGCAGGGATTGTCTGCCTGGACGTGAAACTGCGCGGCACAATCAACTGGACAGGCTTTGGCCCGAACGGCGAAGACTGGCTGGGGTTTATCTTTCGAATCGACCAATTCTCAGGCGTGCCATTCAACGAAAACGAGGAGGGCCCGTTGAGCTGGCAGCCGATCACCCACCTGGATCAACTACCAATGTGGGAAGGCGACCGCCACTTCCTGCCCATGGTCTTTGACCAAGACCCAAGAGTCTTTCACGGTTGCATGCCCTATCAGAATACGCGCCCTGTGAGCTGGAGCTATTTGCGCATATAATGGCAGAAAGAGACCACTCGCGCCCAAGACTCTACCGGACACACGCAAGAGCAAGAGCTTAGGCAAGCCTTTCGGGACACTGCAGAGCTACGCAACGAGGGGATTAAAAAACCCGATAGACTATACTGCTCGTCTACCGGGTCCGGGGAGGCTTTTTTCTCCCAGCCTGGGAGAAGGGTTGGCTTATCAGCCGCAATCCTTGCCACTACGCGGGTCATAGGAGTCGGCTGAATTCATGAACAGAAAGTCATTAACCCTCATCAGTTGCTCCTGGTTCAAAGCGGCCCAAGAACCGTCTTTGGCACAGGCGACATAGCGTTTTTCAAAAACCCTGTTCCAGGCCCTGGAGATCATAGACTCGGAATGGATAAAAGGAGCACCAACCGCATTGTCCCGGGAGTGACAGCTCTTGCAAACACTCTTGAAAAGTTTCTGCCCCTCCTCAATAGTAGCCGGCGTAAACACCCGGCAGGTCTGAGTTGCCGGATCAAGTCGCTTAGAGGGACGGGCCCATACCACCGTTGCCACCACAAGCAGGGAAGCACCAACTGCCGCCATAAAAAGTCTCTTGTCCATCAGCTCATCTCCGTCGATAAAAATAACCACTGCACTCACAGTAAATGACACTCAGTGGTAGTTATTTAATATAATGCTTACTTAGCTACGGATTGTCAAGGCAGAATTTATGCTAACAATGACCGCTAGCGCCTTTCTAAAAGAATTGCCGCGGAGGGAATCGATAGATAGTCAGTAA
>JAQUKQ010000051.1 GCA_028718985.1 Desulfobulbaceae bacterium | reverse complement strand
GCAGAACAAGCAGCTTCGCCACTAATGCGCTGATGACGGCCAAGAATAAATTAGCTCCAGGCCCGGCTAACGACACCCACATCATATCCTGTCGTGGATTCCTAAAGTAGCGGGGATTAACCGGTACGGGCTTGGCCCAGCCAATTTTAATCAGAAAAAAGGCGACGACCCCCAGCAGGTCGAGATGCTTCAGAGGATTCAGGGTCAGGCGTCCGAGGCGGGCCGCGGTATCGTCTCCCAACCGATGCGCCACATAGCCGTGCGCGAATTCATGCAAAGTTAGGGCAAAAACGAATGGCGGCGCGGTCAAAATGAACTCTTGAATAAAGTTCATCAGCTCCTGCCCCCACCTTTGGCGAGCGGGTAATGCTGGCGCAAAAAGGAGACTTCATCCTCAGCACTCACCACAAAACCATCAAGTTTGACTTCCAGCAGATGATTCAGGATGGTGGCGTACAACGGCCCCACAGGATAACCCATCGCCCGCAGGTCAGCCCCCTGGACAAAGGTACTCACCCGACTGAGCTCAGTGACATACATCGACACGGCCTGCTTGCCGGCCCGTCTAACAAGAAGGCCCATCAGATGGAGCAAGCCCTCCGTGCTTAACCCTTTCAAAAGCCAATAAATCTCACTGGGCCGAAGCGGAGGGCCCTGCTCGCTGAAGACCTGCGCCTCCGTGCCATGGGCGTCGAGACTGGCACCGTCGAGGTCTGCGGTCAAGCTGTCGTCACCAACAATGCGTTTGTTCATCACCTTCAGAATTTTTGCCACCGCCATTTTTTGCTTAAGCAAGGCCTCTTGATCCCGTTCACTGATCTCAAATTTCCGGCAGACATCCGATACCTGGCGCACCGTGAGCCGTGCCGTCAAAGCCAGCAAGAAAATCAGCCACTGCCGGAAAGGCTGCCCCCGGTAGAGCAATTTATACCACGCAACGCTGCGATGCGTTTCGCGCAAAATATTTTTCAATCGCTGGTCAAGCTTAAGCGCTGGATGGAAAAAGGTGAGAAGATTGAAGCTCGCCAGCCGGTAGACGGCAGGCTGGGGATTCTCCTCGGCCAAAATATATTTCAACTCCTGAAAAAATCGCTTCCCCGAACATTGGCCAAACATCTCCTGGCGGATGGCACTCTTGATCAAACGCTCGGTAAATTTCCCCAACTTGAACCCTAAGCGCTGTTCAAAACGGATGGCGCGAAAAATCCGAGTTGGGTCTTCGACGAAACTCAAATTATGCAAGACCCTGATCTGCTGGTCACGGATATCGTTCTGGCAATTAAAAAAATCGACCAGCAAACCAAACCTTTTGGGATTCAAGGAGATGGCCAAGGCGTTCATGGTAAAATCACGCCGGAAGAGGTCGAGCTTAATCGAACTCATCTCCACCGTCGGCAGAGCTGCTGGATACTCGTAATACTCCAGGCGAGCAGTCGCCACATCGACCTTAAACCCATCGGAAAGCTTGACCACGGCAGTGTTGAATTTTTCATGAGTCCGCGCCACACCACCCAATCGCCCGGCCAACTCCTTGGCAAAGCAGATGCCATCTCCCTCGATGACAATATCGAGATCAGAATTTCGGCTGTGCCGTAGCAGGTCCCGGACAAAGCCACCCACGACGAATGCGGAAAAACCCATCTCTTCGGCCACCTCGCCAATTGTCCGCAAAAGAACGATCATCTCCTTGGGCAGGCTATTGACCATGAGCGTATTCAAATTACGATGCCGAACGCTGGATGGCTGCTCCTCACGATCTGGATCAAGGCTGTTGCTGGCACTTTCCCGCGCCAGAAGGTTCAGCAGATCGGTACGGGTGATTACCCCAACCACACGCTCATCTTCCAAGACCGGGATGAAGCGCTGACGATGTTCGATGATCCGCTCCTGAATATCACGCAAACTCGCATCCGGTGACAAGGTGGCGAAATCAGTACTCATATATTCCGAAGCAGGCAAGTGCCCCAAGCCATGAAAGATCGATTTCTCCGTCACCCGCCGCGAAATTAAGCCAAGGGCCCGACGTTCCGTATCGAGCACCGGCACGACAGTGAGGTTATAACGGGTCAAAATTTCATTGACCTGCGCGATACTCATCTCTGGCGGCACAGAAATAACCGGCGCCGACATCAACTCCCGCGCCAAACTGCGAGGGTGGACGTACTCATGGAGCAGCAGCACCAGCTTTTCCTCGGCCTCAATCAAGGTCATATCCTTAATCGTAGCCGAGGCCGCCGAGGCATGTCCTCCTCCTCCAAACTCGAGCGCAATCGTGCCAACATTCACCTCCGGCACCCGACTGCGGGCGATGAGATACAGTCGATCGCCCATCGTCGCCAAGGCAAACAAGGTATCCAAATTTTCAATCATCATGAATTTGCGGACCAGCAAGGCAAACTCATCGATATAGTTAGGCAGTGTTATCCGGGCCACTACCACCGGTAAGCCCTGAATCGAATAGGTCGTTGCCGAATCGATCAACTCACTTAAGATCCCTAGCTCGGCAGCACTCAACTCCTGCACCATAAATGGCGAGACCACATTGAGATTGGCGCCATGCTCCAGCAACCAGGAGGCAGCCGAAAGATCCTGCGGGGTGGTCGTATCAAACAAAAACGAACCGGTATCCTCATGAATGGCTAACGTCATCAAGGTAGCCTCGTCAGGCGTGACGGAGAGCTGTCGCACCTTGAAGATATCAACAAAAATCGAAGTGGTAGAGCCTATGGTCCGGATCTCCTCCAAATCACCATGCATATCATCCGGCGCGTTGGGATGGTGGTCATAGAGATGCAGGGAGATATTCGGATTGCCGAGGCACTGGGAGAGAGCGCCAATCCGGCTCCGCTGGCGGGTATCGACCACGATCAACCGGGTCACTTCAGAGAGGTTGATATTTTTCAAACGGGGGAAGGTGTAGACAAGTGAAGTATGCTTGATATACTCGCGGACATTCCGTTCCTGAGAGCCTGGAAAAACCATCTCGGCTTCGGGGTAGAGCTTCTTGGCGGCCACCATGGCGGCCAAGGCATCGAAATCGGCGTTGAGATGGGTGGTAATGATATCCATGGGGAGAGACAGATTGGGAGAGGATGATTCCTGGGACAGAACGTCATCGGCTACACACTCCGCAAACCTTACGACAAAAAGGCGTAACCAGCAACTGCTAACTGGTAGAGGAAAGTTCGAATATAGCAGGAGTAACACCTTGGCGGTTACACGCTCATCCCCTTTCCTTTCGACTGTTGGCAGGACTTATAACGATAAAATGAAGCTTTCCCAGCCCAATTCCGACCGTATACTACAGTAAATGCGATGGTAAGCAGCGAAGAAAGTCTCAATCTCATGAATTCAAAAAATCATATTTTATAGCCTCTTTTAAAAGAGTCCGCTAACAAAAAAGGGTGGAAGCAACCCTCGCGGAGAAGCGTCCACCCTTCTTCTGTTTATGTCGGATCCGAAAGGCTAGGCTACTGGCCTCAGTGACTTCGTTGCTCTTCGGCGGCCTCGTGAGCTGCTTCTGTTGCCATGGCATGTATCGCCCGAGCCGGATTATTCTCCACCTTCTTAAGTATGTCGCTGACCTTTTCTTCAGGCAACCACTTCACCTGCCCAGTACTGACATCATAGATAGCGCCAACTACCTTGGCTTTGCCGCTCTTGACTATCTCCCGGGAAGCAGGGCTGATCATGAAAAGATCTTCCACCCCCTGCCAGACATTTTCTTCAATACCGTAGGGGATAATGTCGGCAGCAGCCACCGTTGGATTAGCCGCTATCGCTCGCTTGACCGCCGGTTCGATATCATCGACCAAGGGTGGAATATTGAACTCAAGGGGGTGCCCATGGCCCTGAATGGCATTGGTCACGGCCGTCACCGCACCACATTGCGTATGTCCCAGAATGACCAGAACCGGGGTGTTGACATGGGCAAGCCCATATTCAATCGAACCCGCCTCATCAACGTCAACCACATTCCCGGCAACCCTGACCACAAAGATATCCATGATCCCGGCGTCAAAAATACGTTCAATCGGCACCCGGGAATCAGAACAGCCAAGGACTGTCGCATAGGCGTAATCTCCCTGGTTTTCTTTGCCGGCCTGAATCAGACGGGCAGAATCGACATGGGGATTCGTAGACTTATTAGCAACAAAACGGGCATTCCCGTCCTTCATCATCTGAATGATCTTGTCCGGGCTTGGCTTTTGAACTTTACTGCTCGCCTGGGCCTGAAATGCGGGAGCTGCCAAGATACAGCAGCCGATTGCTAAGGTTTTGATCATTTTTTTCATCGAAAAATTTCCTCCTCTTGCTAATTTCGTTTTTTGAGAAGCGCCCCTTGCCCTCCTCTCGGCACTGTCGAAACACAATGACACTTTCAACTTAGGAAATCGAAGCGATTGGACAATCCCGAACAAATGAACCAGCACTCATTTATTGTGAATAGCCTCATCTGTCAAGATGAGAATGCACAAGAAAACGGGTTGTTCGTTGGCTTCAACGAAGAAATGCCAGTACCCTAAAACGATTGCCAGGCAAATCTTGCAGTCAGGAATGGAGGGGCTAAAAGCTACTCGGCAGGAACAGAGACACCACCTGGAGACATGGTGCTGAAGGTTCGCCAATCAGGCAAAGCGAGGTCGGGAATCCAGTCTTTCCAAGTTCTCTTCGGTGGATTTCCCGCTTTGATATCTGCCAAAAGGCGCTCCGCGTCCTTGGCAATCGTGGTGAATGGGTAGGTGTCAAGCACATAGCGCAGGCGGGGTTCGGCCTGTTCAAGCTCGTTTGTGCGGATATAAAACATAGCAACATAAAACTCATGGTTCGCCAAGAAATTCAAGGCGGCCATTCGCCTGCCATCCGCCTCCGCCCGATACGGCGAATCAGGGAAGGCCTTCATCTGTTTCTCGAAGGCAGCAATAGCATCAGTTGCCGCGCCTGGGTCGCGATCAATCGTGTCAATCTGCATATAATAGCTCATGCCTATCTGGAACAGGACATACGGGATCGCCTCATTCGTGGGATGGTTCCCCTCAAAGCCCTGATAAAGAGCGATAGCCTCCGGATATTTCTTCAAGTAATAGTTGCAATCAGCTGACTTCAACTCGGCCAGCATGCTGTGAGGGCTGAACGGGAAACGCTCCTTGATGTCATCAAACAGCTTCAGGGCATCGCTATACTCGCCACGGTTAAAATCATCGATTGCCATCATCGCCATGCTATCCGGCGAATCGGCTTTGGAACTGCCACCTCCCACCCCAAGAAAAGAGAAAACCCCATCCATGGCCGCGCATCCCGGCAAGAGAAACAGACAACAGACTAGGGCCATTGCCGTCATGAAATCCCTTCCACCCCGAACTACGCCATACGAACCACCTGCAACCGTCATCAAGGTACTCCCAGAGTTACGAGCAGCCTCACGCCGCCCCTCATTTTTTATGGTGAAGTGAATCAAGATACTGCTCCACTGACTTGCCGGCAACGGCACCATCTCCCGCCGCCGTGACTACCTGGCGCACCGAACCGTGCCGGATATCGCCAACCGCCATCACCCCCGGCAGATTGGTCTTCATCAAGCAGTCGGTAACAATAAATCCCTGTTCATGCTTAAGATGCATTAGGGGCAGCATCTCACTGTTCGGGGTAATGCCGATAAGGATAAACACCCCCTGGAAAGAGCGTGTCTCCTCCTTGCCATCCTGATAACGAATCCGTAAGGCCTCCACCTCTTTCTTCCCCTCGATGCCGACTACTTCGGCCTCGAGCAGAAAACGTACCTGCTTATTGGCCTTTGCCTCTTCCTGGATCACCGGGGCGGCCCGAAATTCTTTCCGCCGATGAATTACGGTAACAGTTTTGGCAAATTTGGTGAGATAGACCGCTTCCTGCAGCGCCGTATCACCACCGCCAACCACCGCGATATCCATGTCTCGATAAAACGGCCCATCGCAAGTCGCGCAATAGGAGACCCCCCTGCCGGTCAGCTCCTCCTCCCCTGGCACGTGCAGATGATTAGGCCGCGCCCCGGTAGCAATAATAACTGCCCGCCCTCGTAACGACTGCCCATCATCAAAGGAGACAGTCTTCACATCTGCCGACAAATCCATCCCGGTGACCGTCCCGTTGGCAATTTTCAGACCAAAACGCTGAGCTTGGGCCGCCATCTTCTCGGCAAGATCAAAGCCACTGATTCCTTCGGGGAAACCGGGATAATTGTCAATCCAGTCGGTGGCCAGGACCTGGCCCCCAGCAACCCCCTTTTCTACCAATACGGTATCGAGCCTGGCCCGACTGGCATAGAGCCCAGCAGTCAAGCCGCCCGGCCCGGCGCCGATAATAATTAGCTCATGAATAGTGTTGTTTGACATAGCCAACAATAAAAAAGGTGAATCAGCCAGCTTTTTCGATCATGGCCACCAGCTGAGCCTTGCCCACCGCGCCAGTTGTCTGCTCAATAACCTTTCCGCCCTTGAACATGATCAAGGTCGGGATGGCTCTGATCCCGTACTTGCCAGGTGTGGCTGGACTCTCATCAACGTTCATCTTGGCAATTTTAACCTTTCCTTCAAACTGGCCGGCGAGCTCAGAAATAACCGGGCCAATAGCCTTACACGGCCCACACCATGGCGCCCAAAAATCGACCAGGCATGGTTTGTCACTCTGCAAGACTTCGGCATCAAAAGTTGTATCGTTGAGGTGAATCACCTTGTCATCGCTCATGCTATTTCTCCTTATTTTTTTGATTATTGTAGGCCTGTTTTCTATTCAATAACGCCAAGTTCAAGCTCCAAGTGGAAAGAATCGAATCTCCATCCCGCATCTTTTTCTCGTGCGCAACATACTTGATTTGCAATAATCAAGAAACAGTAAATTCTTCGTTTTTCATCCGTGCCGGGCGTGCCGTGCAAAGACATTGACAACTGACCGCCAGGGCTTATACACTAAAGAGGAATCTTCTCTACCTTCTCCACCCAGTCCTTTCACCAGTAAAGGGAAAAACAATGCCGATCAACAAATTTTTACAAGAAGCCAGAAAATTTGAACTCCTTGCCGTCAAAGAGATTCACCACTTTACCGACTTGAGAAAGACCCATGTTCCCTTTTCTGGTTCCCCCCACAGGCACCCGTATTCCGAGCACAAATTCATCTTAATGGCCGATCCCTACTGCTCAAATCTCTACTACGAATTCAACAACGATGACATCGATTTTGCCGAAGAGCTACCCAGCATTGTCAATCTGGAAGGAGAGACCGTCACCATGCTCTTGGTCTGGGTCAAAAAGAAAAGTCTCGCCGTCCGCTGTTCGCCTTTTCTGGTAGACAATCTGCCATCGAACTCTCGACCTGGCTGAGGTGCAGGCGGCACGAAAACAGTTCTACTCCTCGCTCAAAAGCAGCTCAATCCACCAGCCGCCACACAAAAATATTTTTCACAATCTCTTCATCCAAGGCAAGCTCCGTGTTCTCAAACTTGATGCAAAAGGCCGGTGACTTGCGGTGCACGGTTACCATGACGCCAGGCGTCAGGCCAAAAGAGATGAGCTGATGCAGATTAGAATGGCTCCCTGGTTTAATGTAGGTAATCTTGCCTTTCTCCCCGGGCTTAAGCTCCGCCAGACTAACGACGGTACTATTGACCACCTTCTGGCCACGGTCACAGCACCTTCCTTTGGGAATGGGCTTCCCATCCGGGCATAATTCAGGGTGCCCTAACAACGTGCAAATCGACTCCTCGACCTCTGGCAACAGGCAATGCTCCACCTGGCAAGCAATCTTTTCCATCTCAAGGCTTTTCATCTTCAAGATACTGGTCACCAACACCTCAGCAAGACGATGCCGGCGAATAATCCCCTCCGCAAGGATTTTTCCCTCATTGGTGAAAAGTATTTTCCCCTCATTCTGGATAATCATCCCCTCCCCTTGCAAATCAGCCAGATCCTGCGCCGTAAAAGCTATCGCACATCTCTCTCTGATCGCATCAAGGGAATACAGACTGCTTTCACTTGCAACCCAAATAGCCTCAAGGATCTCTTCAAATTTTTCATTCATGGAAAAACTCCACTCTCTTCATAATGGCCTTTTGCCTCACGTAAAGGTGATGCCAAGCAATCGGCAGGTGTGATTCACTAAACTGCCAAGCAAGACAGCATAGACCGTTACCGCTATCATGATCACCGCTCCTGCCTTCACTCCACGCTCCTTAAAAAGAACGATCGTAGCATTGATGCACGGAGCGACAAAGGTCATGACGAGCAGATTGACAACCAGCTGCAGATTTGTATAGATCGCGCTCAGATGCTGCAGCTCCACCGCCCCACTTTCCCGCCGGATCATCGTCTTAATAAAAACCTGGATGCTCTTATCCGGCAAGCCCATCACCTCCCCGATAAGTGGGCCAAGGGCCTTTTCCAGCATACCTAACCCGCCAAGACGCTGAAAGACAAACACGGCCGCCGAAGCAAAAATAAAAACTGGGATTGCCTCTTTCATGAAAAAATAGGTTTTGGCAGCACTCATCTTCAAGACTGCCAGAGGTTTAGGAACTCTCATAACCGGAATCTCCAAGAACATCGGCGAACGCTCTCCGGGCAGAATCTTGTTGGCTAAGAAACCTGCAACCAGAAGCTGCAGCAGGATAATGCCAAAAACAGCGACGCGGGCAGAGATCGGCATCTTATCGAGAATAACCAACATGACTGCAATCAAAGGGGCACAGGGCATACATAAAAAAAGAAGAAACGAGGCGATATTTTTCTCCTTTTCCGTCGTCAAGACCCTGGTAGTAAGCAAGGCCATGGTGACACAGGAAAAGCCCATCACCAAGGGGATAACACCCTTACCGTTCAGACCTATCTTCTGAAAGACACGGTCGAGCAAGATGGAGATTCGTGGCAGGTAGCCGGAATCTTCGAGGACACCAAAAGCGATATAAAAACAGAAAATAACCGGCAGCACCAGGCCCATGGCAAGAAAAACCCCTGTCGGCAACACCCCGAAGTCAGGGTCCATAATCAATTCACGCACAAAAGCACTTGGTATCAACCGCACAAACTTGTTTGTCCAGGGGATGATTGCCCCTTCGAAAATGACCCCATTGATTTGATCCACCAAATAGGTTGCACCGAAGGAACCAACAAAAAAGTACATGGCGACAAGCACAGCCATGGCAATAGGAATGCCGGTCGAGGTCTGCGTGCACCAATCCCCCAAGGTCAAGATAAATGGGTTCTTCGTGGGCGCCTCAACAGTCTGCACCTCAGCCGCAATTCTGGCGGCTTCATTATGATAAAGATTGGCGAGGGCAATCTCCATATTGCCGGGGTCATCCTGCCGATATTTTTCGGCAAGTTGTTTGACTTGACTTAACATCCCACGCCCGAAATTATCGCCAATATACCCTTCGACACCCTGATCCCCGGAGAGCAGCAACAAACCCAACGCCCTGGCCGACACAGCTTTCGGCTTAATCAATTTTTCTACCAGTTCCAAAAACTGCTCGACCCTGAGCGGATATTTCATCCTAGGCTGCGGGCGGCAGAGACATGGCAGGGTTGCGATCAATTCACTAACCCCAAGCCCTTCACGCGCAATGGTTGCACAGACCTCGACGCCAAGCATTTCGGAAAGTTTCTGGTAATCTATTTCAATGCCCCGCGATATCGCCTCATCGATCATGTTGATATCGAAAAGCATTGGCAAACCGTACTCAATATACTGCAGAGCAATAGCGATAGAACGTTTCAGATTTTTCGCATCGGCGACCATGATAATGCCATTGCTATCCCCCTGTAGCTCTGGCGACAACAAAATGTCTCGCGAAGCACGTTCGTCCTGGTTACCGGAAAAAATTGAGTAGATGCCAGGGGTGTCAAAAACCATACCCTGCTGCGATTTTATCCGCCCCCGCTTGATAGCGACTGTAATCCCGGGGATGTTGACACTCGGCACCTCAATACTGCGCATCCTGGCATAGATTGTTGACTTGCCAACATTCATATTGCCAACGATGACATAATTCGCACAGGCAGAGGGCAAATCGTTTACCATCCGGCCGCAGCCCTTGCATGAGTCACATTTTTTCATAACAATATTCTTTCCAAGGATTCCCGCTAGGTGCCCTTCCAGCTCAACAACACACAGAATTACACCGCTTGAGCAAAGCAGTCATGATCAACCCCGCCATTTCAACACATAATCTTTGCAAAGAGTAAACACGTTTTTCTTTCCTGACGAGCGTTTTTTTTCGATGAACCTAGACCGAACACAGAAAGCGCCTGGCTGGGGAAAGGGGAGACAGCGCCGATCTATCGAGACGCCGCGGGGGGGGGAAGGGAGGTGGATGGAACAAGGAGCGACTCATGCCTCTGGATACAAAAAAAGACATGCTGCAGAGAAAACAAAACCCGACCCCTTGCAATCAAGAGCCGGGCCAGGCAAAAGGCAAAAAAAAAAGCCCCGCGTGAACGAGGCTTTCAGGATATGTAGGACTACTCTTATAACTTTGTAACGTTTGCAGCTGCTGGGCCTTTCTGACCAGCTACGATATCGTAGCTAACCCGTGCGCCCTCATCCAGGCTCTTATACCCTTCACCATTGATCGCGGTATGATGAACAAAAATATCATCGCCACCATTGTCCTGAGAAATAAAACCAAAGCCCTTAGACGCATTAAACCACTTCACTGTTCCTTCTGACATCACTAACTACTCCTTTGTCCTAGGCCCAACCAAGGGCCTACTTAATTAAATTGCCGAATTATCACATGATAAACCGACGAGTGGCCTGTCTGCAAAGAGGCACAAGCCCCCCCTGCAAACCGACAAATACTTTACTATCCTCTTCCTTACCATGGCCGCCAGGAGAAAGCAAGCAGGATTTACCGAAAAAATAGGGGCCACCATCTGCCGGGATTTTGACAGGCATTGACAGGGCAAAGGTTACATGTTGAGCCACCACATCTCATATGGTATGTTGGTCCAATATCCTCTGCGACCAACGATGGTCGGAAAAAATCTACCGGAGAGTCACTATGTCAATGAAAAAACTACCCATCCTCGCCTTGTGCTTAGGCCTGCAACTACCGTTAGCCCTCCCATCACAGGCGACCGTGGAAAGCGAAATCAGTAACACCTTCAAGTCAGCAGAGGGCTTGACCGATACCGCTGTCTCCGCTGACGGGCAGCTGTTTTTTACGCTAAGCAGCCAAGGCCAAGTCGACATCTATGAAACAAACGGCACCCTAAAAGACAGCATTAAGCTTGCCAGCCCGGCCAACAAAATCGCCTCCTCTCCATCCGGGGAGCAACTTTTCCTGACCAACACGTCCACCGGCACAACAACAATATTATCTGTAAATTTCATCCAGAAAATCGACACGACTGGCGCACCATTCAAAGGACCGGAGAACGCCCCCGTCACCGTGGCCATCTTCAGCGATTTCCAATGCCCCTACTGTGCCAGGATTTCACCTCTTCTCGACCAACTCTTAGCCCTGTACCCCAAAGATGTTAAGGTCGTGTACAAAAATTTCCCGCTCAGAAGCCACCAATTCTCCCTCCCCGCGTCTATTGCTGCTCGAGCAGCCCACAGACAGGGAAAATTTTGGGAGATGTATGATAAAATTTTTGAAAATTACTCAACTCTCAATGACGAGAAGCTGACCGAGTTCGCCAAGAACATCGGCCTCAACATGGAGCAATTCACCAAGGACAGTAACGACCCAAAGCTGCAGCAAGAGATCCAAGCCGATTTGCAAAATGGCATCAAGGCAGAAGTTCGCGGCACCCCGACCATCTTTGTGAATGGCCGCCGCCTGACGGTCGGTGGACTCGATGGGCTCAAAGCACTGGTAGAGGCACAACGTAAAAAGATATAACGTCGGCGACACCCACATGCGGTGCCCGAGTCACTTCAGGCAGACGGGCTTACACAGGCCGCGCGGTGGATTGTATCCATTGCCGCGGCTTACGGTCCTGATTCTTTTGAGAAAATTTCACGTTTTTCCGATTCTCAAATGAACGCGGCCTAGCCTCCGGCTTACCACCACCAACACCCGGACGAGTGTCAATCGAGATACTCACCAGCTTCCCATTGATCTGCTGCCCCTGAAATGCCCTGAGAATAGAATCAGCATGGCGGCTTTCCGCCTCCACCGTCGTCGAATTCGCCAAGATCTCAATCCTGCCTATCCTGACATTGTTGCTGTCTAGCGCCGCATTGAATTCAGCGAGCAGGCGCCTGGGGTTCATGCCGTCCCGCTTGCCAACATTAAGCACGAAGCGGCTCGTTTGGCTCTGCCCCTGCGCCCATGGCTTGGCCCCCCTTGCCTCCAGAGCACGTTTCGGCCGTTCATTCTCTTTAACGTTCAGATCAGGGGCACCCTGGTAGTAATCGAGCAAGCGATTAAACTCCAACGACAGGAAACGGGCGATCAACTCGGGCCTGCTCAGCTCAGCCAGGGCCTCGCTAATAGCCGGCATGAAGCGATCGATTCGCTCTTGAGAAACAGCTACATTTTTGATGGTTTCGATATGGCTGAAGAGCTGCCGTTCACAAATATCCTGCCCCCCTGGAATCTGCCCCCGCTCGAATCTCCGTTTGATCCGCTTTTCAAGATCTTGAATTTTATAGCGTTCATTGGCGGTAACAAATGAGACTGACACGCCGTTACGACCGGCTCTTCCGGTGCGTCCACTGCGGTGGGTATAGTTAGCAGGCTCATCCGGTAGGTTGTAGTTGATTACATGCGTCAGGTCCTTGACATCAATGCCCCGCGCCGCAACATCGGTAGCGATTAGAAGCCGTAAATTCTTCGCCCGGAATCGATCCATAACCTGATCGCGCTGCGCCTGAGAGAGCTCGCCGTGCAGAGCCTCAGCGTTATAGCCATCGCCAATGAACTTTTCAGCGATATCTTTCGTCTCTTGCCGTGTTCGGCAAAAGACAATGGCATACATGTCCGGGTTCATATCGGCAATGCGCTTCATGGCCGCATAGCGATTATGGGACTGCACCAGATAGTAGACATGCTCAACATTTTCAGTACCGGTGTTGCGGTCACCAACCGTGATTTCAATCGGATCACGCATGTATTTCCTGGAGATCGCCGCCACCTCGCTGGGCATGGTGGCAGAGAAGAGTACCGTGCGCTTCGTGGCTGGCGTCTGGGCCAGGATAGCGTTCAACTCATCCTGGAAGCCCATTTGCAACATCTCATCCGCTTCATCAAGGACCAGTGTCTGGATCGCCGCGATATTGGCTTCGCCTCGACGAATCAGATCCAGCAGACGGCCCGGGGTAGCGACAACGATATGAACGCCGCGCTTCAAGTCACGAATCTGACTGACGATAGGTGCCCCGCCATAAACAGCAAGAGATTTGATCCCTGGTGTAAATCGAGAATAGCTCTCAAGATCTTTGGTCACCTGCATGCAAAGCTCTCGCGTCGGGCAGAGAATCAAGGCCTGAGGGACACGCCGCTTCGGCTCTATCAACTGAATGATGGGCACACCAAAAGCAGCTGTCTTGCCAGTGCCAGTCTGCGCTAGTCCGACCACGTCATTATGGCCACCGAGCATCAGCGGGATAGCTTGCATTTGCACAGGGGTAGGGGTGGAAAAGCCCAAGTAGTCAAGGGCTTTCACGATATCCTCATGGATACCAAGGGCACTAAATAAGGTCATTTTGTCTCACTTGTGTAGTACAATACGGGAGCGATAAAAAAAATACCCCGCATGAAGCGGGGCATTTTCAGGCGGGGCCTTCGGGCGTAAGGCCCAAAAGACAAACCGGAGGTTTTTTACAACAAGGTAACGTTATCGGCCGCTGGGCCTTTGCTACCTTCGACTACATCAAATTGAACGGCTGCGCCCTCTTCCAAGGTTCGATAACCATCTGACTTGATAGCGGAGTAGTGTACGAACACATCCGTGCCGTCACTCTTTTCAATAAACCCAAATCCCTTTGACGCGTTAAACCATTTAACTTTTCCTTCTGACATCTCTAACAGCTCCTTCGTGCTCGATCCAACATTGGACCTCTTAATAAAATTACCGAATTGCGTTTCGGCGGACAGCTTATGCTATCAAACAAAAAACCGCACTCCAAGTAAATCGGGATGTGCGGTTGCTTTATGTAATCTGTATGATGAGAAAAACAGGTACTGCACAAACTATTATTGTTTACTTATAGCACACCTCTGGCAAAAATAAAAGCTTTTTCACGATGCCGGGTGTTTGGCAAACCAAGCCCGCCGTCAAATCAACCGGAGGAAACCGTCTCAAGCCCTCCCGCTCCAAACCGCTCAATCCTTCCTCTGCAGCACCCAATCTGGGATCCTGTGCAAGACATACTCCACGGCTGCCATCTTCACCTCTTCACTCTCGTGGTCGGTTGGTTTTCTTTTAGGTTTACCACCAACTTCCAGCAGAACCTCTTCGGCATCAAACCAACACAACTCCCTCCCTTGCTGGTCGTAAGCGGTCAAAATCCGCCGATTCGCCTCGTGCAGGTGCTCTTCTTCAATCACATTCCCGACCAGCCGCTTGGCCTCTTCGTAAGATATAAAAGTAACTTCTTCAGACACCGGTTTCTCCTTTACAGATTAAATGGGTAAGACAGCAATCAAGAAAAATTTTTGGGGAGAAATATCTGCTGATATAGATTCATGGCGTAACGATCGGTCATGCTGGCGACATAATCAGACACTCTTCGCCCATGCGAGGAACTCGCCGCGAACCGATTGATTTGCTGCTCGAACAGCTCTTTGTTCTCCATATAGTAACAGAAGAGCTCCTTCAGGATTTTGGAGGCCTTCATGAATTCCGCGTGAACCTGCTCCGACCGATAGACATTATGAAACAGAAAGGTTCGCAACACCTGCATGCTCTCACCAATTTCCGGATCAACCCCAAAAACTAAACGCCCGTCCCTCGGGGCAGTGCCAGCAATTACCCCTTGAATCATTGCAAGATTGCGTCGCGAGTGACTATTTCCCAGCACCTCGACACACGTAGCGGGAATATCCTGGCGACTGATAATGCCACTGCGGATAGCATCATCAAGGTCATGACTCAAATAAGCAATAATATCGGCGTAGCGCACAACACACCCTTCCGCAGTCTCCGGCATGTCATGGCTGTTTTGGGGAATAACCTCGCCATAGCCTTTGGAATGCTTGGCAATGCCGTCCCGCACCTCGTAGCTCAGGTTCAGCCCCATTCCCTCATTTTCAAGGACATCGACCACCCGCAAGCTCTGCTGGTAGTGCAAAAACCCCCCAGGCGCCAACTCCCTGAGCACAGTTTCCCCAGCATGACCAAATGGGGTGTGCCCCAAGTCATGTCCCAACGAAATAGCCTCCACCAGATCTTCGTTCAGTGCGAGCCCACGCGCCAAGGTCCTGGCAATCTCGGAGACCTCCAGGGTATGGGTCAATCGAGTCCGGTAATGATCGCCGCTTGGCGCCAGGAAGACCTGCGTCTTATATTTCAAGCGACGAAAGGCCTTAGAATAAACAATCCTGTCCCGATCACGCTGGAAAGCGGTACGCAACGAACAGTGATCCTCTTCCCGCACCCTGCCTTTACTTTCGGCACTCAGACAGGCATACTCAGAGAGCGAGTTACGTTCGTTCTGTTCTATTTTCTCGCGAATCAGCATATCAATGCGTTGCGTCCGGTTTGGCAACCAAGCACAAAATAAGTTGTCTCAAAATCTGATAACGACTATTCTTTGGTTCTCTTTTCCACGCCATTTTGACAGGAAAACCTGCCCCTGCAAAGTGGACTGTTGTCCCACACTTGTCAACACTATTCTTTTCTTTCCTAAAAAAACATCGCCATGCCTGACCATCATCGATTCATGAAAGAGGCCTTAAACGAGGCTGAATCCGCCCTGGCCGCAGGGGAGTTCCCCGTAGGATGCGTTATTGTTCACAATCAGCAGATCATTGCCCGTGGAAGGCGGCAGCGAAGCGGTGGCCATGCCAAGCAAATCGCCAATGAAGTCGACCATGCCGAGATTCTCGCCCTGCGCGACCTCCTTGACAGGCACCCCGATGTGCCGCCCAGCAAGGTCACCGTCTACGCCACCCTGGAACCCTGTCTGATGTGCTACGCCACGCTACTAATCAGCGGCATCCAAGACATCGTCTACGCCTATGAGGATGCCATGGGAGGCGGCACAGACCTGCCCCTTGACCAGCTGAAACCCCTCTACCAGGGGATGACGGTTTCCATCACCCCATACATCCTGCGCGACAAAAGCCTCGCTCTGTTCAAACACTTTTTTGCTGATTGCACATCGCACTATCTCAGCGACACCATGCTAGCCAACTACACACTCGACCAACCATAGGAAACCGTTCCATGCCAACCCCATTCCAACAACGCACCCTTGCCTTCCAAAGCAAAGAGCGAAATGTCTTCTTTCATATCCTGACCGCCTGCAACCTCTCCTGCCGCCACTGCTACATCAATCCTGAGCAGCACGGCAGCATCACCTTGCCGGAGGAGACAATCGTCAGCTGGCTCAAGCTCTTTGCCGCCCCAGACAAAAAAACAAACCTCATTTTGCTCGGTGGCGAACCAACCCTGCACCCGGCACTCCCCACGGCTATCACCAAAGCTCGAGAACTTGGCTATCAGTCGATCACTGTCGACACCAACGGCTACCTGCACCACAACCTGCTCGACAAAATTCATCCAACGGATGCGGTGCTCAGCTTCAGCCTGGATGGCCCTTGCTCTGAAGTCAATGATCCCCTTCGCGGACCAGGGGTCTTCAAGACCTGCACCGAGAATCTGGCCAAGGCAGTAGCACTTGGCTTTGAAGTGAGCGTCATCTATACGGTGAGTGCCTTAAACATTACTCATCTTGCCGCCATGCCAAAGCTCTTGAAGACACTTGGCGTCAGCCATTTCTTCATTCAGGTTATCGGCCTGCGGGGCAAATCGGCCGGCCTAACCGACCGCGCAAACCCACCGCTGCAAATCAGCCCTGAGCAGTGGCTCGACACCGTGCCACAAGTCGCCCACGCCGCGGCAGAACTTGGGCTGCACGTTATCTTCCCCAAAGTCTTCCTCAACCCCGACGAACCGTTTGAGTGCGCTGGTCTCGTCGCCGAAAACTTCTTCATCTTCCCGAATGGCCGCGTCTACTGCTGCCCTCTCTGCGAGGATTACCCCATCCACTCGTACCAAATCGAGAACAACACCCTGTGCCTCCGGAGCGGCCTGATTGAGAAAAACTTTTTTCCTATCTCCATCCCGGAAGGGTGCATCATGAACAAGCTCTTGCAACCCGGCAGCTTGCAGTATGATGAAAACGGTCACCCCTGCCACCGCATCTCCTGCTGCCTCTTAAAGCAAGAGATGGCCCGCGCTTAACTATGCACCTCCAATAACAAGGAGAACCGGTCCTGTTGTTTTTTTTCAAAAAAAACCTTGACATTATTTCGCTATTCAATCATTTTATGTCGTTTCCTGTAGGTAGAAGGGCCCATAGCTCAGTTGGCTAGAGCCACCGGCTCATAACCGGTCTGTCCCTGGTTCGAGTCCAGGTGGGCCCACCAACTTACCCTGCCAAGGATTTATGCTTTCACTGTCAAACAAGAGGCGACATTGATTTTTGCACCCATCGCACGAAATAACTTTTTCCGGTTCTCAGATCAGAGCAGAAGAGCCACCGAACAGAAGGTGTAGCCCGACAAGGTTACACCTTTTTTATTTGCCACGACGGCCAAATCCTCACCTCTATGCGTCCTGCCAAAATCTCTATTCAGCATATCCTAACAATTGCAAACAGCCTGGCTCCCTTCTCCCTGGCTGAGGAGTGGGACAACGTCGGACTCCTGATTGGTGATCCCGGGCAGGAGGTCACCGGCATCATGATTGGTCTTGATCCTACCTCCCAACTCTTAGACGAGGCCCTGGCCCGCAATGCGAACCTCGTCATCACACATCACCCGCTGATCTTCTCGCCCCTCAAATCCATCCGCACCGACCAAGCAACCGGCGCCGTTATCGGTAAGGCCATCACCCAACACATTGGCATCATCGCATGCCACACCAACCTCGATGTTGTGCCAAATGGGGTAAGCAACATCCTGGCCCGGCATCTTGGCCTAATCGACCTCACTCCTCTCAGCGACTCCAGTAATGCCGAACCGGGTTTTGGCTTCGGCCAGATCGGCACTCTCGCGGTGCCACTGCGCGGCCACGACTTCTTAAGTCATCTCTGCAAAGTCCTTGACTTGTCAGCAGTTCCCATCGTCGGTCATCTCCCGGAGACAATCCACCGGGTAGCGGTCTGCGGCGGCAGCGGTTCAGATTTTGCCGTCATCGCCCACGCAAAGGGCGCACAGCTCTACATTACCGGCGAAGTCAAGCATCATATCGCACGCTGGGTCGAAGAGGCGAATTTCTGCATCGTCGATGCCGGGCACTTCGCAACCGAACACCACATCAGCACCGCGCTGGCCGCACAACTTACCGACAGCCTTGCCAATCATGCCATAGAAATTCCTGTCTACGCGACAGAAAGACAAATAAACCCCTTTTCCTTCTTCATAGCGGAAAACGATCAGCAACCATCAAAAGAGAGGTACGGACATTGAAAGAAGCAATCACAAATTTAATGGACCTACAGGCCATTGACCTGGACGTCCAAAAAATTGACGAAAAAATGGCTGATGGCCACGGAGAACTGTTGACCACGAAAAAGGCGATAGAGCAAGGCTACGAAGCAATTGCTGACTACAAAGAGCAATTTGCCATGGGTGAGAAACGTCGCCGCGAGCTAGAGGCCACCGTTGCCGACGAAGCGGAACGAATCAAAGATCGCCAGACCAAGCTGATGAGCATTCAAACCAATCGCGAATACCAAAGCATCCTAAAGGAGATCGAAGATACCAAACTCGCCAATCAACAGCGGGAAGAAGAGCTGACCCTCCTGATGGAACAGTCTGAATTGATCGAGAAGAAAATAGAAGAATTCAGCAAGCGTTGCGCCGAGCAGGAGTTGCAACTCGAAAATGACAGCAAGCGGGTAGCCCAAGAGATCGCCAAGCTGGAAGCAGACAAACTGAAAATCACCAAAATCCGTGACGCCCAAGCCAAATTGGTTGACCCAAAGTATCTGAATCGCTACGAGAAACTGCGCGTCAAACGAAATGGGCTGGCGGTCACCGGCGTCACTCAGGGTGTTTGCCGGGGATGTAACATGAACATCCCGCCCCAGATGTTCAACCAACTCTTACGGGAACAAGAGCTCCTCTCCTGCCCCACCTGCAACCGAATGATGTATCATTTGGCACAGGTTGAGGAACGATAAACCGCTCAAGACTTTTCAGGGCGATAGTCAGCTTTAGCCCCAGCCCCAAAACTGTTCCGTTAATCTGCACACTTTAGGAGTGGGTGCATGATCGCTGGCCTCTTGAGGCCAGAGGAAAGTCCGAACTCCGCAGGGCAAGGTGGTTCGTAATTCGAACTGGGGGCGACCCCGAGGAAAGTGCCACAGAAAATAAACCGCCAGGGCTGCAGGCCCCGGTAAGGGTGAAATGGCGAGGTAAGAGCTCACCGCTTTCATGGTGACATGAAAGGCATGGCAAACCCCACTTGGAGCAACATCAAATAGGGAAACACTTGAGGACGGCCCGTCCGATGTTTCCGGGTAGATCGCTAGAGGTGCCAGGCGACTGGCATCCCAGATAAATGATCATGGCCCGTCCCAAGATCCGCTGCAAGGCAGGTTGAACGGCAGGGTACAGAATTCGGCTTATAGCCCACTCCTTTTTTATTTTTGTTGGCAACTCCTGCAAGCCTACTCTTCACAAGAGCGCCAACAGGCACGATTTGCCCTTTATCCGAAGACATCTCCATGACCGCACATCCTCCAGCCGCCGCTATCATCACCGCCGGCGGCATCGGCCGCCGCATGGGGGCGACAACCCCCAAGCAATTTCTGCCACTCAAAGGGATCCCCCTCCTGGTCAGGACCCTCACAGCCTTTCAAGAGGCCCGTTGTTTTCAATCAATTATCCTGACCGTTCCCGCAGACCATCAGGACAGGGCCACCAAACTGTTGCACAGCCATGGGCTTGCCTCTGCCTGCCAGATAGTTATTGGTGGCGAAACCAGGCAGGATTCGGTACAGGCTGGGCTAAACGCCTTAGCAGAGGACATCGAGCTCGTTGTCATCCATGACGGAGTCCGCCCCCTAGTCTCCCAAAAAATCATTCTTGATTGCCTGCAAGCAGCCTCTCTGCATGGTGCCGCCATTGCAGCGATTCCAATTAAAGATACCATCAAGGAAGAGAACTGCGGCGTTGTCAAACAGACTATCGATCGAAATAATCTCTGGCGAGCTCAAACTCCGCAGGCGGTAAAGGTGAATCTCCTTCGCGAAGCCTACGCGAAGGCAGATCAGGACCACTTCTCCGGCACCGATGAGGCCTCCCTCTTGGAGAGAGTCGGCCACCCTATCTCCATCGTCACCGGCTCCGAGACCAACCTTAAAATCACCACGCCAGAGGATATGGTCATGGCCGAAGCCCTCTTAGCAACCAAGAGCAACCCTACTCCACTATTCAAAATCGGGCATGGCTATGATGCTCACCGCCTGGTGGTAGACCGTGCCCTCATCTTGGGAGGAGTGTCCATCCCCCACGCTCTTGGCCTACTCGGCCACTCAGACGCCGATGTCCTGACCCACGCCCTGTGCGATGCCATTCTTGGTGCAATGGGCGCTGGTGACCTGGGCCGGCATTTCCCCGACTCCGACCCACAATATAAGGGTATCGACAGCCTGAAACTTCTGACGCAAGTTATCGCGCTTGCCGAAAGCCTTGGCTATGCGCTAAACAACGCCGACATCACCGTCGTCGCCCAACGACCAAAGCTTGCCAGCTTCATCCCCCAAATGCAAAAAAACCTGGCAGCAATCTGCCAGGTTCCATCCTCGTCCATCAATATAAAAGCGACAACCACTGAAACCATGGGCTTCACCGGCCGTGAAGAGGGCATCAGTTGCCACGCCGTGGTCATGGCTGTTAGCGCATAACGATTTAGTTACCAACTCTTGCCGCGATCGAGTCAACGCACGTAGGCGGGGCGCCTCACCATTCGCTTAGCGTAATCTGCAGAGAGGCTTGTTTTACTCTCTAAGCCAAGTCAAGTTGCCCTGGCTGCCTTGGCGAACTGAGTATCGACAAATTGCTCCAAATCGATTTTGGCGTTCATGATCCCCATTTTATCGTGCATATAGTCTTGAATCACCCCTAAATCCTCAAGCACAGGGAAAAGATTGGCCGTGGTGATTCGGTCAGCGGGCTCCGTCAAGACGCGCTTGATCACCTCCGCTTTCTGGCCAAGGAACTCTGCCCCGATGCGTGCCGCCGTTGTCACCGAGGTATTGATGAATTTACCGGACTTGACAAGACTCGTTGTCAATTCATGAACGGCATCAGGGTGCTTTTCAATCATCTCGTCGCGCACCACTAACACACAACAGGGATGCTCCGGCCAGATATCTTTCGACAGACAAAATTCCTCGCCATAGCCCTCGGTCACCGCCTGTGAGGCAAAGGGCTCCGCCACGATAAAGCCTGCGATTTCACCATCCTCGTCATACTGCAAGGCCTCCACCATCTGCATGGGAGCCATGACCTCAAGCTGCACGTCCTTGCCCGCCCCAGGCTCAATCCCCGCCTCACTACAGAGTTTGTGCAACAGCATATTGTGGATCGACAATTGATAGGGGATGATCACCACCTTGCCCTTGAAGTCCTGAATTGTCTCAATATGGGCCTTTTTGTTCTTAATCAAGACACTGCCGGATTTATGGCTGAAGAGGACAAGCTTTGCCTTCAAACCTGCCTTGTAGAGATCCATGGCGGTCGGGGCAAGGATAAAAGCGGCATCGACCTGGCCCGCAGTCAAGGCCCCAGCCACCTGCTGCCAACCCATCATCGGCTGACACTGGAGATTCAGATATTTGAACGTCTCCACCTCTTTATTGATCTTATCTTGGGTGATGCCCAACACCAGATGATCGGTAATCTTCAGGTGTGCCACCCTAAAATTGACCTTCTCAGCCATTTTGACTCTCCAGGTTAAAAATTCGAATTGCCATCGCCGTGACAGCTATTATGTTACCAACATCTAATTATCGAGTCAGGCACCCTAAAAAGTCAAGCAAGAATTGCCCAAACAAAAAAAGGGGAGTTTACGAACGCCTTTTCCTGCTTCCTCCCACTTCTCCTTTTCCTTTGCCAGAGCCATACGCCGGAATTACACATTGACTTAGTATCAGTTCCACTCTAACATATCGAACATTTGCCTCAACTCACTTGCTCAGCCCATCCAAATCCACCCTTTCCCAAACTCAGCCAACACCAACCATGAAAAACACCGAGCCAGTCTACCTGATCGACGGCAATGCCTATATCCACCGCGCCTTTCATGCCATTCCACCACTCACCAACAAACACGGACTACCAACTA